>DASYRH010000116.1:0-48968 GCA_036004585.1 Nitrososphaera sp. | reverse complement strand
TATTGGATTCTGCTCCAGGGTCGACTACTGTGGCAGACGAAGCACGTCGGACGATATCATAGTTCTTTCCAGTTTTTTTATCGAGCGAGACGCTAATTGTGACATCTAGGTGTGACAGGATTGTACGAGGGAGGCTCCTGTGGTCGCCTGACAGCCATCCCTGGACAAGAGTTGAAGCTGTACTATTGTTTTCAACTACCTTAGCAGTTATCTTTTCCCTGTACTTTGAATGCTGTTCATCAAAGCCGGATTCTGTATTGGCAAGCAAGTCTGATAGCGATCTTTTTGTATCAAGTAAAAGCGCGGCACCCTTTGTGAGAAGTTCATTAGAAAGTAAATCAGCATGTTCGTCATGGAATTTTTCCATGGTAAAAGTCGTATCCGTTTTGATGTGCTTAATGGAGGCAATGATATCCTGACGCAACCTGTCCGAATCCGAGGCAAGCGAAGACAGCTTTCTGTTGTTTACGTCTAGCCTCCCGATTCTCGATACGAGAGCGACAAATTCCTTGATAACGTCTACAAGGTTTCTGTCATCTTCGAGCGGAGAGTAATCAGCATACATGAACCGTCCTTGCATGCTCAAGCTATTTCCAGAATCCGTGGGTCCTCTTTCCATGCCTGATGCCACGCGACGAGCTATTTAGACATTTTCTGAAATTAGCGATTCCATGCGTGCATTAGGTCATGACCTTCATGCGCAGATCGGGAATTATTCTTGTTCCCAGTCTAATAACATAAATACAGACCTGATTACAAACGCTGTGTGTTGCCGGGGTCGCCTAGCCCGGTAGGGCGCAAGCCTGGAATTGTGCGTCAACCGGCCAGCTTGTGACCCGTAAGGGTCCCGAGGGTTCAAATCCCTCTCCCGGCGCCATTCATAAGGGTTCAGCGAATGCTGTAAAGGAAAAGGGCGAGAATGAAAAATTATTCATTTTCAACATGCGACATCCGTTTCTCACAGTCTTAATCTAGCCTGCATTCTTCTCCTTACAGTCGTTTGAATATGTTCAGCATCGGATAGCATAGTCCAGCCTATTCAGCATTAGTAACACGGCTGTGCTAGAATTTGAGGACATACTTCCTCTCGCTTCCACATATTCTATAACATTTTACCATATCAAAATAAAAGGACGAGAGAATTACAGTTTGGAATAGTGCCGTCTTCATCCGACCAGAAGCCCTACGTGCGGAGCGGCAGCAAAAGGCTCATCGGGTTGCTCTCCATTGTAATCGCTGTCGGTGTGACGCTGTCTCTTTTCTCCTATGCTTATTTCCTATCCGTGTCCGATCAGATTAATGAGACAGTCAGAGCCGATTTGGGACGCCAAGCTAGGGCGGAGGCATTTCACCTAGACAAGATTCTTGAAAATAATATCGCAATTGTGGTAGGACATGCGCTTACCGCGGCCAATTCTCCCTTAATCACATCAGGCGATATAGAGAAAGGGAGTATAATTATCAACGATAGACAGGCTATTACTGGCGATGTAACTGATCGTTACTTTTGGCTGGACAAGCAGGGCAAGACGGTATGGTCTAGCGCCTTTACAAACACCACAGAACGTGAGCTGTATCAGGGCTTTGACGTAAGTGATAGACCATATTTCACTAACCCATTGCAAACTGGTCAACCATACTTTAGTCCGGTAGTACAATCGCCCGTGGATAAGAGCCAGCGCGTGTTCTTTTCGTATCCAATTCTCTCGGGAGATGACACCGGGCCGAGGTCATTTGAGGGAGTAATAGTTGCTTCAATTCGAGCCGATACGTTGGGCGACACAATAAAGAGCCAGACCTCCAAAGAACTGGAAAGCTCGATCGGCCTTATTGATCCCAACGGTGTATTAGTCTATACTTCAAACGCGACTCTAGTGGGCGAAAACCTTTTCGGTGAAAAGATTCAATCTCTACTCAAGCCTGCGTTTGCCTCTAAGGCGGACGTCGCAGAATTCAACGACTTTATGACGGCATCGCTTTCGGGATCAGGCGACTCAAGAGACTTTTCCACAGTAAACGGGGCAACAAGCACCGTAACCTACCTTCCAATAGTCGTAAATGCCGACGCGGGTATTAACACTAACCAGACTACTGGCTACCATTTTCTAACACTCTATGTAACAGCTCCGCATAATTTTGCTGCAACAGTCAATCCGCTAATCGAACAAGTCCGTAACTTTAGCCTGGGCGTGATTGCCGCCGTTTCCGCAGTCACTGTCGTAGTCGCTATTATCGTGCTAATTTGGAACAGGAGGCTTGAACAAATCGTCGAAGAAAGGACGGCAAGCCTAAAGGAAGCAAATGAGCAGCTCAAAGTTCACGACAAAATGCAAGCAGAATTCATCAACATTGCCGCGCACGAGCTGCGGACTCCTGTGCAGCCAATAAAGGGTGTTGCAGAGATGGCCCGACTGATGGCGCAGGAGAAGCATGGTTCCAAGGCGATTGATGGAAAAGTCGAGCTTGACATTGAGGAAGTTGACATGCTGTACAGGAACGCAAGTAGGCTTGAAAAACTGACTGAAAATATCCTCGACGTAACAAGAATCGAGAGCCAGTCGCTCCGACTCAAGAAGGAAAGATTTGATCTTGTGGAGAAAATAAAAGCTGTCGTATATGATTATCAGCGACACAATGGCGGCCGCAAGGAAGACAGGAAAGCCATCATCACCTACGAAGAGCCCGGCGAACCAATAATGATTGAAGCAGATTTGATTAGAATCTTTGAAGTGCTGTCAAACCTGATTGGGAATTCAATGAAATTTACTAAATCCGGTTCCATCACGATAAAGTCGACGATCGAGCAACCTGACAAGGTCGTAGTATCAATAAGGGATACGGGCACGGGAATTGACGAGTCGATTGTCCCTCGGTTATTCACCAAATTTGCGACAGGCTCTGAGTCTGGGACAGGCCTGGGCCTTTTCATATCAAAAAATATCATCGAAGCTCACGGAGGCACGATGTGGGCAGGGAACAACGCAGACGGGAGTGGCGCAACATTTTTCTTTAGCCTGCCCTACCTGAAAGATCCACAAGTGCCCCCTCGCACGGAGGTTGCGAACGCACAAGTAATAGAAAGGGAAAGAATTGAACAGTAGTTCAAATAACAACACAAGACGCTCGGACAATAAGGCTACGGTCATGATCTGCGATGATGAGGACGATATTCTGCGATTGTATTCCAAGTTCATAAGGGAGAAATTCAACGTTATTACTGCCTCTTCAGGCGAAAGCTGCCTATTGCAATATCGCAGGGAAAAGGAACTGGGACGCAGTATCGATGTCCTATTGCTTGACTATCGGCTAGGAGACATGTTGGGCGACGCTGTTGCTTGCCAGATAAAAAAGATGAACGGCACAAAGACCATAATGATAAGCGCTTTTGACTTGGACGAAAAGATGCTACAGGACTTGAGGGAGCGGAAATGCATAGTTGAAGATATGAAAAAGCCCGTTAGCCTTGAAAACTTGAAAAGAGTAATTACTGAAGTTCTCAGTCGGTAGACTCAATCGCTCAATCTCCATCTCGCAACTCTGCGGCGCATCATTAGCCTATTATAGCGGTTGTCCTTAGGACTCAACATGGCAGAGGTCGCGAAAGAACCCTCGCGGACCACGGTGAGGACTGTTGGCTTTCTAGTGGCAATCGTGTTCTTTTTCATTATTACTCTGCTCGTATCATTTTTTGGCATCATAGTTTTGATCGATGAAATGGACATACCGGGAGACATGGCTCCGAATGTCTTTATGGTAGGCCTGATACCGCCGTCGATTCTCTCTTTCCTGCTATACACAAAGCTGTTTGGCAGATTCATCTAGCTGGAAAGAGCCGGGATTATTTCCTAGATTCCATATATCATTTTTATTCGCAGCGCCTCACAATGAAACAGCTTTCAACGACTTTTTCCACGATAGTCTTTTCTCCAATCTTTGCAAGAATATCTTCAGATTCTCTAGCGCTGGCATACCTCTGGAACAAGAATTCCACGGGCGTGCTGGATCTAAATGGTACAGACACAAGTAGCGTGACGGACGGGATCTGGGAGTAGGCTACGCGTGTCTACCTCGTACTTTTCTTTATTATTCTTTTTTCGCCGACCCAAACTCCCACAATAGGCCTGAAATTGTGCCGACAGAAAACCAGAACGCGGCCATTGCAGCTGAAACCGCCGCCCGCCATGAATTGAGAAGCGATTGATCAAATGTCGAATCATGATCATAGTTTGGAAAAATAGCATATGCAACTGCAACTATGAGGAGATATGCTGCAGCCATTCCGAAAAACTTGTTCCTTCTTGAGACCTTTCTGAACGCTGCTGCCACTACTAGAGCTGCGAGTCCGGAAAGGACCAGATAGGAAAAATACAGCGGGTAGTATTCAGCCGCCGCCTCCTCACTATACATTGCTATGGGACTGAGAGGATACTTTGCCGCCGGCACTGCATATAGGACAAACCAAGCGATTCCCGCAATTAATATCGCATTCCCAATTCCGGCTTTACTTCTGCCAACCGCGCATACTCCACCGATGAGCGCGCCGGCTGCAACCCCCATTACGGCAGAGCCCACCGTCTGGCTTTGATATACCGACCTGGCGTGAGAGTCGAATAATTCTTCGTCAAACTCGCCATCGGCCAAGAGTTCGTCAATAATACCATCAACAAGCAAATTCATGTAAGGCTGGACGATCGCTAACTGGAGCGCAGCCAAAAAGCCGCCTGCGATCAATCCTGCAAGAATCGCAAGTGCAATAATCCTGCTTGTCCGCACCGAAGACATTATTACAACTCTTCGTCCAGTTCTTTAATTGCTCCTGCCTTTGATATCTCGTGAAGACGCATCGCGACGGTTCTGTGGTACTCTTTCTTGTTCAGGATTCCTTTTTCGTCTAGCATTTCGACAAGAGTGGTCAATCGAGCACTCAGCTCCTCAACTTGGCTGAGCTCCTTACCCGTCACGTTTTTCACGGTCAGGTCATCGCTGTCGGCTCCGGCTGCGCGGTCCATGCCTCTGTGCTTTTTCGGGCTGGCAGGCATGGCAGCTATGATTAACGGGCAAGTATATAATCGTCAGTTGGGGACTAACTTTAGAATTCGGTGAATAATCTTCTCATGGTCGCCGTCTCTGTCGATCGAAACCAGTACCAGGCTCTCTCCCATGGGAAATGACGTGAGCTTGATCTTTTCGCGCTCTGAAAGAGTGTAGATGACTCTGCCAAACTTTGAATCAAATTCCTGGCGCATCGCGTTTCTGAGGGCAAACTCTAGGTACAATTTGCGCCTTTCTTCCCTAGGCTCAAGTGGCCTAATGCCTTTCTTCATGCCGCCTGCCACCAAATTGCCCATCTTGTCTATCACGCCTACAAACCTGATGCGTCGGTCAAGGGCGAAAATTTCATCGCACAGTTTTTCATAGTTCTTGCTGCCGGCGCCCAACGTTGAAGATAATGGACATGTGGGTTATAACCCTTGTTTAGGATTTTCATCGTTTAAATATAGTCCTTGGTCGCCAAATTCTTGGAAATGTCTGGCATTGATTCATCCACGCGGGAACTTGATTGGTATATTCGCGATCACTTCTTTCGGCAGAGTAACGCAGGCAAGACTGTATTTAGGATGGAATCGCTGCCTAACGAGATGGTGACACTGTATCTCCGTTACAAGAACCAAGATCCTACCCGTCTCTCGGAGTCAATGGTGCCTGTTGTAGCTAGCCTAGTTTCCAGAAATGTTCTCAAACAGAACGGCAACGAGCTAAATCTTGAAGGCAAGCTGTCAAGACTCCAGTGTGCAAAATGTTTTTACATCAATTACCTTACAGAATCGGAGCCGCAAGCATGCATGAGATGTCAGGCAACCGACCTTCATGAATTCCCTAAGAGGAAAGCTTGATATGAACTTGCGCAAGACTTGCTGATCAGTGCAGCTCCATAGTAGGAAAAAGTGGACCGTCAACGGCACTTCCAGAATTAGGCCGGCAAAGGAAACGCTTGAAAAAGTGATTCCGCTTCAGAGCAAGATTGGAGTGACGCGGCTTGCCGACATTACTGACATGGACGTGCTCCGCATTCCCAACTTTTCCGCAGTCCTCCCTGGAACTGAGGACTACATCTGGGTGTACAGCGGCAAGGGGCCCACGAAGCAACATGCAATGGCGAGCGCGCTTATGGAGAGCATTGAGCGCTATTCATCACTCCCAGCAACTGGAACGAGAAATTTCGTCAGATCGAGCTATGAAGAGCTTGCCAAGAGCCACAAGGTGTTGCACCCCGACGAAATTATCGAGCCTGTCCGATTTGAATACAGGGATCAGATGTTGATGGACTGGCTAGCCGGCTTTGATCTTGTAACAGGCGAGGAAATCATGGTCCCCGCGTCAATAGCACTCTTTCGCTATACGCCTTCTCCCCCTGCTGTAAATCCTTTCGCATATTTTCACACTAATGGATTGGCATCTGGAAACGTCATCGAAGAGGCGATCTGCCATGCTCTCTGCGAAGTAATAGAGCGTGACGCAATGAGCCTTGCGGAACTGAGGGCAAGCGCGATTCCATTCCATTTGCTTCGTTCGCTTACACATTCGCTTGCATCCGCAGGCTTTGGGTTATCCCCAATGCCATCCGACAAGTTCGTCGACGATCCAAGCATCTTTCCAGACTTAGACATAAGTGAAGTTGATTTTCAGCCTGTTAGAGATCTTGTGGAAAAGTTCCGGAAGGTTGGGATATCGCTCACAATCAAAGACATAACTTCTGATACAGGCATTCCTACTTTCAACGCAAGCAGCGTGGAGTGGGTGTCTCACGATTACGGCTACCTTGCCGAAGGCCATGGAACGCACCCTGATGCCCGAATAGCATTGCTTCGCGCAATCACTGAAGTATCGCAGACAAGGGCGGCCAATATCCAAGGTGCAAGGGACGACCTACGCAAGATTAGGTACGGGGAGAGCAATACCGACGACAGGCGTGCTTGGCAATTCATGCCGTCTACAATCACGAAAAAATTTTCCGAAATTGCAACGTTCTTCAATGAGGATATTCTCGATGACATTAAATTAATAGTGTCGAGGCTCAAGGACGTCGGCCTAGGCAAAGTGATAATCGTGGACCTGACGAACCCAGAGATCAACATTCCGGTCGTCAGAGCAATAGTTCCGGGGCTAGAGACTTTCAAGATTACAAAGTCGGTGATGGGCCAGAGGGCCAGGACGTGTTTTAGGCAGTGGCAAAGCCGATAATCTATCTGGGCCCGTCCCTGAGCCATGAGAAGGCAAGATCAATTCTGCCTGAGGCAGACTATAGGGGACCTGCAAAAAAGGGCGACTTGCTAAAACTCGCTTCCGATCCTGATGCCAAACTGGTTGGCCTGGTTGATGGTGTATTTTTGCAGGACTACCCTCCGAGCCCGATTGAAGTCTATCAGCTTGCCAGGAAGCAGGGCGTCGTGATAGCCGGTGCAGCAAGCCTAGGGGCACTTCGCGCGGTCGAGCTGGAAAAATTCGGAATGGTTGGCATCGGCAAGATCTTCGAACTGTACAAGAAAGGGAGGCTTAGCGCCGACGACGAGGTGGCAGTCACTTTTTCTCCAGACGGCGACTATAGGCTGCAGTCGGAGGCAATGGTAGACATCCGTTTCAACTTATTCCTCGCCAAGAAAAAGGGGATAATAGGAACAAAGTCGAAGCGAATTATCGCTCGGGTGGCAAAGGATATCTATTTTCCACAACGAAATTATCCTGACATTATTGAAGAAACTAAGAGACGCCACGGCTCGCTAGGCGGAGATCTTGATGCATTTCAACAATATATCTCGTCAAGCAGAAGGAGCCTCAAAGAGATGGACGCCATTAGATTGGTAAGATATTTCAAGCAAAGAGTCGCAGCCTAGGGCACTTCTATCACGGCGTTAATTTGCTTGACAAGGGCTGCAATGCCCACTGGCTTTCTTACAAATGCCCGTACGTCGATGTTTGGAAACATCTTTCTGAATTCTTCGTAATAGATTTCAAATGCTGTCAAAAAGCAGACTCTGACAGAGCTGTCCTTCTTCTTAAGTTCCCTATAGAGGTCAAAGCCGTTAATGTGGGGCATTCTGATGTCGATTATCATCAAATCATAATATTGTGGCTTGAAGTTTGACAGCGCAACTCGCGGATCGTTGAATGTATCGACCGCAAAGCCGTTCTGTTCCAGTCCCTTCTTTAGGACAGCAGTGATGTCCGGCTCGTCGTCTACTATCGCGATCCTTTTCATTCATGATAAAGTTTGAAGAGACCTATTTTAATACAGTGGTCAATTCTTCTGCCCGCAAGCTATAATCTTAAATGATCTCGTCGATGCACTACGGACATGAAGATCTATACCAGGACCGGCGACAAGGGAGAGACGGGGCTTATCGGAGGAAAGCGGGTGCCAAAGTCAGATCCGAGGATTGTGGCCTATGGCGCGGTTGATGAGCTTAATTCAAACATCGGCGTTGCATTGGCATTCCTGTCAAGGCAGGAAGGTCTTCACGATCTTTTCGACGTATTGGTAAAAGTTCAAAACGACCTCTTTGTCCTTGGCTCTGATCTTGCTGATTCCAGCTATCCCGACAGTCAACATGGCACGCCGCGTGTCGAAGAAAAAATGGCGTCGGCGCTCGAGCCTGTGATCGACAAATTTGAGGAAGAGCTGGAGCCGATTTCATATTTTATTTTGCCTGGCGGAACCGATGAATCTTCGCTCTTGCATCAGTGCCGAGGAGTGGCAAGAAGGGCCGAGACCGCGGTTGTCGCGCTATCAAAGCTCGAGACCATAAACCCCTCAACAATCGTTTACCTCAATAGGCTCTCAGATTTGCTTTTTGTTGCGGCGCGCCTCGCCAACAAGAGGGCTGGCAAGCCCGACGTGGCATGGCGGAACAAGTAACCTCGCATCAGTTGGTCTTATCGGGAACTCGCGCGATAATGCATGCAATTATCGAGGATCGCGGGCTGATCTCTCTTTTCTTCTAGTTTCACGCATCACAAAGAGAACAAAGATGCCGGAGGCTAGTGCAATCCATGCAACAGAATGAATTGCTAGGCCAATTCCAAAAATGTCAGCCAAGAATCCGATTCCGATTGCTCCAAACACAAAACCCAGGTCTCGCCAAAAACGATATACTCCTAATGAGGTAGCGCGCCACTGCGGATGTGCGACATCACTTATTGCAGCAAGCAGGGTAGGGTAGACTAGGGCTGTTCCAATTCCAATCAAGGACATCCCTGCAATCCAACCAAGCGTAGAGCTTGCGAATAGCACGACCCATATTCCCGCTGCCTGAATAATCATGCCACTGTATATCAGCGATTTTCTACCTACCCTATCACTTAATGATCCAGTTCCAAGCTGCAGGATCCCCCATATGGCAGGATGCAAGGACTTGAGAAATCCAATTTCATTTACATTCAGCTGGAATGAAGCAAAATACAAAGTAAACAAACCCCAGGACACGCCAAAGACAAGGTTATTGACAAGACCCGCTTGGCTCACTGCAAGAAGGGTTCTGTCCTTCCACGAGGTTTGAGCAAAAACCTGGTTGAAGGGAAGGCTACTTGATTCACCGGTTTGATCCTTGTGACCCTCCAATTCAAGCTGTACGAATTGTCTTGTGTCTCTTACGGCAAACACGGAAAGTAGACTGCCTATGACTGCAAATCCGATTCCGAGGTAAAATGGGTATGGCTTTAGCCCATAGATGGATGCCAAATATCCTGTTGCAAAGCCGATAACTGCAACAGAAAGATAGCCAGAAAATTCATTTAGCCCCAGTGCTAGTCCTCGCTTTTCTTTGCCTACGAGGTCAATCTTCATGTTTACTGTCATCGACCAAGCTAGAGCCTGATTCACGCCAAGCAGGACATTGGCGAAAATAATCCAGTTCCAATCAGGCGCAGATAGCAATATGAAAGGAACAGGCATTCCAAAAAGCCATCCCAAAATCAGGACCTTCTTTCTGCCCCACTTTTCTGCCAGCGAGCCAGCGTAAAGATTCAGGATGGCCTTTACTAGGCCGAAACTGGCGATGAACGAGAGAATGATTGCGTTAGAGTCAATGCCAAATTCATTCCTGCCAATTAACGGTACTACTGTCTGCTCGAGACCGATCATTGAGCCCACAAAAGCATTGACTATTATCAGAATAGTAAATTGACCCAGATTCTGACGTAATCCTTGCTTTACTGTCAATGTACCATGGTATGTGAAAGGCATTTGTTTTTCTTCTTTTCGTCGTATTAAGCCGGATATTGAGAATGCAGGGTGTTGTTACTTGGCGTTTGTACATTAGGTCGGGCTTTGCACAACACTTTGCCAGCTCACAATTGCGGACGTCCACAATGCAGCCAACTAAATCGCGAACAATGAAAAGGGCTGATATATTCAACTCATATTCCAGCTAGTGACTAGTCCCAAGAACGAATGGCTATTTTTCCATAATTATGCCAGTCATTTGCCATATCGACAAACATACTAACTTAATTCCGGCTAATGAGAGAAGAATTCTGATGCTCGGATATTTTTACCTGTTAGTTACATTTACACGCTAAGCTTAAAATGCTCTATCTGCAAAGGGCTGCCATCGCACTTGGGACAGGTAAATAATGTCTTTCTAATAGTCGCGCTTACGGCCGTAATGGCAGTAGTGACAGCGGTGCTAACTTTTTTTGTCGATCTGGTCGCACCGACGGTTACAGGGAATACTACTCATACTGCCGCAGATGTGCTTGCACTTGTGACTCGGACAGCAAGGGGACACTAGCTTTAAAGTAAGGTGTCACCAACTTTTTGGCATGACCGACACCAACAAGCAAGCTGGCGTTGCATGTCCGTACTGCCAGTCTAGGTTTAAGGACAACGAGGAGCTGTCAAAGCATATCGACAGAATTCACCACGGCTCGGGTCTCCTTGAAGGCGACTCGAGAAAATGGTAGAGGTGCACGACCTAGATCCTTTTTTCCAGTCCGCGTTGAAACTAAAGTCAGTCAAGCGCGCGGGCTGGGTATCAAAGGTTAAGGTGCGATCTGCAGAGTCTGTCGCAGACCATACCAATGCGACCTGTACTATCGCAATGCTTTTGGCTGACGTGCTTGGCCTGGACACCGAGCTAGTAATGAGGATGGTTATTCTACATGACCTGGCCGAATCAATAGTCGGAGACTACATGCCGGGCGACGTCTCCGCGAAGGAGAAAGTTCTGCAGGAGAAAAAGGCGATGGGCAGAATTCTTCGGGGATTGCCCCCAGCTGTAAATCGCAAATATGGGAAAATTTGGTCTGAATATCTTGAGAACCGAACTGAGCTGGCCCGCTTTGTTCACAGGATCGATAAATTGGAGATGGCCATGCAAGCAAGCCTGTACGCCGCTCAGGGATATGACAAGCAATTGCTTGAGCCGTTTTTCACATCTGCAAAGAAAGCGGTTGGCGACTGCGATGACATTGTCAGCCAGACCTTTGCTCGATTCGTTTCAAAGAATATCTGATCTACATTAAAGGTGCGGCAATGCCTATTCCGATTGGCGATGAAGAGTCTAGACGGAAATGACCCAAAGGAATGATTGGTATTGCACTCTGAGCCACGACTAGAAAAGGCTTTATCGCTGGCAATAGCCGATTATCCTAATGCAGTATTTCACCGCGCTCAAGATGGGTGAAAAGCGAGTCAAGGCGGCCCAAGAGCTGCTGACGCGCTACACTGGGCACGCGATGCCTGCCCTCGCACTCAAGGATAACAAGGACAACAAGTGGGAGCCGGTGGGCGAGGAAAATCTGTATGCTCTGGTGAAAGAAGATGCGGGTTTCATGATCGCGCTTTGTGACAGGAACGGCATTGCCAAGTCAATCGCCCAATGGTTCACGGAGGGTGTCAAGGACGAGATAGTGGCCAAGCTCAAGTCTGAACAGAACATGCAGGAATACTTTGGGAAAGTCTCGCTTCCGATATAACCTTATAACTCTGACATCGTCTTACCGAAACGATACTTTGGCAGAAAAATACGAGCAGGAAATCGAGGTCAAAGGCCATCTTATTGACTCGATGATCCTGACGAGGATTTTTGACAGCATCATGGATGTAAAAGGCGACTTTCAGGTCCTAGAGTTCTCGGTTGGCAAGAAAAAGAAAGACGCCAGCTATGCCCGGCTTTTGGTGAGGGGAAAGAGCCAGGAGCACCTTGAGAGCATGCTTGAACTGGTATTCAGAGAAGGGGCCCAGCCTGTTTCAGTCCAAGAAGCAAGGCTCGAACCTGCGCCGAAAGATATGGTGATGCCAGACGACTTTTACAGCACCACCAATAACGCGAGCCAGGTATTTCACGCAAATCGGTGGCTAAATGTCCACAACATGATGATGGACAAGTGCATCGTAGTTGACACAAAGAAAAAATCCGCAGAATGCAAGATGATTCGCGATGTTGTGAAAGGCGACATGGTCGTTGTCGGAGAACGGGGTGTCAAGATTATTCCGCTGGAACGTCCACGTGAGGGTGTTGACATATTCCAGTTCATGAGCAGCACCAGCTCTAGCGAAAGGCCTACTCAACATATTGCGCGAAAAGTAGCCAGCGATATTTATCACACGAAGAAGGCAGGCGGCAAGATAATCGTCGTCTCCGGTCCAGTGCTAGTGCACTCCGGAGCAGCTGAAGCACTTGCATCATTGATTCGTATGGGGTTTGTCGATGGGCTGCTTGCCGGAAACGCCCTAGCCGTACACGATATTGAAAATGCGCTGCTGGGAACTTCCCTTGGAATGAAGGTCAAGGACGGCACTCTCGCAGTACGGGGTCACAGAAATCACATGCAGGCAATAAATGAAGTATTCAAGGCAGGTGGAATCAGAGCGATGGTGGAAAAAAAGATAATCAAGAGCGGAGTAATGTACGAATGCATAAGAAAGGGAGTTCCTTTTGTCCTAGCCGGATCTATACGTGACGACGGGCCGCTGCCTGACGTAGTTACAGACGTTGTCGAGGCTCAAAGAAAGTACAAGGAGATAGCCAAGGGCGCCAAGATGGTGCTCATGCTGTCAACAATGCTTCATTCAATCGCAGTAGGAAACATGCTTCCTGCTTCAGTAAAGGTCGTTGCAGTGGATATCAGCCAGCCTGTGGTAACAAAGCTAATAGACCGGGGAACTGCTCAGGCAATCGGAATTGTGACGGACGTGGGTGCATTTCTACCCATAGTAGTGGCACACCTCAAGCAAATCGCAAAGAGATCTATATAGAATAATGCTTTAGGCCAAGGTCTTTGGTAATCATGGCGAATTCGTAAAGATGTTCCATGACATCGATGTAAGATGCTTCATGACAAAGCCGGCATCAATAGATGTGCTTGTATAACGCGTCACTGAAGAATTGCCCAGGGCATACGACATAGTAGCTTAGAACTATCCTCCTTTGTAGAAGCCAGATTCCTTAAGGATAGCTATGACTTCGGGAATTGCCAAGTCAAGTTGCAACGCAATAAATTCTTCTGCAGCTCCTGAAAAAATATAGGTTCCTTACGATCTGCTTTTTTTCATCAGAAACTTGTTTGGTGCCACTCAAAAGCAGATTACCTCTGGACTACTACCAAATGTCATGGAGCAAGTGGCCTTCCGCAGACTGAACATTTCATATGGAATTTTAGTAACACCAACTCACGCTCATCTGTGACCTCAATGCACTGTCTCCCTCTTCTTTGCACTGATGGCAGTATCCCTTTGTCACGATGATACTATGGTCAAAGCGGGATATGATCCCACTGCCACTTGGTATCACCCAGGTTAACGCGCCACGAGTCGACGATAACAAAACAAGTAGCTGTTAGAAAATCTACGGGCTAAGATGGATTCGTGAAGAAAGCATTGCTTCAATGAACACCGCCAACGCATGCTATTGGAATAAAGGCTTAATTCATAGGCTAACGACATCTACTCATGTCGATATCTGGGTTACTGCTTCAAGTCCCGTCTGCTGAAACTTTTGCAGGTGTGGCAGTGGCCATCATAATACTGATTATTCTCGCGTCATCGATAAAGGTGGTTAGAGAATATGAACGGGTTGTTGTGTTTAGGCTCGGCAGACTGATAGGTGCGAAGGGACCCGGAGTTGTAATCATACTACCCATAATAGATAGGATTCGAAAGATTGATCTGAGAGTGCTCACACTCGATATTCCAAAACAGCGAATAATAACAAAGGATAACGTCACGGTTGATGTTGATGCAGTCGTCTACTTTAGAGTAAATGATGCAAACCAGGCGGTGGTTAAGGTACAAGACTATGTCCTTGCTACCAGCCTTCTGTCACAAACAACCTTGCGAGATGTTTTGGGCCAAGTAGAGTTCGATGAATTGCTGACAAAAAGAGAAGAGTTGAACAAAAGGTTGCAAGCTATTCTGGATGAAGTTACAGACCCGTGGGGGGTCAAGGTATCCGCTGTATCAATAAAGGACGTCGCTATAGCCGTGGAAATGCAGAGGGCAATAGCAAAGCAAGCAGAGGCTGAAAGGGAGAAGAGGAGCAGGATAATAATGGCTGAAGGCGAATTAATAGCATCAGAAAAGATGTCACAAGCCGCAGAATACTACACGAAGAATATGGCGGCAATGAGGCTGAGGGAACTGCAAACATGGGCTGAGATCGCCAGAGAAAGAAATATGATCGTTGTTACTGGAGGAGATTCGGGAAACCTTGGTCCATTATTGGGAATCGTTAAAGAGAAGATACAGAGTTCGGAAAGGCAGGAAACCGATAAAACTAGAGCGCTAATAAGAGACGAAATTCGGGATTTGTTCGAGGCGAAGAAGGAGAAAAAGGAGAGTAAATGAGAATTGTTCTGCTTATTTTCTTTCTATCTACAATTTCATTTCCTCTAGTTGCATCGCAATCTGAAGCAGAAGATAGGAAAGTCCTATGGGTTGAATTAAACGAGCCAATTACGGCCGCATCAGCAGACAATGTTGCAGCCGCAGTTCAGGAGGGATCAGATGGGAACTATGATGCAATACTAATTTCCTTGGACACATTCGGCGGTTCTGCAGATTCTACATTCAAGATAATTGATAGTATGCAATCATCTAGTGTGCCAGTGATAGGGTACGTTTATCCTGCAGGAAAGCACGCGCTGTCGGCCGGCACAATCATACTCATGGCATCAGACTACGCTGCAATGGCACCATATTCAACAATAGGTTCCTCACAACCTGTCATCGGAACAGAACCAACGAATGAGACAAAGTTTGTAAATGCCATTGTTGCAAAACTTGTCACACTTGCAGAACTGCACGGAAGAAATTCTACGCAAGTTTCTAGGTTCGTAACAGACAACGATAACTTGACACCAGATAAGGCGCTCAAAAATCATGTGATAGAAGCTATTGCGGAGAGCCCAGAAGACCTCCTAACAAAGGCTCATGGTGTAAAGGTTAGAACGCTGACGGGGGGTGAAATCGCTCTTGACACGCTGGATGCTCAGCTGATCAAATATGAACCGAGCCTAAGGGTCAGCCTGTTAAGGATTCTTTCAGATCCTATAGTTTCTACAATGTTCCTTTCAATTGGAGTATTGGCCCTAATCCTAGGACTGAGCTCACCAGGATTTGGTGCGGAAGTGCTTGGCGCTGCGCTACTGATTCTGGGCCTAATCGGCCAAGGATTCGACGTAAACTGGGCTGCTTTGGCATTAATGGGGATAGGAGCTGGACTTCTGGTCTTCGAGTTGCATGTGCATGGTTTTGGGATAATCGGTGTGGGCGGCGTTTTAGTCTTGGCAGTTGGTATGGCATTGCTTGTAGCACAACCTGTAAACCCAATGCTTGTTCCGGCTAACCGTACAAATGAAATCATTGCTACGTTATCAATGCTGCTAATTCCGTTCGCAGGATTATTTGGCTTTCTGATGTACAAAGCGTATAAGGCAACCAAGATCAAGAAAGTTATTACAAAATATCCTACTGGAAAGGGACGGGCTGTAGATGACATATCCCCTGACAAGGTTGGTTATGTTGTCATTGGAGGCGAGTACTGGAGGGCTAAAAGTTCGATGAACATCAAAGCTGGCAGCACTGTAAAGGCAGTTGGTGAAATTAGTGGGATTCTTTCCGTGGAACCAACCAATGAACCAGCTGAACCGCCGAAATAATCTACAGCAGCCATCATTCTCTATTGAATTAGGGTAGTGAGCGATAGCAAGCGCATTACCAAATAACAAGTAAAAATCCTTTGAAACAGGACAACCAAGTCGGCAAATCCGGAAAAGGGCAATGCCTAAAATATCCTCAATCCAAATTGACTAGCATGAGCAGGAATCGTGGCGAAGCGCGGAAGGGTACAGTGAACTTGGATCAGCAAGTCATTCGCTGGAACAAGGGCGAATTTGAAACAAGATGGTGTGACTGCCCATAATGTCTGAAGAGTGGTCTCAGTGGCTTGACTTTGCCAAGGCAAACATAGATTCAGTGCCTGAATCTGCAGGTGTCTTCGTCATGCATGCAAGCATGAAGATGCTCTATATCGGTGGAAGCCGGAACATCAGGTTAGGGTTGATTGAGCGGCTCTCTAATGAATGCAGTAGCAAGGCCAAGCGATTCCGCTACATGCTCACGCCGTCTCCAGATGACGTCAGGGCCAGTCTCTTGAAAGACTATGCTGAGAAACATCAAGGCAAGATGCCACTATGTAATGACAATTAGTACCAAGAACGTGGTGACAGCGATGAAGACCCATGACGATAATAACGACGACTAGGAACCCTTAAGGAGACGACTTTGCAACGTCTAATCATGATACTCATCCGCTGCTATACTTGCAAGATAGTCTTTGACATTGATAAGAACGACCAAAAACGTGAGGCGCTAAAGCATAGCAGCCTGTGCCACGAAATGACCCGAGGCTTTAACGCTTAGTTCTTTAGTTTTTTGTTGATCAGGTCAAGCGCGGCTTTTGGATCGGCCCTACCGTTTGTTGCCTTCATCACTTTTCCAAAGATAAAGTTCACGGCATTTGGGTTCTGTTTTGCATCCTGTACAGCGCCTGTTTCTGACTTGAAGATAGAGTCTATCACTTTTGCGAGCTCCTCGGTGTCGTCTATTTTTGTAGATTGAGTCTGTTTTGCAATCATAGCTGGCATCTCCCCGGTCTTTGTAATTTGTGCTAGAATTTGCTTTGCAGTTGATCTGTTTATCGTGCCGTCGTCCACGATCCTAGCAAGCTCTGCGATATGCTCCGGGCCTATCTTTAGGCCTGCAAGCATTGGTTTCTCTTGTTTTTGTCGCTCGTCAACGAATCCCAAAAGGTCGGTTACAATCCAGTTTGCAATTTCACCGGGGGAATTGTAACTCCGAAGAGCTGATTCGAAAAAGTCTGCCAGTTCCTTATTGTCGATTAACACCTGTGCGACATGCGCCGACAGACCATGTTTTGAGACGAATCGCTCCTTTCTCGCATCCGGAAGCTCTGGCATTGAACTCGCGACTTGGGAAGCAAATCCACTTCCAAGAACAACTCTTGGAATATCAGGCTCTGGAAAATAGCGGTAATCCTGCTCTTCTTCCTTTGTCCTGGACTCTTTTGTTAGTTTCCTTGCATCGTCCCAATGACGAGTTTCCGCCTTAACCTCGATGTCTCTTGATACCATCGTCGTCTGGCGGGTTATCTCGTAGCGAAGGGCTTTCTCGACGTCAGCGAATGAGCTGACATTCTTTATTTCGACCCTGTTTCCTCCCTCGATGGATACGTTAGCATCACAGCGCACTGACCCTTCCAGCTTTGTATCGCAAATTCCGAGGTGCTCTACTATTGATGTTATCTTGTCCAGAAATGCCCTGACGTCTTTAGGGTCAACGAAATCCGGCTCTGTCACTACTTCTACAAGCGACACTCCCGCACGGTTGTAGTCAATTAATGAATAGGTACTGGTCTCCATACTGCCAGTCTCATAGACCAGCCTGCCGGGATCTTCTTCCAACTGGACGCGCCTTATCCTGACGCTCTTTCCGTCTGCGTATTGGAGAACACCATCGACTCCGATGCTTGTGATTCCATATGCGTTGTACTGGGTGAGCTGAAAGTTCTTGGGGAGATCAGGGTAAAAGTAGTTCTTGCGATAGAACGCTATTTCGTCTGGGATCCTGCAACCAATTGCGATAGATATCATG
Source organism: Nitrososphaera sp. (assembly GCA_036004585.1). Lineage (GTDB taxonomy): Archaea > Thermoproteota > Nitrososphaeria > Nitrososphaerales > Nitrososphaeraceae > Nitrososphaera. The sequence goes on along the minus strand of DASYRH010000116.1, from coordinate 30,799 downwards.
GCGGCAAACTCTATCGACTTTTTATTCAAGAGTGGTAGTGCCCCTGGAAGACCCGAGCAGGTAGGGCAGACATTCGAATTCGGAGCCCTTCCCCTGTAATCACAGTGACATGAACAAAACAGTTTTGTCCTCACGCCCGTCAGCTGGCAGTGGACCTCTAGACCGATCTTTGTGTCCACTAAAGATCAGGGCTCCTTTGGATTCCTGCAGACTTTTCAAGCATCGACGCAGCATCCAGAATAGTCTGCTCTTGGAAGTTATCTGCCATTATCTGCAAGCCAACGGGCAGGTTTCCCACAAATCCTGCAGGCACTGAAATTGCCGGCATCCCTGTCAGGTTTGCGACGACAGTATCAACGTCGACTAGATACATCTTTAGTGGATCGTCTAGCTTTTCACCTATCTTGAAGGGAAGGATCGGCATAGTTGGACCTATCAGTGCATCATATTGCTTGAAGAGTGACGCAAACTCTTTCCTAAGAACGGACCTCACCTGCTGGGCCTTCAGGTAGTATTTGCCGTAATATCCTGACGACAAGACGTATGAACCCAAAATTATTCTCCGCTTGACCTCCTCACCAAAATTGCTGCGAGCCTTTGCAAAATACGAGTTCCACTCATAGCCTTCTGGAGTCATTTCAAAACCGTAACGCATATTGTCATACCTGGCCAAGTTGCTACTCGCCTCCGCGGTTGCAATCGTATAGTACGATGCCAAGGCGTATTCCACCGAACTGCTTGTGACCTGATCGCACTTGCAGCCAATGCTTTCCAGCTTCTCAGCGCTGGAATATACAATCTTGGAGATGTCGGGGTCAGCTCCTTCGGTAAATTCCTTGACAATTCCTATACGCAGAGGCTTATCCGATCCAGGAGTATAGCGCCTTTTATCCCCTGCAGTCGTGTGATCACGTTCATCCTGACCTGCAATGGCATTCAGCATTGCACTGACGTCAGCTACCGTCCTTCCAAATGGACCGATCTGTTCTAGGCTATTGGCATACGATATCAGGCCATACCTGCTCACAAGTCCATAAGTCGGCTTCAGGCCTAATACCGAGCAGAAACTTGCCGGGCATCTTACAGAGCCTCCCGTATCAGAGCCTAGCGACAGGGCACACTCAAGAGCAGCGACGCTGGCGGCGCTTCCTCCCGATGATCCGCCTGGAACCCTTGCGATGTCCCACGGGTTCCTGGTAGCGCCTTTTTTGCTAAATTCTGTAGTCGATCCCATCGCGAATTCGTCGAGGTTTGTCTTGCCGATAAGGATGGCTCCGGCGTCAAAAAGCCTTTTCACGACAGTCGCGTCATAAGGAGGAATGTAATTGTCCAGCATCTTTGATGCGCACGTAGTTTTAGTCCCCTTTACGCAAATGTTGTCCTTGATGCTCACGGCGACGCCTGCAAGCGCCCCAACCTGCTCTCCGTCCTTTATTTTCCTGTCAAGCCACCGCGCCCTTTCGAGAGCAGGCTCGCCAATCACAGTGATAAAGGCATTCACCTTTGGCTCCACCTTTTCGATTCGCTCCAGCAGCTGCTGGACGTATTCCTCCGCTGAAAAATCCCTATTTCTTATTCCAGCGGCAACTTGTGCAGAATCAAGCCGGTATAGCTGCACTCTAGGTCATCCTTGGGCCCTTCACATAGCCGTCCTTTCTTGGAGCCGCTCTAAATGGGTCGGAGCCAAATTCCTGCGGGTTGTCGTCGCGAAGCTCAGAAAAATCCTTCTTTGTGGTGATGGTTTCGGCTTCGCTCAAGGCGATAGAGTCGAGCTTGTCCAAGTACTTGATTATCTCTTCAATTTGAGCGGTGTTACGTTCAAGTTCCTCTTCTGTCAGGTTGATTCTCGAAAGCCAGCCAAGGTGGCCTACCAGTTCTTTTGTCACAGCCATGCTAGGGAGCCAACCTGTCTATGTCCCTAGGATACAAAGTTGCGTCGCGAATATTTTCTATTTTGGTCAGTGCCATCATGAGTCTCTCGAGCCCTAGGCCAAAGCCAGCGTGCGGCGGAACGCCGTAATCAAATACTCTGAGGTGGGAGTCAAATGCCTGCGGCTTCAAGCCCTGTATTGTCATCCTTTCCACGAGCTGCTCCTTCTTGTTTATTCTAGTGCTTCCAGAGGACAATTCAAGCGGGCCGAACATAAGGTCAAATGACTCACAGACTCTTCCCGAGTCAACAGCTGATGGCTTTACGTATAATGGCTTGGTCGAAGTCGGCCAATCAATTATGAAATAAAAGCCATTGAGCCTTTCGTCCTGCAGGCTCTTCAAAACCTGAGGTGAAATGTCGTCGCCCCACTGGATACGCTCGCCGGCCTGCTGCAACTTGTCTATGAGGTCAGAGTAAGAGTACTTTGGAAAAGGAAGCTCTACAGGTGGCAGCTGGATTTCCATCAAATTTAGGTCTTGCTCGTTCTTTTCCTTTACCGATTCGATAATGCTCAGTATCATGCGCTCCAAGAGCGACATGATGTCGTTATAGTCCAGAAATGCGCGCTCGACATCGATAGAGATCGCTTCTGATAGGTGCCTGTTTGTCCTGGAAGGCTCTGCCCTAAAGATGGGACCAATTTCAAATACGCTTTCAAAAGCCATTGTCAGCTGTTCCTTGTAGAGCTGGGGGCTCTGCGCGAGGAACGCTTCCCTGTCGTAATAGAAAATCGGGAACAGAGCAGCACCTCCTTCTGTTGCAGTCGCAATCATCTTCGGCGTGTTTACTTCAACAATACCCTGCCTTGCAAGAAATTCTCTGACAGCGTTCAGGACCGTTTGCCGTATCCTAAACACTGCTCCAAGGTAGCTGCGCCTGAGGTCAACGGCTCTGAGGTCGAGCCGGGTGTCAATACCAACCGAGGAGGTCTTGCCCTGCACAAGAAAAGGGGAAGCCTTTCTGGCGATTGAAAACGCCTTCAGCTCAGTTGGCACTAGCTCTGCACCATTTGGCGCCTTTTCTTGTGGTCTGAGCTTGCCTCTCACTGCGACAGAGCTGTGCTCCTTGACTTCCTTGGCGATCTCGAACAGGGAATCGCTGCAATCTCCTTTTTTTGCGGTAACCTGGATTTCGCCATGAGGATCCTTTACAATGATAAACTGTATGTTGCCGTGGTCGCGGACACTAGAGACCCAGCCCATTACAACCACTTCGGTGCCTTCGTTGGTGATGGACGGATTGATCTCTGACGAATAATGCGTCCTCCGCCAATTTCCGAGATCCTCTTCCTGTAACTCGCCCAATTAGACAGTGCTTGTACCGACGAGGTTAATTTAACCTTACACAACAACTAGGCTGGTTGGCCTAGTCTGTAGGAAAGGCTTAGTCTCGAGTAATCAGGCTGTGCGGGATACAGGATCAGAAAGTGCTGCGGGGAGAAATCGACAATATTGCATTAAAAGAGAGACCTACTCATGGAGAGTAGGCAAATCTAGAGTAGAACCCATTCTTGCCTGAGTTATCCCACTTCATGCCATGATCATTGTAGCTATTCTTTGTAGACTTGGAAACGACAGCCGCGAAACCAGGTGCCACAAGCATCGGGGCGTTACTGATAGTTGTCGCTTTGTCTTTATCGGCCCCATCGATGCCTTCAATAGAGAGATCAATTGCCGATGGAACATTAAGCCTTCTTTTCTTGCCATCCATTTCAAACTTGATAGGAACTGAGCGAATATCAGCAAGTTCTCCGATGAGGCCGGCTACAACACTGAAAAAGCCACCGGCTTGACCAGAATAAATCTTTCCGAGAGCGTCTGCCTGTTCTTTACTTGCTTTCTCATCCAGGTACAATGCTGCCTTCCATTTTGGACCAGTAAACATGTTGCCAGGAGCATGAAATACACCAACAACGCTCAGCCCGTCCAAGGGAGTCTTGTCAAAATGACCACTTTGAATATGCCACGCGACAATAGAGTCGCATTCGCCCTGGTCGGGATTACCTAAAAACACACATGGACAAACGGTTTCGCAGTTGCATGCTTCAAAATAGTCCCCTTCGAGCTTCCAATCGTTTGATGGAGAGGTCAATCTTGTCGTTCCTGATGCATTGTCATCGTCTATCCTAAGGGAGGATTGATATAAAGATTGGTCAAGGGTTGGGTTTTATGCCCGATGAACAGCGATCTTTGGCTACTCTCATGAGCTAATCTAGAGATCTTCTTGTAATTTCACTAGTGATCTCTTCCATCACCCTATGTAGCGCTTCATTTCGCACAACACCCGTCACAAAATGAGGCTTGCCCCCTCCGCGCCCGGCTTCTCCTACAATGCGCTTGAAAAGTGCGTTGCAGTCTATATCGCCCATATTTTCACTTTTTGCAAAGACTAACCTGGCATTTTCTGTGCCGCTATTCGCAACTAAAACCAGCGTATTTTCCGACGCAATCTTTTCCCCGGCAAACTCTGTAACTTGATCGTCGTCAAGGTTTGCAAACGTGCCTTTCAGCAGGTAGAACTTGCCTACCTGGACCCGACTGACTGATTCAAGTTTTTCTTTGCTAAGAGCTCTGAGCTTATGGCGGCTAGTCTCGCCATCTGCCTTCAGCTTTTTTGCAGTATTCTCTACGGTGTTGATGTTCGCGCCAAGATCGATACACAAGCGCATCATTCTTGCGGAAATCAACAGCGACATCTCCTTTGCCTGCCTTCCAACAACAAAGTCAACTTCATACTCGCTCCCACTCTTAGACACCCTTGTGACAAGGAAGAAGGTACATTCCCGCATGTTTTCCGCATGCTCCATCGCGCAAGCTGCAATGTCGTGATCCTCTATCTCTATTACTCGCACCTCGCCTGAGATCCGCTCTTCGTTGGCTCTTAAGCCTTGAACAGCATTTTTCGCCTCTTCCAGAGAATCGAATCTTCTTTCTGTAACTTTTCTGCCACTTTCAATCAATGAATTAACGTCGGCTTGGGCATCAAGAACTATCTGGAGATCGAGATTCGGTATAACAACAATCGCAGTATTTCCTGACTCTTTGTGCTCCACCTTCCGAACTTGCAAAGTATGGCCCAGCTTGTGCTGCAACGCGCCTATGAAAGCGTGCTCTGCCGTATGTGCTAACTTGTCGTGCACGTTATCATGGTTTCAATGCCGCTATAAAATCACCATCATCCTTCGCGAAGGATTTTAACCTCCCTAAAACACCAATGTGCTGTCTTGGCAAGAAAACGCGTAATTGGCGCGAAATCCTCGATTGCTACGCTTGGCTCGCATTGCTCGCTTCAGGTGTTAAAGGGGGCAAAGGACGAAGGCTTTAGGACGCTACTTGTTTCAGAAAGAAAACGGCTCGGCCTCTACAAGCGTTTTCCATTTATAGATGAAATCATCGAAGTAGACAACTTTTCAGAGATACTCGGCGATCCCTGCAGGAAGAGGCTCAAGCGAGAGAATGCTGTCCTTATCCCACACGGCACATTGATTTCCCAGATGTCAAGCGATGACATTGAAAAAATAGACGTGCCTGTCTTTGGGAACAAATGGATCCTGCGCTGGGAGGCCAATCGAGCAATGAAGGAAAAGTTGATGCGCGAGGCAGGACTCAGGACTCCGCAAACGGTCAAATCAAAGAACGACATTACCGGCCTTTGCATAGTCAAGCTGCACGGAGCCGCAGGCGGCAAAGGGTACTACCTCGCCTGGAACCGGGAGAGCTTTGAAGAGGGCGCACGAAGGCTGATTGACCAGAACGCGATAAGAAGCGAGGAGGACCTGTATATTCAAGAATTCATCAGAGGCGTGACAATCTATCTTCAGTACTTTTATTCTCCGATTACAAACGAATTGGAGCTTTTGGGAATTGATAGAAGATATGAATCTGACATTGATGGAATTGGCAGAATTCCGGCAAAGCAACAACTTGGCGCCGGCGGAGAGCCGTCTTATACTGTCATAGGAAACCTGCCGCTTGTGCTGCGAGAGTCGCTTCTGGACGAGGTTTACAAGATGGGCGAAAACTTTGTTCGTGCATCTGAGAGGCTTGTTCCTCCGGGGATGCCTGGTCCATTCTGCCTGGAAGGAGTCTACGACAGCGAGAGCCGCTTTACGACCTTTGAGTTCTCTGCGAGAATCGTCGCAGGGACTAATCTCTACCTAGATGGTTCGCCATATTCCGGCCTGCTCTACGACGATCCCATGAGCATGGGAAGAAGGATCGCCCGAGAGGTCAAGATTGCAAGAAAAGCTCACAAGTTAGACATGATAGTAACATAGCTGGCACCTAGGCTTTGCCGAGCAGCCGTAGCAAAGGCTTCGCCGCAAGCAATGCTGCAGATCCGGTGAACACGGTTATCAGAGCCGCGGTGCTAAAAGGCAGCAAAGCCTGCAATTCAGCCATCGTAATCAGCAGAAACGCTCCAGCTGCGCCCATTGATATTACAATCCACTTTACATTGATTTTCTTGGCTGCGGCTACTCCCACGGGGACCAAGTAGGTTGCGCCGATGAGGATGCTCGCTACCGTCCCAGCAAGTATTGCACCAGTCTCCCCTCCTCCTACGGCAAAGTGAGCTCGCTCCGACAAGGTCAGTATTCCGAACAAAGGGTAAAGGCCTACCTTGACGGCTGCTTGCAACCACGGCTGCTCGCGCTCATAGTCTGCCACTTGCGGGCTAAACGAATAGTAGACCGAGTTGAACGTATTCATGAAAGCGGAACCACTATTTGTGGATAGAATGTAATTCTCTCTAAAGTTGCGCAGGAACTGTACCTGAGGCGATAGCTCTGACCCAAACGCGGCGGTTGCGATTAGGCAGCCTGATGGCTGTTGTGGGGGAATTTGTAATGGGGGGTTGCTGGGTCCTTGCAGAACCACAAGATCCAACCTGACAGTCTCCCCTTCGCCGTTGATATTGGCGGCAGAAAATGTTACTATACCGGGCTGGGAAAATGTGTAATTCTTGGCAAAGCCTCCAAAGTCTTCTTGCAGGCGCTCCCTGTAAATTTCGGTTCCTGCCTGAGTCATAACGAAATCGAATGAGGGGTTCCTCAAAACATCCTCTGTGATGGGATTGCGCACATTCATTACAAACGTTGTTGGAATTCCAGTTTGGAGAACTTCTGGACCCCAGGAGAGCTGGAGGAGGTATTTTTCGCCAGGAGCTGAAAGAAAGTCCAGCGGAAACCTAGGCTGCTCGCTCCCTGTCAAATTAAAAACCACACTACTAGTTCCTTCTCCAAGCGATTCCGCGATTTTTCCAAGGCGATTATTTGGGATGACGAAATGCACAATTCTATTTTCTTCTGAACCATAGTCGTCTATCTGAATTGAAGTCGTTGGAAGGCTCACTCCATTCAGGCTGCCAACATAGCTATTGGTCTGGAGGGCCTCGATAGATCTTGGGAACCGGACTTCCATGTGCAAAAAAGGCACTTGACTAACATAGTCCGGATCCCAGTCAAATGGCATCGAAAACAAAATCGTGCCGTTTTGATAGTTCAGTTCATCAACCAGGTCATAGTAAGTCTTGACAACAATAATGCGCTCACCATCGGGTGTTTCTGTGGCAAAATTTAGAGAATAAGCTATGCTTATGTACAAATCAAAGTTAATGTCATTTTGAAGATCTATTCCGGGGCTACTCTTCTCAAGCGTTACTTTGAGGTGGTAAAGGCCACCACTGGCAAGAATCTTGCTCCTTATCTCGACAGGAGCTGATTGACTTACCTCTATCTGGTCTTCAGGAGCGGCAGATTCCTTTCCTATGACCTGACCCTGCTGAATATTTTCATCTGGAACCAAGCTTGCCATAATGTACCCGTCGGAAGACCTGAAGCGCTGCTCGAGCAGGGTTTCGTTTCGAACTTCGATGACAAGGTTGTAGTTTATGCCACGGATAGTGTCGTTTCTGTTTTGGTCATAGGCCCTAATCAGAAGCGAGGGAGTGATTGAGGCGTCAACGGGTACCGACGCAGGACTAATTTTCCCAGTTACCGTGACCTGCTTGTCTCCAATGCCTATTGGTACTCCAACATCGTTACCAAGCCCGTGGGCGTACGCTATCCCTGCGGAAGAAGATGAAGCAAGCGCGACGAGCAAGACAATCGCGATAAACTGTCGCTTCACGCAGCCATTCTGAATCCTGACGCAACATAAAGATTGTGTGATTAAGTTCATAGTACAGGCAGCGTATGGTCAGAGTTTTCCTATGGAGTGCAAGTAGATTGCTATCCCTGCAATTGCTATGGCGGCGGGAGTGACATAGAAAAGCATCAACTCTTCAATCGGGATTCTCAGACCATTGGGGTTCTCAACAGTAAGATCAAAACTGGCTTCAAGGGGCGTCGCCTGGTATTTTTCGTCTCCAGTGATCCTGGTCTGCAAGGTCACAACATAGTCTCCAGGATTTGGGAAGGAGTACGGTATACTGACGTCGCTGAACTCGTAAAGCTTGTATGGAATCTGGCCAACTGGTGTGCCGCTACTTTTCTCTACAATAACTACTGCGGAATGGATGTTGAAAATATTCGACCCGTTATCCAGCACGCTAAAGTTAAGGTAAGTAGAGTTATTTCCTGCTACTGGATTGAAAGGGTAGGGTGCAAAGGTGATCTGGTAGTTGTCTACCTGCTTTGTTGCACCAAAGAAATGTGCGTCAGCTTGATCCACATAAACCAACATCAGAACCGCTATCACAATTACTACGAGTCTCAACATTTGCAGCGTCATCCGTCTTGCTAACGAGATATTTCAACTGTCCGTCTTGTAAAGCCTGGTGCTTTTCGCAGCTAACTTTTTCCTTTTGATGACGACCGTGGCGCCAACGGCCGCGGCAATTCCACCTGAGACAGGCAGTATCCATACTAAGTTATCGACTGGACCTGCTGCATTTATTGGAAATGTAAATGTCAGAGTCTCGCCGCTGTACGCATAGTCGTTCAGGCTGACATAGAGAGCATACCTGCCTGGCTCTGGAAACGTAAACTCGAAATTGTGGTGACCGTAAGGCACTATTATCGGGTTTGTCCTGAATATCTCGGTGCCGTCCCTGACTATTCTGAGCATTATGGGCACATCCACCAGATCATCCCCGTTGACGCCTGCGAATCTGAGCATTATTGTGGTTGGTTGTCCAGCGGTAACGCTCTTGGGTTCCGTTGCTATTTCAAAGTCATAATTTCCGATTCGTTGCTTGCTTGCTCCGTGAAGTGGGTCTGCAAAGGCATTCAGCCCAGTGGCTGATGCCAAAGTAGCCACCAGAAAAGCCAAAAGAGGCCTGGAGCCTTTCATCCGTAACGATTGAACATAAAGCCGGCTTAAAGTTCTTCCACAGCATTTGCAAAATTGTCAACAATCATGTCGACAAAGCCAGGTCTGAACTTCGACAAGACATCTGAGAAAAACTCCCTGTCTGCAATCTTGTAGAGCTGGTATTCCCCGTATCTTATCGTTATTATGCCATCATCCTTTAGCCTCTTTAGGTGCGACGAAATAGTCGATGGCGCTTTCTGAGAGTTTGCTACTATTTCGTTAAAGGTGCAGTGCTCGTTTTCAAAGATAAACATCAGTATCTTTTGTATGGGCTCGTGTCGCACATGCTTTAGCATGGAAGATTCTTTCTCAGAAACTTGCGGCGGGTAATAGCGCGTCATTCTGGACACTCTGTCCACCCTTATCCTCTCTGATTTTTCAAGCGCGGCCAGGTGATAAGTCAGTACGCCGTTTACTAGGCCTGTCATCCTAAGGAGCTCCCTATACCTGATTCCCGCGTTCTGCTCAATAATTCTAAGGAGAAGAGTTTTCGTGTCAGCGCATTCTGAAATCTGCTCCATCCTATTTGTTCACCTTCAGGACTCCCAGCCCAAACATTGCTAGCATCACCAACAGTATGAGGTGCGGAAGTTCTATTCCAAGCATCGAAAAGTCAAAGATAGAAAGCACCGCCGAGGAATCCAGTAGGTATAGGATCTCGACGATGGAAAGTGCAGTGAATCCTAGTGTCATGGTTAGAAGGCGAAAGGATCTAGAGCGCGTATATGCCAAGACAGAAACGATGCTGAGAAAAACTGCAATTGCAAAGCTCGCGATATGCAGTGAAATGTGGTAAATCATCGATGGGTGGGCCAGGTGCGGCAGTACAAGCGGTGAAACCATGCCAACTACAATCGCAGTAACAAGGCCAAGAAGTATTGGCTTGCTGAGCGAGCTATGAGCTGGCCCGGTCGTTCTGCCCTTCTGCATACAGCGAACTAGGGTGTCGAGTTGGACTAATAAGCAAATTGGTACAGACGTCGAACTAGACACATTTTCATTGACCTTTCAGACGAAGCGCTGTCCTGATATTGCTCCTCAGGTCAGTAGCGCTCTTTGCGAACGCCAAGGCACTGATGGCAATGCCAGCGACAATTGCTGGCCCGGCGACATCTGCAAGCGAGAAGCCTACCTGCGGGATCGGGTTTTCGCTGCCCCCTCCCTGCGTCCCATTGTTGGTCGGACCCGGAGCCGCGGGCCTTGCAGTTATTGTCACGCTTCCCAGAGCGCCTCCTCGCTGCGCCGCGAACCATATCTTGCCGTGGTCATCAGACGTCAGCCACTGGATAAACGATCCGGTGATTGGGATCTTGACTTCTGTAGAAGCGCCAGTCCTTGGGTCAATGACTCCTATCCTGTCAATCTCATGTTGTGCAAACCACAGGTTTCCATAGCTGTCCATTGCCATCCCAAATGGGAGGCCGGCTTCGTTGACTACGGGGTATTCTCTAAAAGTGCCTAGCAGCGGGCTATATGCAGTTATGGTCCGACCGCCGTGCTCGGAGATAAAGACACTTGAGCTCCGCGGAGCCGGAAATACTGAAGTCGGTTCGTCGAGTTCGTAGCTTTGCAATTCCGGTTCATGCTCGGTAATATTTCCGGTCGCAGTATCTATTTCTGCGATTTTCCCTATGGCTTCGGCAAGCCATATGATGCCGTTGCCGTCATAAGATACACCAACCGGCGTGGATCCGCGAGTAGGGATTTCATACGAAGTAAAGTTTTCTTGCTCTACGTCAAACTTTACGATTGTGTTTGCCTGAACTACCGGGATCCAAAGATTCCCCTCTCCATCCATTGCAAGACCAGAAAGAACGCCTTCGTCCGGAACTGCGAATATTCGAGAAGCGTTTGTTTTTGGATCGTAATTTCCGAGTGCCCCGACAACTGGGTCGATGAACCATAGCGTCCCAGCTGAGTCTAGAGTAGTCTGGGTTATCAGGCTAACATCCGGGATCCCGTGAGAGGTGTAGTTTCCGGTAGAGATGTCAAGCTGCCAGATCCTGCCGCTACCAGGTAGCGAGTCTCCCACCCAGATCGATTGCCTCTGGGCATCAAACAATGGGAACAATGGCAAGCTTCTATCGGGTATTTTGTATTGATCAACTGCAAATTCCAGGTTCTTTACAAGCGGCTTTACGTTGACATCCATCGTGGCTATCATGTTGTTTCCCTGCAGGTTCACTCCTTCGATCTCTAACGCCCAGGTGCCAGGAAGGCTGAACGCTGCGTCAGCGGCAAAGATACCCGGCGATCTGTTCTTGGTTTCTATGGTGATTGGGCCAATGCCCTTTTCTATCTGGGTCATCTTTATCCGCGCAGATTGTATGCTCGTCACGTTTCCACCATCGCCGTTAAGAAACGACACTTCAAAGTTATTCTGGCCAACGGCAAACGGGCTGATTGAAAGTCTTATTCGACCTTCTTCAGTGTATGCAGTCCGGACAAAGCTCGTGTCAATTTCTTCGGCAAATGCCTGCTGCTCTCCGGGTTCTCTTTGGTACGCCGGAAACTGCCCGGATGGAAGGGAGCCATTCGCCATCAAAGACACCATGAGCAGGAGGGCAATGCCCACTCCTGCCTCTGTCTTCAAGACTTTTCCGTAATTCTTTAGGCCTGATGCAACTACCTGTCCACCACCCGCCATGACTGAAACTGCTTTTTTTTGCACCACAAATTGAGAATAGGCGCCCATCGCGACCATGACTCCTGCAAGGGCCAGCTTGATGGCTAGGATCTGGCCGTACACCGACGCAAGGGTAAGCGAAAGATCTGTTTCAAGCGTTGAAAGCAGGATTGGCCCAGTTATCACGGAAATTCCAAGGAGAGTCACTATGACGATTGAAAAGCGCGGGATTAAGAGGGAAAGTGCAGCCGACCTCGTCCTTTCATCGCGGAGAGACAGGATCTTTGGCACCACTGCAAATCCCAGGAGCACAAGCCCTCCTATCCAGAAAGATGCAGCTGCGTTATGGAAAAAGTCAAGGATTATGGCAGCAGGCTGCTCGGTAGCTGCAGCGTGAGCGATAAGGCTGGAAGTCACAAGGACGGCGAGACCTATTATCAATAGGGCGTAAAGCTCGGCTCTGCTCGGGCTTTGCTTGGTCTTGGCAGTCCTGCGATATACGGCAAGTGCAATGCCCATGAGAATTGACGACTGGAGCATCCTGGTTATCCAGACGTTTCCAAACTTGGTTGCAATAGCTTCTGGTATTGATGCCTCGATAGAAATTGCCTGGACTACAATCATTGCAATGCCCGAAGCTAGTACAAGTGCCGCGCCGATAATGATAATCTTCATCATAGTCTTATCTATTGCGATCTTTGTTTCAGACAACTCGCCATCGAGCCAGCGTACTCTGCCTATTGGCTTCCATAGCCAAAGTGCTCCAAAGGCTGCGCCGACTGCCATCACCTGTCCGACCATCCCGGGAAATCTTGATGCTGAATAGTCTGGGGACAAGATTGGAGTGCGCGTACCACTGCCTTCAATTGGTGTAAAACCGACCCCATAGATGAAGGTCTCATCAGTTACGTGACCGTCAACTGCTGACAGCACTTTTGTCGTAACGGTGTACTCGCCCTCAGGCAAAGCCGGCTGAATCGTCACGCCTATCGAAGCAGAGTCCCCCTGCACGTAATGCTTGTCGTTCATGTCGATCCTGGTTCCGTCGGGTCCCAAGACAGTTATCCTGCTATAGTCAAGCTCTATAGGTTCTGAAAAAAACACATTTACTTCACTAGGAGAACCAGGAATGCTCTGAAACGCCCTCGGCTGAGAGTCAACATAGACCGGATGGGCAAAGGCCTGCTGAGCAATTCCAAATATCGAGATTGAGAGAATGACTGAAAGCAAAACAAGAGTGAGAGTTCTGAACCGCCCGCCGGCAGAGGTCATGCAGCTATTATGTGCCGTACGATATTTGACTCTTGCTTGATTTGTGGTACAACCATCGAACTTGGTTCAATCTCTGGTTCGCTTGGCACATAACTACGTGCCATACATGAAAAGAGTGTTCCGAGCACTCCGACTATCACGGAAATGAACAGAAACGTATCAAACATCGCGCTCCTCCTCTCATCAGAGTCAATATACATTGTCGCGTCCGCAGGTCCAATTGGATAGAAAACTAACCCGGCAGCTCCCAAAAGCAAAGCGATCATTCCAAGTTTCATTTGCACTACGATGGTACTCCTATTTGATTATCCTAACATTAGGCGGTGCGCGTTCTACATTAGTACAAACTCCGAAATATGCCCAAAGATTATAAATATTGTAGAAGAACCTGTCAATGGATGAACAAGGCTGCATCGCTCCTCTTCGCTGTTCTCTCTGTTCTGTCTATTTCACTTGGCTTCATGCCTTCTGTGCTAGCTCATGAGGAGACGATTGTCGGCGACGTCAAGATAGTTGGTGGCTGGGTCAACGAACCTCCACTTGTAAACCAGTTTAATGGAATTGCACTGACGATAACTCGAAACTCTACCGATGAGCCCATCACAAATGCAGTCACCCAGCTTGATGCCACTGTGAAGAAGGGGACACTTACAAAGTCGCTTGACTTTCAGCCCACAGAAGAACCAGGCGTATACGTTGCCGAGATCTTGCCTACCCAGGTAGGACTTTATGAAGTGGTATTCCGCGGGTCCATTGCAGGAGAGGCCATCAACACGCAGGTCGAAATTGAAGACGTTGAAGACACAAGGTCTCGCGAATTCCCCCCGCGCCAAAGTGACAATGATCCTATCTCTCAAGAAATCATCGATCAACTCCAGCAAGTTATTGCAGATCTAAATTCTCAGGTCGATCAGGCTACTAGTGCTTCTGAGGAGGCCGTAGCATCCGCAGGCGAAGCTACAGCAGCTGCCGCAGATCTAAAGGTGTCAGCAGACCGGGCTTATCTCTTTGGTATGGTCGGCGTCGGAGTTGGTGTCGCCGGCATCATTATTGGCGTGATGGCATTCACCCGCAGCCGGGAAAAGACTTAGAACAGCCTTAGCTTGCGCGTCATCGCTATCGAGCTCGCAATTACTGCAGCGAAAACACCTATCAAGCCAATAGGGAACTCTGGTACCACCGTGATTGGAAATGTTGCAGTCTCTGGGTTTATCGGGACTGGAGGAAAGCCTAGGCCTAGAACTTGTACCTCTACGGTGTAATCACCGTTTTGTGGAAATTGGAATGGTTGTAGCGGAATAGTAATGACTCCTTCGGCATTATGGATGAGTGGCTGATTTATCTCAGCAGCTGCGCTAAAGATCTGGTTATCTCCTTGCTTGATCAGGACATCGTAATCTTGATGTTCGTGTAGCGTAGTAGTATTTGGCTGCAGGAATGAAATCTTGAATCTAGCAGTACCATCCGCTGTCCAGATCTGTTCAAGCATGATATCTAGAGAACCGGCCCCGCTTGTTTTCACTATCCATCCATCCTCTTGCGCAAAGGAATTAGTAGGAATGGTTGTTAATGTCACTGTAGCCACTAGCAGGACAAGAATGAGCGCCGTATAAGCCATTGCTATTTCTTCCACCACTGACTAAATAAATGCTTGCTGCGAACAGCGAATATAGCAATGAGCGTTCCTGCGACAACGGGAATAATTGCGCCGAGCGGAAATTCAGGCGTCACCTCAATTGTAAATGATGCATCCTCGCCAAGGCCCTCAATGTCTTGAATCACTAATGTATGTGGGCCGACTTCGTCAAATCTTACTTTTTGCTCAGTAGATACCTGGTCTACCCGCCGAAGAATCTGATTATCGCCTTGTAGCACGATAAGATCGTACTGGATATCTTCAAGCTCCGATTTGGTCTCTGGCTCTATAAAGGTAAATGAAAAAGTATGATCTCTGCCCAATTCATTAGGAGTCCATATTACCTCGATTCGAAATGTGCCCTGATCACTTGGGATTTCGAGCTTGGTTTGTTCTTGCGCAACAGCAGGCGCTATCAAGAAAACGCAGGCGAGTATGGGTACAGCAGCTAGGAACTTTCTCAATTAACTGAACGAACCAAGCATGTCAACGATAATAAAGTTTGGCCGAAAAAGAAAGAGGAAAAGGTAGGGTTCTAGACCCTTCCGAACAAGCTCGCTGCGCTAACCTTTGCGAATCTGACGTATGCTACGACAGCTGCGACAGAAATGCCAAGAACTAGTGCTGCGACTATTGGAAATTCTGGAACCACGAATGAGCCCATAATGTCGATTTCAGTCTGGCCTTCTGGGATCGTGAACGTAAGTGTTGTTGAATTTGTTGCATCTGCTTGTTCGAAATCTACGTTCTGGTCTCCTGCCATTACGGCGGTGATGCCGCTTATCATGTTCTTGGGCAACGTGAGCTCTACATCGCCAGCCTTGTCAAATGTGACCGTGACCGACTTTTCGACTGGGTCGATTTCGGCTGCTGTAGCCTTTGAAGTTGACATCGCTGTCACTTCATAGCTGTTGCCATCAAGTGTTGCTGTTGCTTTTGATTCTGTTGCTTCGCCATTTCCGTTTCCACCTGCTACCACCACGCTTCCAACCATAGTCGGGTGAAGAATGCAAAAGTATGGAAACTCTCCCGCCTCAGTAAATGTAAAGCTTTGCGTCTTCGAAGGCTGTATCAATGCTGGCGCTTCGTTTGTGCCACCGAACATGCCAGTTGGAGTTCCTGAGCTGCCGGAGGTCGCTGTATGAATTGTACTGTCTTTGTTTGTCCATATGACTGTGTCTCCAACGTTTGCCTGCGCTGGGTTAGGCGCGAATGCATCGTTTGTTTTGGTTTGAGACCCCGGTGTAATCTCGATGTTCACATCGGCTGCGAAGGCTGAATGGGGCATCGCGAATACTGAAGCAATGACTGCTGCCAACCCTGCAGCAACTGCGATTTTCGTATTCATTGAGTACACACATTAATTATGGGGATAAAAAGCTTGTTTTCACGTAGATTTTTTCTAGAACAATTTAGAAGCTACATTTCTGAGTAAGGTGAGACGAGTCAATCGATCGTAAGAGTTCCTATAACTAATTTGCCGAAATAAAGCACGACAAGGCAGGTTTTTATGCGCTGGAAATTCAAACAAGCTTGTGCGAGTCGTTTCCTTTCTACCTAGCGCAACTGAAACGCTCTACAAGCTTGGGGCGGGCAGCATAGTTGTTGGCGTGACTCATGAATGCAAGTACCCTGCTCAGGCAAGAAAAAAACCTCAGGTGATAAGGCCGTCTTTTAACGCAAGTGCGATGAGTGGTAGAGAAATCGACATAATGGTAGTGGAGCTCTTGCGAGCTGGAAGCGACATCTATGTTGTCGATGAAAGAGCGCTTCGAAAAGCAAATCCAGACCTCATAGTAGCGCAAGGCCTTTGCGAAGTCTGCTCACCATTTACAAAAGAAATAGATCGCGCAGTCAACATTCTTGGAGGACGACCCAAAGTGCTTGTCCTTGACCCCCATGATCTCGATGACATACTCGTCAGCATAATGGATGTGGCAGAAAAGATCGAGCGCGTTCCAGCGGGCAGAAAGATTGTCGCATCACTCCAGAACCGAATAGACGAAGTTAGGAGCATGAAGTCAAAGACGCGCCCAAGAGTCCTATGCATTGAATGGCTCGACCCACTATTCACCGCTGGCCACTGGGTGCCGCAGATGGTAGAGTACGCGGGCGGTGTCAATGGCATCAGTACTGCCGGTCAGAGGTCGAGGAGGATGGATAAAGACGAAGCAGTGGATTTTGATCCCGACATTATCATACTTATGCCATGCGGGTTTTCGATATCAAGGACTATGAAGGAGCTTCCGCCACTTGCTGCCGATGAAAAGCGGAATTCACTTCGTGCAGTCAGAGAAGGCAAAGTCTATGCGGTGAACGCCGGTGCGTACTTTAGCAAACCTGGGCCGCGGACAATAACCGGTCTTGAAATATTGGCAAAAATTGTGCACCCCGAAGCGTCACGGCACATCAGGGTCCCAAAGGGATCTTTTAAAAAACTACTGGGTTAAGGACACTTCGATATAGACATCGTCAGGGATCTTTAGGCGCATGAGTTGCCTGATGGCCCTGTCGTCAGCGCCTACATCAATTACCCTTCGATGGATTCGCATCTCATACTTGTCGTAAGTGTTTGTGCCCTGGCCGCAAGGTGACTTGCGCGTAACCACTTTGAGCCTCTTTGTTGGCAGAGGGTGAGGCCCGCGAAGTTTTATTCCAGACTTTTCACCCATGCCTCTTATCTCGTTGCAAACGCCCTCTAGCGTTAGTAGGTTTGTGCTGGTGAGCTTTATTCTTGCTGCCTGTGGCATCTATCTTTCACTTACTTCTTGTTCGGGTCGTACTTTTCTGTGATGCTTAGTACGACACCTGCGCCAATGGTTGTTCCCATGTCTCTCAGTGCAAATCTTCCAATCTCTGGAAAGTCCTTGAATGTCTCTATCGCCAGCGGCCTCAATGGCTTTATCCTGACAATCGCCGCGTCACCTGTCTTTAGGAATTTTGGATTCTCCTCAGTAGTCGCACCTGTCCTTGCATCTATCTTTGAGACAAATGCAGAGATAGTAGCTGCTACTTGCGCCGTATGAGCGTGAAGCACCGGCGTGTACCCTGGAGCGATTGCAGTTGGGTGGTGAATTACGATAAGTCTTGCCTCAAACTCTCTCGCCACCATCGGTGGATCGCTAGATGGGCCAATCATGTCGCCGCGCTTTATCTGTTTCTTGTCGACGCCTCTTAGGTTAAAGCCAACATTGTCGCCTGCTTCCGCAGATTCCATCTGGGTGTGATGAGTCTCTATAGTCTTTACCTCGCCTATCGCCCCCGATGGCATGACGATTACTTTGTCGTTTGCCTTCATCTTGCCCGTTTCAACTCTTCCGACTGGCACAGTCCCTACGCCAGTGATCGAATATACATCTTGAACCGGAATTCTCAACGGCTTGCCGATAGGCTTTTCTGGTGGCTCTAGCGTATCAAGTGACTCTGCTAGAGTTAGCCCCTTGTACCACGCCATGTTCTCAGACTTTTTCACCAAGTTATCGCCCTTCCAGCCTGAGATTGGGATAAAGCTAATTTTGGCAGTGTTGTAGCCGACCATCTTTAGCATCTTTTCGACGTTTTCCTTGACTTCCTTGAATCTCTCCTCCTTGTAACCAACATCATCCATCTTGTTCAGGGCTACAACGATCTGGTTGACGCCAAGTGTCCTTGCAAGGAATGCGTGCTCCCTTCCCTGGCCTCCTGGCTCAATTGATGCCTCTGTCTCACCAGGCTTGACAGAAATGACCAAAATAGCAGCATCAGCTTCAGAGGCGCCTGTGATCATGTTCTTGATAAAGTCCCTGTGTCCTGGAGCGTCGATCAGCGTGAAAAAGAATTTGCCTGTTTCGAATTTTTGAAAAGCGAGATCGATAGTGATACCTCTTTCGCGTTCATCCTTGATACTGTCTAGAACCCAAGCGTACTTGAAAGTATCGCCCTTTCCCGTTGCTTCCGATTCTTTGGCATATGCATCTATGGTTCTCTGGTCAATGGCACCCAGATCAACCAGCAAATGGCCTACAGTAGTTGACTTGCCATTATCGACATGACCGACAACCACCAAGTTCAGGTGTGGCTTCTTGCTAGCGCTCATACTTGCTTCAACGCTTCATGGGCTTTATTTATATTTCGCCCATGCTTTTTGTAAAAAACAGAATCTCTCAGGATGTAATTAACATCTGATGAACAAGCAAGAATCTGCGCGTGCATTCCCCGGACATCGGAAAGGTTTTAAACCGAAAATCATGAGCTTGTCAGAGTATGCGAATTACACTGAGTGCCATCAAGGCCGATATCGGCGGAATAGGCGGCCACACGCGACCAAGTGACGAGCTTGTTGCAAGTGTCAAGAATTTTGTTGCAAAGAGCGCAAAGGGGTTGCTCATCGATTACTATATCGGGTATACCGGAGACGATATACACATTATCATGACCCATACTCAGGGGGCCGACAATGAAAAGATTCACAAACTCGCATGGGATGCCTTTACCGAGGGCACCAAGGTTGCGAAGGAGCAGGGACTTTATGGCGCCGGCCAAGACCTTCTGAAGGATTCGTTCTCCGGCAACGTGAAGGGCATGGGTCCAGGAGTGGCCGAGATTGAAATGGAAGAAAGGCCAAGCGAGGTCTTTTGCATTTTTGCTGCCGACAAGACCGAGCCTGGTGCGTTCAACTTTCCACTCTGGCGCATGTTCGTAGATGCACGCAGCAACACCGGTCTCCTCATCAATGAAAATTTGGCAGAAGGCGTCATCTTTAGGATAATGGACGTGATGGAAGGCAAAATTGCAGAGCTGAAAATGTGGCAGGACAAGGCAGAACTCGAGGCAGCGCTAATGTATCCAGGGAGATACGTCGTCCATTCAGTCATGTCAAGCGACGGAGCGGACCACATTGTCTCGGCGTCCACGGATAGGCTGCACAACATTGCAGGAACCTACGTCGGCAAGGACGACCCAATTGCCATCGTGCGGACGCAAAAGAACTTTCCAGCTACAGAAGAAGCAGGCAGCGCCTTTAACGATCCCCACTATGTTGCCGGCAACACCAGAGGGAGCCACCACATGCCACTGATGCCTGTCAAGCTAAACTCTGCAGCTTCGCTCAATTACTCTATCCCCGTGGTCTCTTGCCTCCTCTTTAGCATGCACAATGGCAAACTTACCGGGCCCCACGACGGATTTGGAACCGCTGATTGGGATCTTCAGAGAACATGGGCTTCAGAGCGCGCAATGATAATGAGAAACCAGGGATTCATCCATCCGGCAACACTTGTCCCCGATGAGCTAGAGTACAACAAGGGCTACGAAGCGCGAATGGCTAAATTGGCATCAAAATTCAAGGATATGGACGAAGTGTTGACAGGCAAAGCCAAAAAGGGAGATCCGGCTAAACCCAAAGTTGGCAGTAAACGTTGAAGCGCCCACTCATAATCAATTTCAAGAACTATCGAGAAGCATCAGCCGCCAGCACGGTCAAACTGGCAAAGGCTGCTCAAAAAGTAGCGGAAAGGTCCAAGGTTGAAATAATAGTTGCGCCTCCGCAGCCGGCCCTTGCCCTTGTTGCAAGGAGCGTCAGCGTTCCTGTTTTCTGCCAACACCTGGACAGCGAGAAGGATGGCCCTACCACCGGTTATTTCGTGCCCGAAATTGCAAAGTCTTATGGCGCCGTCGGTTCTCTGATAAACCACAGCGAGCACCGCATCGAACTGAAATCGATTGCAGTACTGGTCGAGCGCATGCGCAAGCTCGGTATGACTTCGGTGGTCTGCGCGCGAACACCCCATGAAGTAATGGAAATGTCTGTCTTTGGGCCTGACTATGTCGCGATCGAGCCTCCAGAGCTTATTGGAAGCGGAAAGGCCGTGTCGAAAGAAAATCCTGCGATAATATCAAAGTCCATCGAAGCGGCAGGCTCTAGAACAAAAGTCATCTGCGGCGCAGGCATCACTGACAAAGACGACGTCAGGGCCGCCATCAAGCTCGGCTCGCGCGGGATTCTGGTGGCCAGCGGGGTAGTCAAAGCGGAATCATGGGCGGCCAAGATAGCCGAATTGGCATCCGGCATGAAGTAGGCCCAATCTTTTCTAGACTCTCAAAAACTAGATCTTTGGCCTGGGGAGATTCCAGTTGTACTTCATCGCTAGAAGCCGTAACGATGTAACCGCCGCTATCGTTGGAATCGCAGCTACGCCGAGATTGACTCCCGCCGCAAGCAACACGAATAACATGACTACTCCCACAAAACTCGCAGATGCATACAGCTCCTTGACAAAGACTATGGGAACTTCATTGACAAAGACATCACGCAGGATTCCGCCCCCGACTGCCGTAACGAGCCCCGCGAACGCCATTGCGAGAAAGTTGAGGCCAGCAAATTCGTAGGCAAACGATGCACCGATCACAGTGAATACGCCCAAGCCAATTGCATCGAATTTTAGAAACAGGTTCCAATGTTTTCTTAGCACTTTGTAAAGAAAGAAAATTGCGATCGCTGTTGCAGTCGTTATCACAAGATATAGTGGGTCAACGACAGCCACTGGAGGGATCCTTCCAAAGACGAGGTCGCGCACAACACCGCCCGTGACTCCCGTAATGGTTGCCAGGATAATGATGCCTACTATGTCGGATTTGTGCTCTATTGCCTTGAACGCTCCAGTTACTGCAAAGGCCATGGTTCCAAAGAGGTCAAGGACATAGATGAGCAGCGGAAACGTAGCGTCAGATGACAGTCATATCACCAACGCGCCTGCTTTCCACGCCCAGATCTAGCATTGTATCGCATGATTTGAAATTATCGGTAGACTCCACACAAGATTTTAAATTATGCCGGCGGTGATCAGTTGTTAGCAATGTCTGAAGACGCCAGATATGGTAGTGCCCCTGCAATTGCGAAGCCAATCTATTTCTTTGACGAAACCGACGCCGTTGACATGGCACGGCTTGGTGGCAAGGGGACGGGGCTTGCGGAGATGACCCAACTTGGTCTCCCGATACCGCCTGGATTTACAATTACCACAGAGATCTGTGAAAAATACTACGAGGCGGGCAGGCGATTGCCCGATGGCCTGATGGAAGAGGTCCGCAATTCCATGAGGCGCCTGGAAAGCCTTGCTGGCAAGAAATTTGGCGACCCTGCAAACCCTCTCTTGGTTTCAGTTCGTTCAGGCTCTGCAGTATCCATGCCGGGAATGCTAGACACGATCCTAAACCTTGGCCTAAACATCGAATCAGTGGAGGGACTTGCCCGGCAAAGCGGCGATCCTAGGTTTGCCTTTGACGCGTTCCGGCGGTTTATCCAGATGTTTGGCAAGATTGTACTTGGAGTAGAGGACAGAAAATTTGACGCCATTAGCGCAGACAAGGATCTTTCAAACCCTTCCGTGTTGAAGGAAATTTCTGCTTCATTCATCGCGCTTTGCGAAAGAACCGGCAGGAAATTCCCCACAGACCCGTACAAGCAGCTCGAGCTTGCAATCGACGGCGTATTCCGGTCTTGGATGGGCAAGCGAGCTGTAGAGTACCGCAGGCAATACAACATCACGCCTGAACGGGCCAGCGGCACTGCTGTGACAGTGGTCTCGATGGTCTTTGGCAACATGGGCCCTGACAGCTGTACAGGGGTGGCCTTTACTCGCAATCCAGAGACTGGAGACAAGAACCTCTACGGAGACTATCTCACAAACGCGCAGGGAGAAGACGTGGTTTCCGGCAGGACTACCCCAAACCACATTGATTCACTGATAGGCGAAATGCCCGATGTGTATACGCAGCTAAAGACCGTGTGCGAAAAGCTAGAGAACCACTTCAAGGAGCCTCAGGATGTGGAATTTACGGTGGAAAAAGCAAGGCTATTCATTCTCCAGACGAGGTCCGCGAGGATGAATCCTGTTGCGCAGGTAAAAACATCCGTTGACATGTTCCACGAAGGCCTGATTAGCCGGACAGCTGCGCTTGAGCGAATTGACCCGGAGGGCCTTGAGCAAATAATGTACAGGAGGATAGACCCTCACTCGAAACAAAAAGCCGTTGCAACCGGAGTCGGGGCGTCTCCTGGAGCCGCAAGTGGGATAGCCGTCTTTGATACAGCCAAGGCCGAAACGCTTGGAAAGAAGGGCGAGAAGGTCATCATTGTAAGAGAGGAGACCAAGCCTGACGACGTGCCAGCATTCTTTCAGGCAGCTGGAATACTTACTACGAGGGGAGGCAAGACGTCCCACGCTGCCGTTGTAGCAAGGGGAATGGGCAAGCCCTGCGTAGTTGGTTGTTCACAAATAGAGATCGATTCCGATGACCGGAGCTTTAGCGTCGATGGCGAGCTGGTAGCCAAAGAGGGGCAAAAGATTACCATCGATGGATCCAGCGGAAGGGTCTACGCCGGCGAGGTCCATACTGTCGAACCAGAAATTTCTCTGGAATTCAAAGAAATACTACAGTGGTCTCTGGAGACAAAGGGCATCAAGATAAGGGCCAATGTCGACACAAAAGAAAGCGCCGCCCTTGCACGGATGTATGGTGCAGAGGGCATCGGGCTTTGCAGGACTGAACGAATGTTCAACCAGCACGACAGGGTGGCCCAGTTTGTTGACATGATAATGGCGGAAAACGAGGCTGAAAGGAGGCGTGTCCTTGCAGAAATGGAGCCGCTGCAGCGAGCAGATTTCAAAGCAATATTGGCGGAGATGAGGGGTCTTCCTGTCACAATCAGGCTGCTTGATCCTCCACTGCACGAGTTTCTTCCAAATGAAGAAGAGCTGATGGAGCGGCTCTTTGAACTTAGGTCTTCAGGGGGAAAACAAAGAGAAGTAACCCACCTTGAAAAAGTGCTCCGGCGAGTTCACGAGCTTTCAGAGATAAACCCGATGCTTGGTCACCGGGGGGTCAGGATGGGGATCTCTTTTCCAGAAATCTATGAAACTCAGATAAGGGCAATATGCGAAGCGGCGGCAGAACTAGCAAAAGAATCTGTCAGCGTCGAGCCCCAGATAATGGTCCCGCAGGTTGGCCTTGTTGAGGAACTTGCGTCAGTCAGGCAGATATTTGAGTCAATCAAGCGCGAAGTGGAGCATCGGCATAGGGTGAAGCTGAGGATAAAATTCGGAAGCATGATTGAAGTAGTGCGTGCGTGCCTTGTGGCAGACGACATCGCCCACCTGGTAGATTTCATCAGCTTTGGCACCAACGATCTTACCCAGGCGACATTTAGCTTTAGCCGGGAAGATGCAGAAGGCAAGTTTCTGCCGTTCTATTTGGAGAAGGGGATAATGACTGTGAACCCGTTCCAGACTGTCGACGCCAAGGGAGTGGGCCGGCTGATGGGAATGGGAGTGCAACTAGCCCGTAGAGTAAAGAAGGACATTGAGATTGGAATCTGCGGCGAACACGGAGGGGACCCTCGGTCGATAGAATTCTGCAGCAGCATCGGCCTTGACTATGTCAGTGCGTCTTCTCACAGGATCCCTATTGCAATTTTGTCGGCGGCGCAGTCGGCGATAAAGCAGAACAAGGCTCTCCACCAGCGCCATCCCACTATAGCTTAAAATGTGGGCAGACGGCTAAAATTGTTCTTATGGCAAGCCAAAATTCCGGGGCTGCGGTGACGTACGAATGCATGAGGTGCGGCACCCCTGTGACAGTTGAAGAGCTTTCCAAATTGCCGGAAATAAAGTGCATCTGCGGATTTAGGGTCTTTCGGAAGGCAAGGCCTCCAATTGTCAAGCAGCTAAAGGCAGTCTAGCCTTTTTTCTCTTCTTTCATCTTGTTGTAAGAATGAAATTTCTTGGCGTGATCGCGCATCTGTTCCATCCCTTCAAACCCCAAGTTGCATTCGTTGCACATGTACAGCTTTTGCTCGTGTGCCACTTGTTCGTGCTGCATCAGCTCCTCTACCTTGCGAAATTTTTTACCGCATGTTTTGCATTCATGTTTTTCAAACAAGATCTAACCACTATTCCGCTCGTCCCAACAACGCCTGCACAGATTTCCCTCAATCTTCCATGCAGGCTTTGGATGGTAGAAAAATCTTCCCAGTCTGCCATTGCACGACGCGCAGAAATTCAGCTTCTTGTTGTATTCTGCGTCCTTTTTCGCAAAACAATCCTTGCACACGAAGGAGCCCGACTCCATCTCCCACTGCCACTTTGCCTTGATTCTGTCTTCGTCCTGGCTGATCTCCTTCCGGCAGATCGCGCACCTGTCAGGAGCATCTCGCTTCGAATTCTCTATTTCCAAGAATTCCTTTGTCTTGTCGATATGACAGTTGCCGCAAAGTAGCCCCGACAGGTTCCACTCTTTTGCTGGACGGTACCTGTGCCTGCCCAGCTCCTTGTTACAGATCGCGCAGAATGCAACCTCTTTCTTGCCAAAGATATTACGCAAGTACAATCATCTCTGCCAAAACCGATAAAAAAACGTACTTTCGTTTTTTGGCGGAAGAGTAGCGACGTTGGGTTGGTCGACCGACTGGCATGTTCGGTGGCACGCTCGAAGCGCCAGCACTGATAATGCATTGGAACACGCGGAGCATCACCTTTGCAGAAGCCGGAGACTTCCCGTACTACTGCATCCTTCATTAGGCCATGGTTGGAACCACAAGTATAAGCTAAAACTTACGCTTTCCCTTTATTTTATTAATTATTTTTCCTTATTTTATAGTATTAATTGGAAATCATATCTCGCAAAATATTTTAATAAAGGCGGTACCAAGCTGACTCGATTCATTATGAAGAAAATTGAAGCTGTAGTCCCCTCTGCAAGGCTGGACAGGGCATTTGCAGCACTTAAAGAGCTCGAACTGGGCGGTATTACGTATTATGACTCCAAAGGACAAGGATCGGTGCCTCGCCCAGAAATACACTCCGGGCGTGGGACGGGAACATACAGACCAGAATTCAATGTTAATGCGACTGTAGTAGTTGTAACAAAGGATTCAATGGCCAATAAGGTGATTGAAAAGCTTCTTGAAAGCACGAGCACAGGTCTTGCTGGAGAAGGCAAGATATTTGTCTCTGATGTTGAGGATGTAGTGGACATTGGATCAAGAAAGCGCGGAGAACCCGCGCTGTAAAAATTTTATTACTTCGCTATTTCTTCTACTGCCTGGCTTGCACTTAACATGCCTTTCTTTTTGGCATACTCTTCAATTGTCTTGAGTTGATCTGGCGTAAGGCATACTGGCATTGTCCTTTCTTGCATACGGCAATTACAGCGTCCGCAAGATTATAACTCTTTCTGACTTTATGATATTGTTAATAATTCAACTGACTGTTTAATAGGTGATCAGTGTCAAGGGGCTTTGTATAAAAAGTGAGACTTGTTGAAGTTACCGGTTTGTTAATATGAGTGCTGCTGAATCATTAAGCAAGAAGATTAGAATCGCAGGTTTACCCTGGCTTTTAGCCGGAAATTACGAGAAATTCTTCTTTGAGATTATGTACCTAAAATATTGGACACCAGTATGCTCTATGAGGTGAAAAATTGGCTGAAGGCTCGAACAAGCTAGGAACGGTCGGTTTAGGAATCGCTATAGCTTCTATAATTACCTCGGGAATTGCATTGGCAATGCAAGCCGGGCTCAACGCTAGGATTGACGCGCTAAGCTCCACCACAAATGTACCTACACAACAAAAAGCCATGGAAGTTGGAGCACCCGGGAATGACCCAAATGAATTTTGGATATTTACCCAAGAGCTGATGGCAGATGAAGAGAAATTAGGAATACCAGTGGCAGTATATACTCTTACAGAAATCACAGTTCACAAGGGAGACAATGTAACTATCCACTTCTACAATCCTGCCGAGGAAGCTGACGACCGGCATACATTTACAATGCAGGTCCCATATCAGATGAGCTATGATTTGGCTGGTGGAGAGAACAAAACATTCTCTTTCACTGCTGATACGGTCGGGCGATTCACATACTACTGTACGTACGATTTGCCTAGCATGATAGGACAGCTTGAAGTGCTGCCATAGGTAGATCTCCCCCTTTTATTTTTAGCCGATTTCCACCATTTCAGGAATTCAGTCGTTTTCCGACTAGAAATAATTGGGTTCTTTGAATTTGTCATCAGCGATAAATCTGTTAAGAAAGTGACATATCTGTCAATCACGTCCTTTACAAATATCAGTTATTTAACAAAGCCTGACTTTGTGTGTCATAATGCATCATCGCCTTCTTCTTTGCTTCCAATGTCGTATGCTTTGGCGACATCATATACAAAGATCTTGCCATCAGATGCCGACCCAGTGCTGATCTCCTTTAGCAACGCGTTGATTATTTTCGTGGCTATCGCGTCAGAAACTAGAACTTCAATCTTGGTACGAAATCCAAACTCGGGGACATACCTCATTACTCCTCTACCCACTGCGACTGGCTCCCTCTTTGCCCTTCCCCTGCCCTTGACGTCATGGAAGTTCATTCCTCCTACCTTGTGACGATGAAGAATGTCATTGACATCAGCAAGGCGCTCTTGAGGAATTATCAAGTCAAGTTTTTTCATGGAGGATTAATTACCTCATCTAGAAGGTATTAAGCTTACTTTCTTTGACTCTTGTACCCGCGTCCGTGGGTGTTGTCGTGACGTCCTGGCTCGTCCAAGTATTGTCAATTATTTGGTAGTCTTTTTTCTTTTCTGAATTGTTCTCTTCCAGAGATTTTTGAAGACTGGAGAAATCCCGATATGCAATGTATCCGTCAAGGCTTTCGAACAAGGGAACCGCATCATCCGGCGCGCCAATCTCCTTGACATAATCAACTATGGAATGCATGTAGGAGGGAATCGTAAATCGCGCTAAAACCCTACGGAGTTGTCGATAAAAGAGGTATACCTGGCTGCCCTCTCAACTGCGCTGTTTATTCGAGCCGCGTCAGAGGTCGGTTCGTGTCTGCTCCCTCCTGCGAACTCGTCTGCCAATTTTGGACGTGATTTCGCCATAACTTTGATAATGATTTCCTCCAGCCTTCCGATGTTCCCACAACCGTTGTGCTTTTATCTCATGGCCAATATTACTAGGCTATGGGATTCCTCGATAAGTTACGTGGAAAGAAGGACCAAGCTGTAAAGGAAACTGCGATGAAAGACGAGCCGGCCCCTGCTGATAAGGGAACTACAACAGGGCGCAGGATCAAGCGATACACTTCAGAAGGCAAGCCAGTTTACGACTAGGCTACCAACCCGCGCCTAACAGCGGCCAAGCAGTTTCTACTGTTTTGCAGAAAGGCCACCGTCTATCATCATCACGCTGCCCGTTACCCACTTGGCATCATCCGAGCAGAGGTATGCGGCGGCTCCGGCAATGTCATCTGGTTCGCCAATCCTGTGTAGGGGAAATGTCGATTCCAGGATCTTTTTAGCATTCTCGTCCTGAAGGTAAGGCTCGATTATGGAACTCCTGATAGTTGAGGGGCACAGGCAGTTGCTTCGCACCCCGTATTGGCCGTATTCAACGGCTATGCTTTTTGTAAACATTATGATGCCAGCTTTGGTTACCCCGTAGACACAGAGCGGGACTTTTGGGATCGACCGGATCCCAAGAACAGATGAAATGTTTACAATGCTCCCGGAATGGTTTTTCATCATGATGGGCAAGGCCGCCTTTGTCATCCTGAATGTTCCAATAAGGTTCGTGTCCATAAGCTCGTTCCAATCGTCCTCTGACGTTTCGTGGAATGGAGCAGGGTCGTTTATCGTGCCAGCATTGTTTACAAGAATGTCTATCTTGTCAAAAGTTGAAATCGTCTGCTCAAGGGCAAGCAGCACTTCTGCCTCCTTTGTAATATCAGAAACAACGGTGAGGACATTTTTCTTGTCTCCAATTTCGGAAGCGACTTTTGCAAGCCTGTCCCTGTTCCTGCCGATGAGCACTACTCTACAGCCTTCTGAAGAAAGCCTTTTTGACACTGCTCTGCCAACACCCCCTCCCGCGCCAGTAACCAGTGCAACTTTTCCCTTCAAACCATTCATGCGATATTCAAGCCCACTATGCAGCGCCTATTCTTTTAAAGTATTTGACACTCGGGCTTGCCCGGCGGACGATCCAAGCGCGGCCAGGACAGCAGCCTCGAGCTCTGAAATCACCGCCGCGACGTTGGAAGGGTCGCTCTTGAAGACCGCGCCGGCGGCGTAAGCGTGTCCTCCTCCTTCGGGCAAATTGGAGGCAACGTCGCGGCAGGATATCAACTCGCTATTTCTTCTAATGCTCACCTTTCCCTTCGGGCTGTAAAACATTACCAGGGTCGCGCCAGTCTTTGCAAAGACTTCCTCAGAGAACAGGCTACTGTTCAGGTAAGGAGAAGACTGAACATAAGCCACCATGTGCTGGCCGGCTGGCCTGACTTGAATTGTGGAAAGGACTTGCACTTTTGCTTCGTCGCGCAACTTTGAGTAGCTGACATAGTCACCTTGCATGTCTACGTCCCATAGAATTCCTTTGGCAGACTTGTGTGCAAGCTCGAGCATCCTGTCGTAGAAGTCAGGAAATGTCTGGTAGTATCTGATAAGCTCAGTTATGGGAGTAAGGTATTGATCCTTTGTGAAAAAGTCCATGACGTGGGCCATGCTGCCCAGCTGTTCTCCAAGTTCATTTCCTGGAACCAGTGTCTCATACATCAATTCAGAAGCACACTTTTTTCCGGAAGTGTCAAGGACTAATTCTGTAAACTGGCCCGCAGCGCGAACCGCTTGTTCGGACCACGGATGGTGGTCAACCCACATTATCTTCCAGCCATCTGTCATTGCGGTTGAAAGGATTTGCGTGCATGGCTCAATGAGCTCGTCGTTGAGACCTAGGTCTGCGATGATTATCTGTCCCCTCTCTTTGGAGTGATGAGTAGCCGAATAGATGAAGTTGCCCATCTTGTTCATGTTATCTGCGCCGTAGCCGAGAAATACCGTCATTGCCTGAGGGTAGCGAATAAGCCCAATAGCTGCTGAGTACAAACCGTCAAGGTCTGATTCATGGGAAAAAATCAGGACTTTCAAGCGCACATGCCTACCAGAAAATCTGAAAGCGAGCTAGTTGTCCTGAAGATCCTATCGTCCTGGACCGTGCTTCTAAAATCATCCCGGAATAGCGGGGTATTGTTAAGGGCGATATAGCATCCCATACCTGCCTTTCTGGCAGCAACTGCACCAAGCGGCGCATTTTCAACTACTACAGCATTTTGTGCGCTAACTTTAAGCTGTCTAGCAGCCTCGAGAAATGCAGTGGGATTGGGCTTGCCGACCTTGACATCATCGGCCGTAATTATCGTGGAGATTTTTGACTTTCCAAAAGACTCGCCAAGTATTGCTTCTACGTCGGCCTTGGCAGAGCCACTTACCACAGCCTTGGGGATGCTGATTAGGTCTAGCATTTTTGCCGCTCCATCAAAAGGATCCGATCTTCGAATGGATCTGAATACCCTGTTCTTTTCGTCATGAACTCCCTTGGCAAGCGAATTATCTTTTCCCTTTTGCCCAAATATCTTCATTATCAATTCCATTCCTCGCATGCCCTCGAGGAGGTAAATTTCGCGCTCTGTCACCCTGACTCCGGCAACGCTTTCGAACGCGGCTTGCCATGCCCTGACGTGGGTGGGCATCGAATCAACAAGCACCCCGTCTAGGTCAAAGATGATTGCCTCCATTTTCTCATCCAGGTATTCCTCTGTCAGGTTATAAATCTCAGCGCAGCCTTTCCAGCTCGCTATCATCGCGATACGCGTCGGGGTTCAATCTGAATCCCTTTGCCTGTTCGTGGGGGACATCACGCAATTTTAGGTAGTACTGAAGCTTGGACTTTTTCATCTGAGCGCCAAGCCAAAGAACAAAGCGCTGCTCCAAGTCGTTGCCTTCCTGCTTTTGAATCTCAGGGTAGATGTCGAGCAACTTTTCGACAAAATCGGGATCAAAATATATGTGGAAAAAATCCCAGCCGAGAGCCTTGCCGCTCGAAGAACATTCACAACGCTTCTTTATATGCACGCTCCATTCAAGCGTGCCAATAAATTCCATAATCTTTGGCCGCTCTTTTTCAAAATCGATACATGAACCCTG
>DASYRH010000115.1:0-12605 GCA_036004585.1 Nitrososphaera sp. | reverse complement strand
TTTGTCGCTGACCGCCGGAAAGCTCGTGCGGGAATTTCTTGGCAATCTCTTCTGCAGGCTCTAGCTTGACATCACGAAGGGCCGTCAACGCTTTTGCCACCCTTGCTTCATCTGTGCTCGCCTTGTCATGAATCAGTAACGGTTCCATTATGATGTCGAGGATTTTCCATCTTGGGTTGAATGATGAATACGGATCTTGATACACCATATGCACTGTGGTGCGAAATTCCTTCAACTTGGAGCCTGTGTAACGCGTTACGTCCTTTCCTTCGAAAAGTATAGAGCCCGAGTCTGCATCAGTCGCTCTCATTATCAGCCTTGCGACCGTAGTCTTGCCCGATCCCGATTCACCTGCTAGCACAAGCACCTTGCCCCTTTCCAAGGTAAAGCTGACGTCGTCAACTGCCTTGACGTATTCCCGTCCGGATCGCTGCATCATCTGAAAAAGACTCTTCTTTACAGGGAAGTATTTCTTGAGGTTCCTGGCCTCGAGGACGGCATCCAAGTGCACAATCGATGGGAGCTATTGAGGATATAAACAATTAGCAACTAATGCGTTGGAATTAATAATGTTCAACCTATCCCCCTGCCGTGAGGCTAGCCTGCCTTTTCTCGGGGGGAAAGGACAGCACCTACTCGATTCTGCGAGCAAAAGAGATGGGGCATGAGACAGCATGCTTGATAACCCTGCACCCCGCCGCTGACGACAGCCTGGTATTTCACTATCCAAATAGTCAACTCACAAAGCACCTTGCCGAGTCGATGCAAATTCCGCTTATTGAATCCAACATTCAGGGCAGGTCAAAAGAAGATGAAAGTCGGGCACTTGAAAACGCAGTCGTTCGGGCCAAGGCTCTATATTCGATTAACAGCGTTTTAAACGGCGGAATTTCAAGCAGGTTTCAAAAGCAAGTCTTTG
This sequence comes from Nitrososphaera sp., assembly GCA_036004585.1. Lineage (GTDB taxonomy): Archaea > Thermoproteota > Nitrososphaeria > Nitrososphaerales > Nitrososphaeraceae > Nitrososphaera. The sequence goes on along the minus strand of DASYRH010000115.1, from coordinate 11,686 downwards.
ACAAGGTATGTTTGGATAACAAGCTGACTCCAGTTGCTCCTATGTGGGGTGCTGATCCCGTCGCGTATATGCACGAACTCGTAGACAGAGGGTTCCAGATCATGATAGTGGCCGTGTCAGCGATGGGCCTTGGAAAGGAATGGCTCGGTGCCATTTTGGACAGGCATTCATTAGAGACTCTTTACGCGTTGAGCAAGAAATACGGATTCAATGTTAATTTTGAGGGGGGCGAGGCCGAGACTCTGGTCATAGATTGCCCGCTCTACCACAAGAGGCTCCAAGTCAATCAGGCAGATATCCAATGGGACGGCCAGAGGGGAATGTTTGAAATACGGGATGCGGCTCTAGTAGAAAAGTAAATCCGGGCATGTTTGAAAAACTGCGTGACGATCTCCGTACTGCTCTAAACAAGATCGTAAAGGCATCAGATATCAACGAAGAACTAATCGATTCGCTTTGCAGAGATATCCAAAGGGCTCTGCTGATGTCAGATGTTAAAGTCACGCTTGTCAAGTCCATCACCGATACCCTCAAGGAACGTGCGCTCAAGGAACAGCCGCCTAAGGGATTGTCCCGCAAGGATCACATCGTCACCATACTTTACGGTGAGCTGGCCAAAATGCTGGGGTACTCGGGGGAGGTTATCCAATCTATAGACAAGACCCAGGAGGACGGCCAGTCTGCAGCTACTTCGTTTTTCAAACCCGGCAAGACAAACGTTGTGCTTATGCTGGGAATTCAGGGAAGCGGCAAGACCACAGTGACCGGCAAACTGTCAAGGTGGCTTACAAAGCACGGATACCGAGTCGGCATAGTCGGCGCAGACACTTGGCGTCCGGGAGCCCTGACTCAGCTAAAGATGAACTGCAGCAGGATAAATGTCGAGGTTTATGGCGATGAGACAAACAAGGACGCGGTGGCAATAGCAAGGAATGGCCTTGAGCATTTCAAAGGTCAGAATCTCGACGTAGTGATTATCGACACGGCAGGCAGGCACAAGGAAGAGGAAGGCTTGCTTCAGGAAATGAACGACATGTACAAAGTGGCGACGCCGGAACTCGTCCTGCTCGTAATTGATGGGACTATTGGACAGGGCGCCTTCAAGCAGGCCGAAGCATTCCACAAGGCGGCTCCTGTTGGAGGCATCATCCTTACAAAGCTGGATGGAACCGCCAAAGGCGGAGGAGCACTTGCTGCCTCGGCTGCAACTGGCGCCAAGGTCATGTTCATCGGGACAGGCGAGAGGATTGACGACTTGGAGCAGTTCTCGCCCACCCGCTTTGTCGGCAGATTGCTTGGCATGGGTGACATTAAAGCACTTCTTGAAATGGCCAGGACCTTGGAAGTGCAGGCTGACGAGGAGTCGATGAAGAGGGTGATGAGCGGCAAAATGACAATCGAGGACTTTTATGCCCAGATTGAGTCGGCCAACAAGATGGGTCTCAAGAGCGTCCTCGATAATCTCCCCGGACTTTCGGGCATGGTCAAGGACGACCAGATCGACGCGATGCAAGTCAGGATGGAAAGATGGAGATTTATCATCCAGTCGATGACAAAGGACGAAAAGAAGGACCCTGACCTCATGAACGAGTCAAGGAGAAAACGCATTGCAAGAGGATGTGGTCAGCCCGAGAGCGAGATCAAGGCCATGATAAAGCATTACAACGATTCCAAGGACTTTATGAAACGCAACAAGGGCAGAGGCGGGTTCTTTAGGAGATTCGGTATTGGCTGATGCAAAGAGCATTGCTGTAAGCTTGCTGAGTCGGTACAAACTCTGCAGACATTGTCTTGAAAGGCATGGCAGAAGGCAGAAGGCTGGTGCTCCTTGCTACGTCTGCAGGGGACTATTAGACCAGAAGGACGCCATCGTAAGAAGGATAGTGTCTGCGGCCAATGAATACGAGTACGAAACCTTCCTGATAGGCGCGACGCTTCCAACTCAGATCTACGAGCGGGAGGATGCCATGAGAGCGAGGCTAAAGATTCGAGGTAGGGAAAGCGCAAAGAGCCAGCTGACAAGGGAGCTTGGAATCGCATTTGCAAGGGCAAATCGCAAAAAGGTAGACTATTTGCTGCCTGATCTCGTGATAAACCTGATCATAGACAAGGAAAATAACATTGAAGTGTCGACCAAGTCAAGGCCGCTCACACTTCAGGGAAGATATAAAAAGAATGCCCAGGGCCTTACCCAAAAACAGGACAGGTGCCCTTCATGCGAAGGTAAGGGATGCAGCCAGTGCGAGCATTCCGGGCTTTCTGGCTTTGACAGCGTAGAAGGCGTTCTGGCGAAGGAGATCATGTCTGCAACAAAGGGTCATACACCAAAGTTTTCTTGGGTTGGGAGCGAGGACAAGTCCAGTCTGGTTCTTGGAAAGGGCAGGCCGTTTCATGCGAAGGTCTTTGATCCCCGCAAGCGAAAATTGCGGAAGATTAGCGTGAAGAACAACTCGGTTGTGGCTACACTTTCTCCAAGCAAGGGAGAGTCCTCAGGCCCTTCACCATTTACAGTCAAGACCAAGATACTTATCAGATGCGACAAAAATATTCTGATGAAGGATCTGAGGAAATTAAGGTCACTTGCGGGTACGGAAGTTAAATTTGACAACCATGCAAAGATTGCAACAAAGAAAATTTATGCCGCGGCTCCAAGACGAATTGACGACAATACTTTTACCCTCACAATCGTTGCGGACGGGGGTCTGATGATAAAGCAATTCGTCGGCGGTCAGGATTACATGAAGCCCTACATTTCAGAGCTACTAGGCTCAAAGTGTGATTGCGTCACATTTGACATCATGGACGTTCAAATCCAAGACTCTAGTTCATCGTGATATCATTCCAATTCGGAAAGTGCGTCGGCTGCAATCGGGACATGATTCGAGATTTCAGTAACATTTTTGTTTCACTGGAGTAATCTCTCAACAGCTTCAGATGAGTGGCTTTGACCCCCTTTACAAGGTCCATCCTGCGCTCGGATCCCATGCCATTTCTCAAAAGGTCTATGATCTCATAATCAAGAGGTTTCCGCTCGTGACAGAGGGAATCGCAAGGGTCGAAGCAGCATCGGGACTAAAGTATCCGTACTATTACGTGGAGCCAAGCCTAATTGTATCCACTTCTGCAGCGGAATATACGCACATGGGAATATTCTTTGCCCGAACAATTCCCATAGTCGGCGATGATAAACTGCTTCGCGTTGTCATCCAATTAACTGCCCCATTGATCGCATACGGACTAAAAGGCTCTATCCATGCTATTCTTGCACACGAATTCATGCATTACTTGGAGCTCGTGAGCAGAATAGTAAAGATGAGGGTGATTTCAGATGAGGTCTCTGGTACTTTATTCGAAGGTAGGTATGCCGACTCTGCCAGGTTACTTGAAGAGAGGGCTGTCTTCAAGTCCGATCCCACATTGATAAAGCATATCACAACCCGGTTTCCCGAGGGGTTCAGGGATTTCAAGCTCGAAGACAAAGTCATCAAGCTTTGGATGGATAAGGGTCTCGCCGTCACAAATGTCCCGATTGACTCGAACGTGATAAAGATCCCTATTGAAGCGATGGCAAACCTCCAGGTAGACCAAGCCGTGAAACAAAGGATAGCAGAGTTTGAAAGCATGAAGATGCGCAAGTCAAAGTATCCTGGCTATGTTTAGCCTATCACCAGAGGAACTAGAAGTTGCAAAAAGATGCATAGCCAAGGTCGCAAAAAAACGCGTCGTTGCCGCAGCATGCGTTTATGGTTCAAAGGCGGCGGGTTACGCCCGTCCGGATAGCGATATTGACCTTTTGGTGGTGCTCGATGAATATCCCCTGGCTATTAGGTACGCTTACGTCCGTGATGAGGGAATCGAGATATCTCTGCTTGTAGTAAGCAAAAAGGCACTTGAAGCCGATGCCAAGAATGGGGCCCTTGGCGAATTTGTGTCAGGACGTCTTCTCCATATTTATGAACCAATTGTAAATATCTCGCTGCTGCAGGCGACTGAACGCGGATACAAGAGGCGCGTGATCTTGGAAGAGCTCCAAGGTATGATCGATTCGACTAGCCTCTTGGGAACAGAGATCCTTTTTCCATTGGAATACGTACTCTTCTCAAAGATAAAACAGCGCATTTCACGGTACCCAAATGCGACTTATAGCTATTACAGAACGTATGTGCACAGCCCAAGTTCGGCGCAGAACTTGAAGTTTGCTCTTCGTGGATACCGCGACGCACTTGATGAAATCCTGCTCGCCGGCCCGGAGCTTTTTTCACGCCGCGATGGCCTGCTGCAATTATCGGACAAGGCCATCTTTGTTGACAAGGGTAAGGTCAGGCTGAAGCTTACGAAGCGGTTGCAGCAGGTAGGATCTTACTTTGTGCATACTTACGCAGGTAGGCAGGTCTTGCACCATATGGTAAAGGAGGCAGAATCGAAAATCAAGCGCCGAATTAATGAATCGATCGAGCTTCCTGATAACATGGAGTCGCCAAGAAAGTCCTACTGGAGTCTGCCCGAAGGAAGCCTAATAGTAGACAGCAAAGACTGGCTTGAAGAGCTAGCTAAAAGACGCGGCTTTGAGAAATCTCGTATTGCGCACAGGAGGCGTCTTGGCAATGTGAACAGCAGGACAATGCTCTATGTTCTCACGCACAGTCAAGGTGACTATCAAATTGTAGTCAAGGAACTCGCACGAACGAAATCGATAAAATGGGCAGCTCTAAGTCTGTGGACTTCGCCGGTAAAGCGTTTCAAGGTAGGTCCCCTATTCCGCCTAGGGACAGAATACAAGGGCACTAGATTCATCAGGCGGCTTGGGCTCGATACTCCACCAATCGAAGCAATTGTGCTTGACGAAAATCTGCTAGTTACGGGTTTTATCGAGGGACGCACCATGTCAGAAGTCGTTAAAGGTTGCATCAAAGGTAAGGATGAGTTCAAGCAACTGCGCGTTGCCGGAAATCAAATGGCAAAGGTACATCATGCTGGAGCAAGTTTTGGCAACATCAAGCCGAAGAACATTATCATTAATGGAGACCGATTGTTTTTTACCGACCTGGAGCAATTCTCTTTCAGCCCAAGTGATCAGGTCTGGGACCTTGCACAGTTCATGTGTTGGGATCTGAAGGGAACGCGGGACAGTACGGCAGCAAGCAAAGTTGTAAGGGAATTCCTCAAAGGTTACAGTGACGGGTTAAAGGATCCCGCTAATATTGCGCTGCTTGCAAAGAGTAGGAGATATATCGAGTCGTTCTTTCCCGTATTATCGCCGTCGGTGGCACGGGCGATCAAGAATGAAATCCGACAGGCAGCAGGCTAGTCTTACTTTTTGCCTTTCTTGGCTTGTTCCTTGTGAGTGAATTCTGTAAAGCCGCATTTGCCGCACGTAAGCCTATCCTTGTGTTCTGCCATAAACGTCCCTTTGCCACACCTAGGACAGTCCCTCTTGTTCCTGGTTAACTTGTCCCCTTGCACTTTGTAAAACTTGTAGACAGCCACTTCGCCCTTGGCTTGTTTCTTGTCAGCCATTGCTATTACCTCTTGGCTCCAGCTGCGGCGCCACCCTTGGAAGCCGCTGATTCCTGTTTGGCCTTGAGCTTGGCAGCCTTTTCGTCGTCAAGGATCTTTTTCCGCTCCTCCTTTGGAAGTGTCCGGAGCATCCTATAACGCGGAAGGTGCTTTGCAGCCAACTTCTCATCATCGTAGATGTAAAAAAGCGCATGGACGTCAGTCAAGCCAGTTTCGCAAACAAGGGTTATCGGAATAATTTGTTTCTTGTCGACAGATAGCTGGCTTGCCATCCTGTCGACTGCCTCTGTTCTTTTTATCTTGCCCGCAGCTCCCCTAAACAGCGCCTTGACTTCGCGCCTGTTCAGTAGAGAGTTCCTGCGGTCTTCTACCGTATCAACATCTTGAGCAGACAAAGTAGCACAAAATTCCATGTGTAGCGAATATAAGTATTTGCCCGACCGTGTAAGGAAAATCAAATATACCCAGCCAAATGAAAGGTCTTGGATGAAGTCATTTTTCCAAGAATTTTGTGACAAGATAGTTACACTTGACCCAACGATAAGGTTTGCTGGCATTGCTGATGAAGACGGGCACCTCGTCGCCACGGCCGACAGAAAGGGCCTCAAACCTATAATGAGCCAGGAGGAACGGGCGCAGTACGCGATCACCGCAGCTACCCGACAGTTCACTCGGCTCAGATGGGAATACCTATTGGGCAAGGTAAACTATGCAATGTCACACTACGCTAGAATTATCCGGGCCACCATCCCGATTGCTGACGAAAATAGCAGGTTGTCATATGTTCTTCTTCTATCGTTTGATGTCAACAAGGGAGACGTCCACAAGATAATCATGAACAAGATAATTCCTCTTGTGCGAGAGAACATCGGCAAGTTCTTGAAGGATAAGTCGCCGGCTAGCCGGACTTGAAAGGGGACTCGGGAAAGATTACTTCAATTCTTGCGGTCTTTACATCTTCCGTTTTTGCTAGCTCCCTTTGGAAAAGGTGGAAAATCTGGACCCTGGAAGCTCATGCTTCAAAAAAGAAAGATGGGGCGCTATTGATTAGTTCCAGCTGCACCCTGCTCGTATTCTGATCCAGTCGGAGCTGCGCCAGCTGTTCCCTTTGCCATTCCCTTGCTTCTTGCTATCTCGCGAGCCTCTTCCGGATTCTTGCCCGTCTTGCCTTCCTCCACAATTTTCTGATCGTTCCTGTCTCTCTTTACGGCAGTAGGCTCATGTTCCTTGATCTTTGCTGGAGTCATGGGTTCCTTTGAACGAGATTCCTTTAATGGATCGTCCTTCCTTCCGACTTCCGTGCCTCCAGCGCCCTCTTCGTACTGCCTCTCTGATTCTGACATGACGTACGCGGGCATGGAAACTATTTAGTGATTATGATACATTGAAATTGTATAATTATTACCCATGTCACAATTGGCAAACCTTATGTAGAGTTCTCCAGATAGCTCTGCTCGATGCCTTTTGAAAGCCTCGGCGAATACGTCGAAGCGCTTGACAGAGCCGGAGAGCTAAAGCGCGTCAAGGCAAGGGTCAGCACGAACCTTGAAATTGCCGAAATAATGCGCAGGCTAATGTATTCGCGCGACGGTCCAGCGGTCCTCTTTGAAAACGTGGAGGGGTCGAAGATGCCAATTCTTGGAAACGCGTTTGGAAGCATGAAGAGGCTTGAGATAGGCCTTGACACTTCAGACTTTGTAGACATTGGCAGGCGCATCGTTGAGCTTACGAGGATGAAGATGCCGTCCGGAATGTTCAACAAGCTCAAGATGCTGCCAAGGCTCTCAGAGATAGGAGAATACGGGCCCAAGTACGTTCACAGCGGCCCCGCCACCGAGGTCGTTGAAACCGACAGGGCATCGCTCAATTCACTTCCGGTTCTAAAGTCTTTTTCCGGTGACGCTGGAAGGTTCATCACCTTTGGCTTGACTGTGACAAAGCACCCGGAAACAGAGATCCGCAACCTAGGCGTCTACAGGATACAAATTATAGACGATAAACACGCGATTATGCACTGGCAGACTCACAAGCGGGGCGCGCAGCATTTCAGGATGCTAAAGGAACAGAACAAGAAAATTGACGTCGCCATTGTGGTCGGTGCAGACCCTGCGACTGTCTTTAGTGCAGTAGCACCAGTACCGGAAGGAATTGACAAGTTCCTCTTTGCCGGGATCACCCGCAAAAAGGGAGTAAAGCTTGTCAAATGCAAGACTGTTGATCTAGAAGTCCCTGCAAACGCGGAAATCGTGCTAGAGGGCACGGTTGATCCGAATGATATGCGGATGGAGGGGCCGTTTGGGGATCACACCGGGTATTACACTCCTGCCGAGCCATTCCCAACGTTTACCCTGACAGGCATCGTGCGCAGAAGCGAGCCGATCTATCTCACGACTGTCGTCGGAAAGCCGATTCTGGAGGACGCATTCATCGGCAAGGTAATTGAGCGATCATTCTTGCCCTTGGTTCAAATGTTCCACCCCGAAGTCGTCGACTTTTCCATGCCTGCTGCAGGGTGGTTCCAGGGGCTAGCGATAATATCGATAAAGAAGCAGTATCCGGGCCAAGCCAGGAAGGTAATGATGGGCCTGTGGGGCATGGGCCAGCTGTCGCTTACGAAAATGTTTGTTGTCGTTGATAGCGACGTGAACGTGCATGACATGGATGATGTTCTGTGGGCCCTGACAACCCGGGCCGACCCTGCCAGAGATACAATGATAGTGAGCAATACGCCTACCGACACACTTGACCCTGCATCGCCTCTAGTCAACCTGGGATCAAAGCTGGGTATCGACGCGACAACAAAGACTAGGGAAGAAGGCTACACGCGCGAGATTCAGCAATTGGCAGTTGTTGACGAGAAGACGAAGCAGCAGGTTGATCAAAAGTGGTCAGAGTACTTTTCTTGAAAATTGAAGGCCCTGAACCTTGATGTTGATTGCTGCTAGTTCAAATATTTTAGAATTAAACCCAAGCTTCCTCCGCGCCCTGTAATAAGGACGGAGGAGAGCAAGAGTTATTCGAGATATGCCAAATACCCTATAGAGCAAGTCGCTATAAAGCAACGTGACTCTTACAATAAGTGGCGGCCGATACGTGCTTATCCTCCCTCCAAGGAAATCGAGTGGGGTTGTCGTTCCTCTCGACAAATTATCGTAGAATTAGTGATATTTTATGATGTTGTACGAATTATCCCGCTCTGCCACTCTAAACCCAGCTTGCTTCACGGCCGAGATTATCTTGCCTGAAGTTAGTTCAGTTGACCTCGCACCAGTCGCGCTTACCACTTCCTCACCTATCAGAGTGCCCCCAAAGTCGTCTGCACCGTGATTCAACGCAAGCTGTGCCATGCCAATGCCATTTGTCAGCCATGATGATTGAAGGTGGTCGATAAGACCGTTAAACATTATCCTGGAAATCGCGATCATCTTGAGCAATGACTGGCCGCCCGAAGGATACTTGATTAATCCTTCCGCCTGGATCTCTGTCTTGTTTGGCTCAAAACTCCAAGGAACAAACACCATAAAACCACCAGTCTTTTCCTGTAACCTTGCAATTTTCATAAAGTGTCCAGCCAACTCTTGCTCGGTTTCGATTGTGCCGTACATCATTGTGGCAACAGATCGTAGTCCCAGCCCGTGCGCTTCTTCCATAATTTTGAGCCATTCACGGCTCCTTATCTTGAGTGGACTTATCTCGTCCTTTACCCTGTCATCCAATATCTCTGCACCGCCTCCGGCAAACGTGTCCATCCCGGCATCCTTTAGGCGCGACAGCACTTCCCCTGTGCTTGACTTTTCGACCCGGGAAATCATGTCAACTTCTGACGGTGACAGTCCGTTAATTCCAACTTCGGGGCACTTTGACTTTATCGCACGGAATGCATCTTCATAGTACTCTAGGTTCAGGTTGGGATTGTGGCCACCCTGGATGAGCACCTGGGTTATGCCAAACCTTTCACGCGAAGATGCGACGCGACGGACTATTTCCTCGATCGGCACGGTATAGGATTCTTCGTGTCCCGGAGGGCGGTAAAAGGCGCAGAATTTGCAGTAGGTCACACATACATTGGTGTAGTTGAGTATGATGTTGTTGATGAAGGTAATCGTATCGCCAAACTTTCTCTGGCGCAGCATGTTGGCGACAAGGCCCATTGAGTAGACGTCTTCTGATTTTACCAGCCTTAGGCACTCGTCAAATCCAAGCCTGCGCCCCGACAGAGCAGAATCTAGCACATCGCTGATGTCAGACCTGTTAAGAAAATCCTGTAGCAGACTGTTGAGCAAATGCTAACATGATTTTTCGACCGCCAATGGTATTTATTCGTTCAACCCTGTTCTACAACAATTTATAACGACCCTTAACTCAACGAATAACGATTGCTAAAGAGCGACGCGGAAGGCGGCACTTCTGCTCTTGAGAAGGCACTTGCTGGAGAAGAGCTTTCATACTCTGACGGCGTCCAGCTGATGCGGCAAGAAAACTTGTTTCTCTTGGGGTCGGCTGCCGATAGAGTCAGGCGAGATCTGTGCGGAAATGTTGTGACATTTGTCGCTTCATACTACCTCAATTATACCAATATTTGCGCGGCCAGCTGCCAACTGTGCGCGTTCTATCGCAAGGGAGGCGAGAATGACGCCTACACTCTTACTACAGAACAGATTGTCGCCAGGGCAAAGGAGGCAGTAGACAAGCTAGGCGCGACAGAACTTCATATCGTAGGCGGCTTTCATCCGAAATTGGGTCTTGACTATTATGAAAAAATGATGAAAGCGATCAAGGCTGAAAAGCCGCAAATCAAGATAAAGGCATTCACTCCAGCCGAGATATTCTTTATCGCTCGGCTCACAAGGAATTCAATCAAGGAAGTACTTTCCCGTCTCAAAGCTGCTGGGCTCGACGCACTTCCCGGAGGAGGTGCCGAGATTTTCCACCCGGACACGCGAAAGAAAATAGTTGTTGGGAAATGCTCCGGTGAAGAGTGGCTCGACACAGCAAGGCAGGCTCACGAGCTCGGGATCCGAAGCAATGTCACAATGCTCTTTGGCCACGTCGAAAAGCCAGAACACGTTGTTGACCATGTGATCAAGATAAGAGAACTGCACAAGAAAACAAGAGGCTTTACGACATTTATCCCTCTCAAGTTCAGCCTGGAAAATACAGAGCTGGAACAGAAAGGCATGGTTACGGCTGAAAGTCCGTCACCATACGACCTAAGGGTGATCGCAGTTTCGCGATTGCTCCTGGCCAATGTGCTAAATAATGTGTCCGTCTACTGGGTCGCGTTTGGAAAAAAGGTCGCCCAAGTAGCACTCTCGTATGGTGGCAACGACATGGTCGGGACTGCATATTCAGAGGAAATATTCAGGGCAGCCGGCAAGGCGTCTGGAACTTCACTTCAGGAGCTCGCGCACATGGTCAGAGAGATCAAGCGCGAGCCTGCCCAGCGGGACACCTTTTTCAACATTATTCAAAGGCTCTAGATCACTTCAACAGCCACGCGATGGTCGATTATTCCGCGCTCTCGTGCCATTTCGAACATGGTTTCGATTGCCTTCTTACCTTGAAGGCCCATATCCAGCGTAAGATCGTTAACGTACATTTTCACAAACCTTGTGATGGTTTCTTTTGGCTGCCCCCGGCCGTACTGCTTCGCGTATTCTACGGCATCGTCAATGTTGCCCAGCCCGTATGCTATTGACCTTGCAAACATGTCGCTGAATTCTGCGATGGTTTCTCTCGACATTGAGCGGAGGCTTGCAACATTGACGCCCAGCGGGACAGGAAGACCTCCGGCTGCGTTTGACCACCACCTTCCAAGGTCAAGGATTTTGACGAATTTATTTGCGTCAAATGTTATTTGGGCTTCATGTATCACTAGTCCTGCGTCGACCTTGCCAGAGTCTATGGCATCAGGAATAGTGTCAAATGACATTTCCTGCGCGTCAAACTTTCCTATGGCCAGCATGAGAAGAAGATTGGCTGAAGTTAGCTTACCTGGAATTGCAATCTTGGAGTTACGCAAAAGATCGAGTGTCATGCCTTTCTTTGCCAGAACGATGGGTCCGTAATCCAGACCAAAGCTGCCGCCGCTTTTCAATATGACGTAATCTTTCAAGTAAGCATAAGCGTGTGCCGATATTGCGGTTACATCCAGCTCGTGATCAATCGC
>DASYRH010000114.1:0-8179 GCA_036004585.1 Nitrososphaera sp. | reverse complement strand
CAAGTCGCTTTTCTTGCTCTCCAGCGTAAATTCGATCTTCAACACTTCGTTCAAAGATTCAATGGAATTGTCGCGGAGGAATTTTTCTGCAGCGGCTATCTTTTTGTCCTGCTCGAGGAGCTGCTGCTCCTCTTTTTTGAGATCCAATTTTGCGTGCTGAAGTATCGCTTTCTCTTCCTCCTTGGCGCTTATTTCCTGCTGGATGTGTTTGGTGTCAAACATGTTGTTCAGCTTTGTAACTGCTGAGTTGCACGCGGGGCACTTGCCGTCTACGATCTGGAGCCGGGCTGCGCACTCTAGTAATCCCCTTAGCTTTCCGCGCATGCCTTCATTCTGTTCCGCTTTTTGTTGGATTTCTTCCGATTCTGCCTTTACCATCTCTAGGCGCATGACAACCTCCTCCCTGGCTCCTATCACCTGAAGTGAATTCTTGGCCTCCCTAACGATCCGCTCCATCCGCAAGACTTCGCTTTCGATAGCGCCTCGGCTTTCATTGACGTGCCGAAGCAGTAGCTTTTCTCGGCTAGATAGATCCTGCGTCCTCTGCATCATCGGTTCCATCTGCGCAATTTGTTCTTCCAGCTCCCCGATCTTTTGTTCAAGCAGGATCTTTTCATGTTCAAATTCTGATAGGATTGACTCTGCCTGCTTGCGCTCCTCTTCTTTGTCGACCAGTAATTTTTCCAGCTTTGGAATCTCCTCGTCAGTGTAGCCCGTCTCGCTGCGGAGCCTGTCACGAAATCCGCCAATGACTTCCTTCATCGTGTTATAGGCGGTGTCCAGCTTTTCGATTCCTATCAGCCCGTTTAGCAGTTCCTTAAAGTCCTTTGGCGAATAGTTTACTATTCTCAAAAGCTCGCCCTGCTGGACCACGGCTGCGACGCACATCCTGTCGTAGTCAAGACCCAGCACTTTGGCAATCTCCCGGCTCATTGACTCGCCAAACTGCCTGCGTTCGCCCCCGACTATTGGCTTGTTAACGCTCTTGCCTCCGTCTGCAACCAGCGTGAGCTGCGAACGCGGATCCGACCCGCCCACCATCCGGGTTGCAAGGTACTCCCTTGAATTCATTGAAAACTGTAGCTGCACTGCTCCCTGGCTGGCACCTCGCCTGACAAGGTTCTTGGCCGACCTTCTTGTGTGCTCGCCGAAAAGTGCAAATGTTATCCCGTCAATTATGGACGACTTGCCGGAGCCATTGTGGCCGACAAAAATGATTATGCCTTTTCCGAATTCCAGCCTGGTATCCTTGTGTGCGATAAAATCCTGGAGGTGTAGGTCTTTTATCATTTGAGTTTAAACCTCCTTGACTTGTACGCTTCCCAGACAATGTCAAGGGTCGATCTAGCATCCTTTTCTGCTGCTGTTGGGAGAATCTCGCCGACAGCAAACTTGGCAAGCTCCTCGGAGCCCAGTGTTTCTGCAGAAAGGCGGTAAAGCTCAGCATCGATGTCGGCGGGCATGGAGTCGTATGCCCTTGCCGCAGGCCCACCTTCTTCCACGGGCTGCCAGACATAGTGGATGCAGTACTCGTTCAGCTTTACAAGATTTGCTGCGATTGCTCTTGAATCGATGTCCTTTCCTGTGATTTCCAGCCGGACCACGGGCTTTTTGCCGTTCTTGGCAGCTGCCTCTACAGAACGCTTGATTATTCTGTCCAGCTCTGCCGCCATTTCCTGGTACCTTAATTTTTCTGAAAACTGGGGGCGGGACTGCTCAAGTGTAACCCAGTGAGTGACAACTTCGCTGCCTGACAAATCCGCCAGAATAAACCCTTTCTTGGTGTCCTTTATCCCCTCGCTCGGAGTAAGGTCGAGTGATCCTGGGTATGCAAGCGGGCCGCCAAGGTAATCGAACCGGCGCTCCAGATGATCATGGTAATGCCCAAGAGCATAGTAATCAAAACTCGGAGGAAGTTCCGCCGCGTTCATTTCGCCTGCAAACTTGTTGAAATCATTCAGGCCTTGGTGAAGCACGAGTATCTTTTTTCCTGCATGCTGCTTGGCAATCTTGTCGCACTCTTGCAGCCGGCTTATCAAGCCGTCAATATCGTTTCGCCGCGCCTTGTTTTCGCCAAATATCGCAAAGTTGTTGACAACAAATGGCTCGTCGAGCTTTAAGCGCCTTGCAAGTCCCAGGTTGCTGAAGATATATGCGAAAGGAATATCACGAGTACGGCTGATGTCATGCTCGCCCAGTACAAACACGGCGGGGATCTGCCTTTCCTTTAGCTTTTTCAAGGAGTTTCCCAGCGTGACTACCGCCTTGCCTGATGGACGCGGTGTGTGAAACAAGTCGCCGGCAAGGACGACAAGCTGCACCCCCTCCCTTATCGAAACGTCTACTGCTTCATTGAAGCACTGGTAGACATCCTCCTCGCGCTCTTCAAGACCAAACTGCGCGTAGCCCAGGTGGAGATCAGAGAGGTGGGAGATCAGCATCTTTTGGTATTTTCATCAACGGTCAGTCCTGAATATATCCGGATGGAATGTAAGTGTCAGACGACTCCTTTGCCAGGTGCTTTGCGCCATCAAGTTTTCTCCACTGCTCCACAGCTTTCAGGTCCGACCCGATCGTTCTTTCCTTGACCTCCTCCACCTTGACAAATGCCGGCAAGTTCACCCACTGGCCCGCAAATATCGCTTCTCCGGGGTTTAGCGAAGTCAACTGATCAACTAGATCCCTGCTTAGCGATTCGCTGGCAGCTGCCACGTGCATCTGGTCATCCGGCTGGATCATGCGCATGACCGCTAGGGATCCCATCTGGCTCAAGATATTGGCGTCAATTCCCCTCGGCCTCTGCGAGACTATTACGAGCCCTACTCCAAACTTTCTGCCCTCGCGGGCAACCTTTGAGGCAAAGTACTTTGTGTCCGTGTCTACGTCCTTTGGAACAAAGACGTGGGCTTCTTCAATAACTACAAGCACAGGCGCAGGGAAGCGAATTTCCTTGGCACCTTTCTTTGGATCTTTTTTTGAAATTTCGGCTTTTTTCCTGTCGTTTAGCAATTCTTCCAGGTAGTAGGCTACAAGCACGTTGGCCTGGCGCTCGGTCAGCTCGACCAGATTGATGACATTGATTCTTCCATTCTTGACAATGGACAGCGGCTCGAACATGCCGGGGTCGAGAATTCTTTTGAACTTTTGCTTTGCGTCGTCTATCTTGTCTAGCACTTTGTCGCTTGCCTCGCGGTAAGCCTTTTCTGCTCGCTCAGCGGCGACTCCGCTCGTAAGAGCGTCCCAAAAGTCATCGTCCTTGCGTTCCTTCACATCCTGCGTGAACGCAGCCTTCAGCACGTGCCTCTGGTTCGTAGCGTTATCCTGTATTTCAATCACGTCAGCCAGCTTGTCTCCCGTCAAGAACCTCGGGTTTATCCTTCCATCTGTCAGCTGGAGGTTTGGGATGTCAAGCGCAGCGTAATCCCCATGATAGTCAAAGATGACAACGGTGCCCGGGATCCTCGCCAGCTCCTTTGCCAGAAGCGAAACGAGGTTGCTTTTGCCCATGCCAGTCATTGCAAGTATTGCCAAGTGCCTTGAAACCACTTTGTCGACGTTGACTCTTGCCTCAACGTCTGAGTTGCGCAGTAGCGTTCCTATCCTTACCCATTCCGGTCCCCGGGTGGAAAACACTGAGGCCAAGTCTTCCTGAGCTGCTTCAAACACGCTTGTTCCGGGTTCTGGCGGCAGCGCCGGGATTATTGATTTGCATTTTTTCAAATCCTCAACGTAGCCGAGAATTCTCACGGTACCCCGGTAGCTCTTGTCGCGCTTGTTTTCGATCGCCACCTGGCTGCTTTCGTAGGCCTCATCAAAATTTCTAATGTCGTTTCGAAGCGCGTCACTGCTTACTTTTGAATTTTCGACAAGCCCGAGGACCCTGCCCTTGCCGTACTCCAGCACCACGTATTCTCCAATGCTTACAGGTCTCTTTGATTCAAAATAGACCTTGTCCGGCTTGGTGTCGCCTACCAAGATTCCAAGTTCGACTCTGCCGTTACTCATTTAGCGCATCCCTTGCCCCGTGCTCATTTCGCAGGCTGAAAATGCTGGCAATCCGCTCAATGTCTTCGTCCGATATCTTGCATGTATTGTGGGCTAGTTTCAGGCAGTAAGGGTAGCCGGCGACGCTGTGGTAGCACAGCTTGTCCAGCATGCTTCTTACTTCCTGATCTGCGGCCTGCCCAAGGATTTCAATCCTGAGCATGGGCGTGCTGTCGCGAATTCTAGCATATACCTCGGTTAGTGACCCGTACGGAGTGTCAACTTTGCATGGCGCGCTATAGCCCGCTGATGAGTTGCTTACTCGGTTGTAGTAGAAAATATCGCCGGCCATCGACCCAAGCGGGCCAAACTGTGCCCGGCTTTCAGAGCTCTTTGCCACAAAGACAGAGTCTCTGTATTTTTTGGCATCATCAAATGCCGCGCTAGTGGGCTTCTTGGTGAGCCGGGGAACTATAGAGCCGTCGACGCAAATGACATCCGACTTGGCCGCTTCGGCAGCTTTTTGGGTGACTGACGCTTCCATTGCCATGGCCCTTGTTTCAAGGGTTTCTCTCCTTGCAGATTCTGCAATGTCGTCGACATAATCTGACGCAATGACTTCATTCGTGCTTGAAACCGCTACAGCGTCGATTACGTATAGGTTCAGGCCCTGGTAAGCGCGCTTGTTCCAGCTGCTGTCGACACCAGTGGACCGGCAGGACCTTGGCGAAGGCCGATATGAAATCCAGTTAGCAGCTGCATGTTTGGAGATTGCTTCATAGTTTGAGTCCTTGATTCGAGAAATCTTTTGCTCCCTGGTTTTAAGAGCATCAAGGTAGACCTGTCTGAGCATTAAGGGTCAGGTATCGTGGCTGAATCTAGGATAAAAAACTACTCTCGCATTTGCTCGGCTATTGCCGTCGCATCCCAGAGGGACCTTGGCTTTTCGGAGCCGGCAATCGCGCCACTTTCCATTATCCTGCTTGCTATCTTTGCAGCCATTGGCAGAGCGCCTGTAGCACCGGGAGAATTGTAGTTTAGGACATGGACCGATGATTCCTGCCACATTACCATCGTATCGGGGACAAACTTGCCCATCCTGTCTAACACAGAAGACCTGATACCAGACGTCCCCCTCTTCGTAAATGCCGTAGCGCGCAACGCGGGGAGAAACTCTCTTGCCCTTTCAATCATTGCCTTTTTCGAGATCGAGCTTTTGAACTCGCTGCTTGCAAGTGAAAGGAACTGCCTGTCAAATACAACCCTTCGCGCTCCTGTCTTTGACGAT
The DNA here is from genome assembly GCA_036004585.1 of Nitrososphaera sp. Lineage (GTDB taxonomy): Archaea > Thermoproteota > Nitrososphaeria > Nitrososphaerales > Nitrososphaeraceae > Nitrososphaera. The sequence goes on along the minus strand of DASYRH010000114.1, from coordinate 2,907 downwards.
TCTACCAGCTTGGGTATCATGTCTGCTAGATTCTTGCGCCAGCCGTAAGCATAAGGCCCGAATACCGGGACTGCATTGGGACCTACTTCCCGCCTTCCGTCTGCCCTCACTATCCAATGAGGGTCGAGGAATGGATACTCTGGGTGTTTTGGAACAGAATAGATTGACAGTTTTGTCAGGTCGTGATACTCTGCGGGCGCCTGCCAGTATTCGCCTCGAAAGTGGAGGTCGGTATATTCTCGTGCAACTCCCATAGCATGCGCGATATCCATCGAGTTTCCGCCTGTCGCGTTTACGATATAGCTCGCGCTTAACTCCCTCCCGCTGGAAATGGCAATGGAATAACCGCCGTCCTTTTGCGATATGCGAATTGCCTTTTGACCCAGTGCCAGGTTGCAGCCGAACGACTTCAAGTCATCAAGGAGCCCGAGAGTAAGCGCCCCATAGTCTACGGATGCATCCTTTGAGCAATAGAGCGCAGACACGCACCGGACATTTGGCTCCATCTTGCTAGCCTGCTTTTGATCCAGCTGCTGCAATTCATTCGGCTTTAGGCCGTTGGATTCGCCCCACTGCATGTACTTGTGCAGCCTTGCAGTGCCCTTGTCATCCAGGGCAACCTCCAAGACGCCGTCGCGTTTGAACGCGAGCTTTTTGCGCTCGGAAAATTTCGCCCACATTTCATAGCCAAGCGCTGCCGCTTTGGCGAACGTCTTTTTTGCTACCGGGTCATAGAGAAAAGGGGCGTGGACCTTTCCAGTATTTCTGCTGCTGGTATGCTGGCCGATATTCTCCTCTTGCTCTATGAGCACGATAGTGCTTGCGTCGTTTGCATGCCCAGATAGAAAGTAAGCAATCGACGTTCCAAGGACTCCTCCGCCTATCACCGCGACTTTGTAATTGGGCACTATTGATCCTAGAATTTTCTACCGAAATAACCTTTTATACGTGCGCTTCGTACCGAGCGAAATGAGAAAATACTTTTCGGAAGCTTTTCTGGCAGCATTTGCACTGCTGATTTCTACGACAGCAGTATCAGCATATGCTCAGCCAACCGGAATGGAAGAAGTGAGTGGCGAGTATGCTACGGCGGATGATGGGGTAAAGCTCACTTTCCCGGATGGCTGGAGCGGGTTCGCATTTGATACGCAGGGGATATTCATGGCTACTGTCCTACCGGGCGGAGTTGAAGGCTCTGAGAATCAAGACCGAGCCATGATGCTTATTGTTGCGGACAAGTCAGACATAGACCCAACAGACCCTAATAGTTTTTCACCATCAGAGGATGCGCCTGATTGCAGTACTCCTCCCACTCCAACTGAAACCACAGTAAGCGGCAAGAAGGGATTTGAGATGACCGTGGAATGCACTGACGACGAGGGCAAGGCTATCAAGATGAAGATGACTATGGCCGAAACAGCCGACAAGTGGATAGGTTTTATGTACATATCTCCTCCCGCGGAATTTGACGCCGATCTTGGCGCGTACGACGCAGCTGTTGACACGATCCAAATTCAGGGTGCTATTGATGCCAGCGTTCCATCGATGCCACCGACTGATGACGGTACTGGCGATGGCGAAATGGAAGCAACGCCAATGCCTGTCATGGTCGCAGGAGAGTCAATTGACGTTTCTGTAGAGAGTGCTTCAACAGTTAGTGAGTTTGCACTTGACGAAGCAACCAAGACCCTGTCTTTCAAAGCAGATGGAACCGGTGACAAGACGGTTGTCTCGGTCGGAAGTGTGCTCGAAGGACCCTACACCGTAATGGTGGATGGACAGGCGACAACGCAGTTTGAAGAAACAACAGATGATAATGGAGTAAAGACTGTCAGCGTGCCGCATTCTTCTGGAGCCCATGACGTGACGATAACTGGGACGCAAGTCGTGCCAGAGTTCCCGATAGCTGTTCTCGGCATCGTTGCTGCACTGATAGCTGTAGTCAGCGTCGTCGGAAGAACAAGGCTGGTCAAGGGCAAGTTCTAGGCCCGGTTCATGGAACTCTCGTTCCATGAAACACCTTTTTTCTTATTTTACACCCACGGTAAAACGTTTAATATCGATCTAGGCAGAGAAAGCAGAGTTGACCCTGCAGCAAGAGTTTGTACCGGACAAGAGGAAGCGGCTCGACGACTTGCCAGAGCTTCCCGAAAACAGGCCGGCATTGCTGCTATCCGCTGTTTATTCCGGCGAGGAAAAAAAAGTTTACCTGAAATTCTACGATCCAAAAGATAACGTCATTTATTTCTGGCGCGACAGGACCGACCACAAGCCTTACTGCTACACCAAAATGGAGCATGCCGAAGAAGCAGAAAAGGTTGCAAAAAAGGAAACAAAGTACACAATAGAGCACGTGAAAAAACGGGACATCATTCTTGACAAAGAGATCGAAGTCCTAAAGATTCTGGCGCCCGATCCGCTATCAATAGGCGGCACCGAGTATAGCTTTCGGGAGAAAGTCAAGAGTTGGGAGGCGGATATCAAATATCACGAAAACTATCTCTATGACAGGTCGCTTATCCCGGGCGCTTACTATGTCCGAAAGGACGACCAGATAAAGCCTTTCGAGTATCAGATCTCTGAAAAAGTCGAGCTTGCACTCAAGAACCTGCTCTGGGACAAGATAAAGGAATCAGGCGAGGGAGGTAAGGAATACAGGCAGTATATTACAAACTGGGCGACCCTTTTGAACCAGCCAATACCGGATCTAAAGAGGCTTGCAGTCGACATTGAAGTTGAAACCGAAGAAGGAAGGATGCCCAACCCTAGGGACCACGACAGGCGGGTCACAGCCGTTGGCCTTGCGTCAAACGACGGCCTCAGAAAGGTTCTAGTTCTGATCGACGACTTGCCTAGCACAGGCGAGCCTCTTATCCCTGAAGCTGAACCCTGCAAGACCGAGAAGGA
>DASYRH010000113.1:0-12293 GCA_036004585.1 Nitrososphaera sp. | reverse complement strand
AACAATTTTTAGTCCGCGATATATTGAATGTAAACAGGTTCTTTGAAAAGCGTGGCGTCGAAACCGGCGACATCGCAGACATTGTAGAACAAATAACAAAAGGTGTGAAAAAATGAGTTTCCAGCACTCTATCAAGATTCCAAAAGAAAGGATTGGTGTGCTTATCGGCAAGCGCGGCAAGGTAAAGCAGCAAATAGAGAAGAGGTGCGGCGTCACAATAGAAATCGACAGCGAAACGGGTGACGCCCTTATTTCCATGTCAAAGCCGGCAGGACAGATGGAGGCCTTTAGGGCAATTGAAGTAATAACTGCGATTTCACGCGGATTCTCTCCGGAGCGGGCATACCACCTTTTTGAAGACGAAGAGATCATGTTTCAGCAGCTTGACCTTCATGACTATGCAGGCAAGTCGCCTAGCACGCTTGCTAGGATCAGAGGCAGAATAATTGGCGAGGGTGGCAAGGCCCGGAGGATGATAGAGGACTTGACAGGCTCGTATGTATCAGTTTACGGCCACACTGTCGCGTTTATTGGAAACTATAGGGAGGTCAAGCTCGCAACAGACGCAATAGCGATGCTTGCCAAGGGTAGCATGCACAAAACCGTCTATTCAATGCTGCAGGGAGTAAAAAGGAAAGAAAAGCTGGAAAGGATGAGGCTGTGGGAAGACAGCATCGAGAAAGACAGCGCTACATCTTCTGAATCCTGACCGTGAGCACACCGTTTCTGTACTTGTAGTCAGATATGCCCATATCATGGGTCAGTTCTAGGGGAACTTCCCTTGTAAAGTTCTGGCCGCCTTTAATACGCAGGAGCCCCTCTGTGAGCTTTACCTTTATCTGGTCTTCTGGCCCGGGCACCTCGGCGACAAAGACCATCTCCTCTTTGTTCTTTATCAGGTCATAAACCCAGTCTTTTTGCTCAGAGTCTCTGGCCATCATGAGCTTGTGGTCTTCTGACCTTGCCATTATCCTGATCTCCCTTATCCAATAGATCATGAGCCCCGAGGCTCCAGCCAGGAACAGGAAACCAATTCCTCCTTGGGAGCGGGAGAAGAGTACAAACATTATGCCGACAAATAGCAGGGCAAGAAGTGGTACTATGAAATCCACAGATTTGTTTGCATATTTCTTCTTGTATCGGGCTATTGTGCTACGCCTCCTGCCGGCATTTTCCATTAAAGATTAGTCCTGCAAGATTATAAATCCTTGTTCTATTAGCTCACTGTCTTTTGGAATATTTGACAGGCTTTCCTGTAATTTCGGTTGATTCTAGGTTGTTCAAACATCACTGGCCTCCCCAACGTCTGAAGAGGGCATGCTCGATTCCAAACTGATCCAGTACCTTACCAACAACGTGGTTCACCAAGTCATCCATTGTCTTGGGTCTGTAATAAAATCCCGGCATAGCTGGGACTATCGCAGCTCCTGCTCCGGCTAGCCTTGACATGTTGTCGAGATGGATTCTTGAAAGCGGTGACTCTCTTGGCACGACTACGAGCTTGCGCTGCTCTTTGAGGCAGACGCCAGCTGCTCTTGAAACCAGGCTATCGTCAAAGCCGTTGGCGATGCTTGCCAGAGTCTTCATGCTGCAAGGCACAACTGCCATCCCGTCAATCTTGAACGAGCCGCTCGAAACAGGCGCTGCAAGGTCATCGTCTTCATAGACCTTGGAAGGAAGCGACCGAACGTAGTCTACTGTATGGTCTGTCTCAATCTTGACGTTCCTTGCGCCCCACTCGCTCATGATCAGATGGGATTCGACGCCAAGTTTTTTCAGACTCTCAAGCATCCTAATGCCGTAAATTACGCCAGAGGCGCCCGTAATGGCAACGACGAGCCGCAAGTGCAAACACAGATCGCCATGCTAGTTATTTAATGGTGATGTCCGGAGGCACGTTTATTTGCGAATCCCAGCCCAAACCAAGCGTTGCTTACGGTATTCGGCACTGTTGCACTTGACACTACGCGCACGCCCTTTCGGACAGAGACCAGAATACTTGGCGGTGCCGCGACTTTTGCGTCACTCTCTGCAAGCATGTTTACAAAGACATCGATCGTTGCAGTTGTGGGATCCGATATGCCGGAGGATCACTTGAATGCGCTTAGAACAAAGGGAGTCGATACTAAAGGCATTATTACTGTTCAAGACGGCAAAACATTTCATTATGATTCATCTTTTGACTATGATCTATCAAACAGGACTACCAACAAGACAGAATTAGGAGTCATCGAAGGGTTCGACCCTGTTGTACCAGAAGAGTATGCAAAGTCAGACTATGTCTATCTTGCAAACAACGATCCAAAGCAAAATATCAAGATCTTGAAACATTTTGACGGACCAAGACTTGTAGTGTGCGATACAATAGAGTTCTGGATACATGGTGATAGGCAGGGCGTCGTAGACATGATTGGCAAGACCGACGTGGTGGTCATCAACGACAACGAAGCAAGATTATTATGCAAAGAGGCAAACTTGGCTAGGTGCGCCAAAAAGCTCCTGTCGTGGGGATCAAAGTTTGCAATCATAAAAAAAGGCGAACACGGCGCGATACTGTTCGCTGCGGATGGCCCGGTATTTCCTGCGTCCGCCTTTTTTCTGGACGAGATAGTTGACCCGACGGGCGCAGGCGACTCATTCGCAGGAGGATTTCTTGGCCATGTCGCAAGAAAGGGCAGAACTGATTTTGCGACGATGAAAGAGGCTGCGATATATGGAAACGTAATGGGCTCTTTTGCCGTAGAGGACTTTGGAGTCAGGCGCTTGTTTGAGATAACGCAGGAAGATGTCGAACAACGATACTTGAAGTATCGAAAGCTGGTGCAGTTCTAGGACAAATTAAATAGCTCAGAAACCACTCTTCGTAATGGGCAGAACAGAAAAAAAGCTGCTGGGAAAGAACGCTTCGGTCATTGTAGACATTCTAAAGAAGGCCTACAGTGACGAGATGAGGATTTTTCACTACTTTTGGTACGTCGGCATAAATATGGAAGGGATCGGGCTGGTCACATACGCCCCTGCGCTAAAGACCCAGGCAACCGGCGAGCTGGGACACGCAGAGCTACTTGCTAATAGGATATCAGAATTAGGCGACAGGGCACCTAGCGACCCGACAGAATGGAAACAGTATAGCACCATCGGTCCACTCGATCCAGCAAAACATCTGACCCTGAGGGCTGCACTTGAGCGGGCCCTAGAATTTGAAGGCAAGGCAGTGGAGAACTATAACGCGCTTGCAAAGAAAGCACTGGAACTGGGCGACTATGTAACCTACAACCTCGCCACAACTGTCATGGCAGACGAGGTCAAAGACGAGCAGCATACAGAAGACGTGCTAAAATCGCTAGAAGTAAGGTAGCAATGGCAGTCAACTTCTCTAATGTGGAGCAGGCGATAATTTCAGAGCTCAGAATAAGCGAGGACGAGGCTAGGGTCTTCCTTACAATAGTGAAAAGAGGCAAGATGGATGCAGCAAAGATTTCTGGTTATCTTGGATGGGATGGCGAGCAGCGTGCGCTTGATGCAGCAAAGTCTCTAGTCACCAGGGGGATGGTGATAGACATAACCAAGACAGAGTTTGAATCGCTCCATCCTCGGTTCGCGATCACCAACCGTTACAGGAGGCGCTGCGAGGAAGACGGCATTCCATTCAAGAAAAACCTCCGCGTTGACAACATTGGAATACTGCTCGAAAAGCCGTACGAGGATGCAAGAACTATGTCAACTACCAAGCCCTGAGAGGCTATGGCTTGTAGCTGCCGTTCCGTGGTGCGCTACGATTGGCTGATTGACGGACAGCCTGATCAACTCAGACCTGCCAAGTTGACCGATGTTTCTAGCCGCATTCAAATCAGCATTTAGCTCAAAGCCACATTGTTTGCATCTAAAATGTAGTCCTTTTCTATTTTCTCTATCCGTGTATCCGCACCTCGTGCATCTCTGGGAGGTGTAGCTTGGGTTTACTTGCAACACTCTTTTCCCCACATTCTCTGCTTTGTACGTCAGTAGGGTAAGTAGTTCGCCGTAACTCCATCCACCAAGCATCTTGTTGAGTCTTCTCCCGTGTATCTTCCAATGACCTGCCTTAAGTGTCTCGACTGCATATACCTCGTATGCCTTTTGAACCAGTTTTTTCGCAATGACATGATTTACATCCAGTGTAAACCGTCTCTCTGCTCCCGACAATTTCTTCAGCTTGCGCTTCGCAGAAGCAGTGCCTATACTCTGCAGCTTTGCCTTTAGGTACTGATATCGGCCCTTTACCGCTCTCAGATGCCTTGAATTTACAAAGCTGTTGTCACTACATGTTACTATGTTCAATATTCCTCGGTCTATTCCAAGAACTCTCGCAGAATCTACATTTACTACGGATGGTACGTCTGGTATCCTGCATTGTATATTCAAGAATGCATTTCCATTCTTGATTATTAGCTGTGCATTCGTGTATGTACCATTCTGGTACTGCTTGCAATAGTCATAGACATTCACACTGAAATTCAGTCTGCCTGCCACTGTGCTTAATGAAACATACTGGCGTTCGGCATAGAACTTGAACGTGCGTTTATCGTATCTCACCTGCAACCGCTTTTTTGTTGGAAGTGTCTTGCACCTTTCACGTTTGAGGAGCTCCGCAGCTTGGTCTCTGGCGCATTGTACCAATGATGAAGGTAATATTGGTAGCAACTTTCTGATTCGTCTATATGTGCCGGCGTTGAGCTTTTTCTTGTTGTAAGTTTTGTTCCTAAAACCATAGTCCAAGGCGAGTTGACACGCCTGTGTGTATAGGGTCGCGGTCTTGAGCAACGGGGCTAAATCTCCTTTCAACTTCACTTTGAGGGTTCTGAATATGATTTCCTGGTAAGTTGCCCTCTATTAACTAAAGAGGCACCTAAGGGGGAGGGTGGATAAGGAAAATTTTATTCCGGATTGAAACCGGATCATTTTCACCGTTAGCCACGCTTATAACACCGTAGCCGCGAAAATACAGCATTGACTACTTCGGATCCGACTGGGGGCGACAAGGTAGCATATTTTGGCGTGATTAACGTCAATGAGAACGCAAGGACCATAGGATCAGTGGACATTTGGCGCAGCCTCCTGACAAAAGAGTTGTTTTGCGAGGAAAAGCGGCTTGGCATTTTAGAGATTGTCGACTATATTGGCATGCCAAGGATCGACAAGGAAAAAAAATGGGCCGTAGCAATCAGCCGGAAAAGGTCCGGACATTTGCGCTGGAAGCTTGTCAAGCTAATTCAGGATGGCAAGTTCAACTTTACGGATGCAGACGACAAGCAAATAGAGGTACAGGTAAAGGACTTTTCAATAATTGACCCAGAGTGGTGGAGCTTTCTTGTTGAAAAGAATGTCAACCGAAATGTGGAAGTGGCGGTTGAGCAAAAGAAATGATGCGAGACGACCTTCCGCCAGTCAAGGTATTTGTGAAGAACGCCAGAGGAAGCGAGGTTGCAAGCAAGCTCTCCGGCTATTTTGTAGTAAAGGGGCAGGAATTCCGATTCACCGCAATTGCATTTGGCAGAATTGGCGGCCACAACGCGAGCGTCAAATTGGCCAAGACTACGCTCGACAAGATTGCAAAAATGGGAATCGACCCGGAACAGTTGCAGCTGACAATTCAGCGCAAGCTCGTTGAAGGCGACGTTGTGCTCCCCGAAGGAATAAAGCCACCATCATAAAAGCGAGCCTTCAAGCGCGCGGCCACACGCACATTTTCGTTCCCCAGCAACTAAGGGCACGAGCTCGGCGACAAGTTTCTTTGTCTTCTCAACATTCTTTGCAAGGGTCTCAATGACCTCTGCAGAGCTAACAGGAGTTAGGGACCATACATCATAGTCAGTTACGGTCGCGATCGAGAGATAGCAGATTTCAGCTTCCCTTGCAAGGTTTACTTCGGGGACAAGCGTCATACCGATGATATCTGCCTTCATGACATCTTTGAAGAACTTGGACTCTGCTCTGGTGGAAAATCGTGGACCTTCGATGCAAACATACGTCCCCTTTGAATGGTGGGAAAATCCCAGTTCCTTTGTCTTTCTGTTTGCAATGTCGCGCAGCTCCGGGCAAAACGGATCGGCAACCGATACGTGGCAGACCTGCCCGCCGTCATAAAACGTATAGTCTCGCGTCTTTGTAAAGTCAATAAACTGGTCAGGCAGCGCAATATCGCCGGGCTTGATAGCTTGCTGCAGGCTGCCGACAGCCGATGGCGCAATTATCCTCTTGACGCCCAGCTGCTTCAGTGCCCAAATGTTTGCCCTGCTATTGATTTTGTGTGGAGGGATCCTGTGCCCCCTTCCATGGCGCGCTAGGAAAGCAACCGCAACGCCTGAATATTCGCCTATTGTAACAAGGTCGGATGGTTCTCCGTATGGCGTATGCACCTTTACATCTCGTTTATCGTTGAAAAGACCAGGGTCGTATACCCCAGTGCCTCCAATTATGCCGATGTCAGCACTCTGGCTCAATCGTAAACCACCAGCGATTCAACTCTGTGGCCCATCTTTTTGAGTCGTGCAGAGCCATTGAGGTCACCCAGCTCTATTACAAACCCAAACCCCGCGACTTTTCCACCCGTCTGCTGTATCAGCTGCGAAGCGGCCACTGCAGTGCCGCCTGTCGCAATGAGGTCATCTGCAACGAGAACATTCTGGCCCTCCCTCACCGCATCGTGTTGAATCTCCATGACCGCGCTCCCGTATTCGATGTCATACGATTTTTTCAGAGTCTTTCCTGGAAGCTTGCCGGCTTTGCGAATCATGAGGACTCCAGTGCCAAACTTTAGCGCAAGGGCCGTCGCCACTACAAAACCTCTTGATTCGATACCTGCAACAGCGTCAACCTGTACCTTGGCAAAACGACGATGGAATTCATCAGCAATAAAATTTAGCGCATCGTTGCTCCGGAAGACCGGGTTGACGTCACGGAACAATATGCCATCCTTTGGAAAATTTGGATAATCGCCAATCAGAGTTCGCAAGTCAATTTGCTTGGTCGCCACCACGCCACTAAGACCGCGCCGTGGATATAAAAAAGATTGCGAGGAGATGCTTAATACGGCCGTGCCGCCAAATAGCTGCCGTGCAGCCCACAGATCAACTCCAATTCAGCGAAAAGATAGCTCGCATAAAGGACTTTAACGAAGCATTCGAGCTGGTCAAGTCAGTCGTTCTACAGAAATTCAAGATGCATAGGGCAGGCCTTAGCCTTATTCTTCAAATGATGCCAAGCAACCTTGGCGCATATCATATCCTGGGATCAAATGTGATAGTAATGAACAGCTACCTCCTGGCAGCGGTGAAAAAGATAGCCAGCTCTGAAAACGAGTACAACTCGTACGTATTCATGGTTCTAGCGCATGAGTACCTGCACAGCCTTGGAATAGTAAACGAAAACGCAGTCAGGCAAATGACCTTTGAATTATGCAGCTGGATGCTTGGCAACGATCATGCTGCCACAAAAATGGCAAAGGAGGATCCTTCATCGCTATACCCACAGCTCAGGTCACTTATGCAGACTCAGTTCAGCCAAGACTTTCAGCTTGTAGGGAACTTTGACAAGACCAACCAGACATACATCCAGTAGCCAGAAAACTCTTATTCACTTCGCACATCATCAATCCAATTGGACGCGGCAGCGCTGGAAAGGAGAATAGGCGACATCGAGCGCAGACTTTCAAAATTGGAAGAAATTCTACAGGAAGAAAGGCAATCTCTAACAACAAGATCGAACGAGCTTGAGCAAAGGCTTGTCGAGAATGCAGACAAGACGAATACTCAGGAAATGATAATAATTTCGCTCAGGGTGAACGGAAAGCAGACAAAAGAAGAAGTCAAGAGGATGCTGCAGGATTGGGGCAAAGTGTACGGCAATTGGTTTGATGGCGGTAATTTTAATGGCAGGCTTGTAAGAAAGAATATCGTCAAAAAGGACGGCAAGAACGAGAAGGATGAAGACTTGTTCTCCTTAACCAAGCGGGGAGAAATGCTGGCAGACGAATTAATCACAAAAGTAAAGGCGGGCTAGTGATGTAATGGCCAGACCTGCCTAATATTTCACAATATATGCAAAAAAGGTGACTGCTTTTATACATAATGGCCTCCAAGAAAACATAAATAACATTGACGGGCTAAAAGTACTATAATGCCGATAAAGAATGGGGCAGAGTATATCGAAAGCCTCAGAGGCAGAAAGCTAAAGATCAGGTTATTTGGAAAGTGGGTCGAAGAGCCGGTAGATCATCCGATGATTCGCCCTTCAATCAATGCCGTAGCAGAGACTTATAATCTTGCAGTTGAAGAGCCAGAGCTTGCGGGCGTCAAATCATCCCTCTCTGGAATCCAGGTCAACAGGTTCTTGCATATTGTCGAAAGCGCCCAGGATCTCGTGAACCAGAACAGGATGCAGCGAAAGCTGGGCCAGCTGACTGGAACTTGCTTCCAGCGATGCGTAGGCATGGACGCGCTTAATTCGCTTTACTCTACTACCTATGAAATCGACGCCAAGCATTCTACTATGTATCATAAGCGCTTGATCGACTTTATCAAGATGATCCAGCGCGAAAACTTGGTGATAGGCGGGGCAATGACAGACGTCAAAGGTGACAGAAGCCTGTCGCCGTCTCAGCAGGAGGACCCGGACCTTTTTGTGCACATAACAAGGCGTGATGCAAAGGGGATCTACATCACGGGAGCAAAGGCGCACCAGACTGGATGCATCAATTCTCACTGGATAATTGTCATGCCCACAATGAGGCTTAAGGGAGAAGACAAGGACTATGCAATAGTCGGCGCTGTTCCTGTCGATGCACCGGGTATCACGTACATTTACGGAAGACAGTCATGTGACACTAGGAGCATGGAAGAGGGAGATATCGACGCCGGCAACGCAATGTACTCCGGCCAGGAGGCTATGATAATCTTTGCAGACGTTTTCATTCCAAACGAGCTTATCTTTATGGATGGCGAATACGAATTCGCTTCAATGTTGGTGGAGCGCTTCACTTGCTACCACCGACGCAGCTATGTATGCAAGACGGGCTTGGGCGACGCCCTTATCGGTGCCGCAGCTACGATCGCCGATTACAACGGGGTCGATAATGCTTCTCACATAAAGGATAAGTTGGTAGAGATGACTCATCTTAACGAGACAATTTTTGGCACTGGAATTGCGTCATCGTACATGGCCCACAAGACCGCATCAGGCAATTGGCAGAACAATGACATGTTGGCAAACGTTTGCAAGCATAATGTGACGAGGTTCCCTTACGAACTAGGACGTCTCGCCCAAGACATTGCAGGCGGGTTAATGGTCACCATGCCTTCCGAGGCTGAGTTCCGCAGCCCAGAAACTGGCCCGATACTTGAAAAATACCTGAAGGGCAGAAAGGGAGTCTCGACTGAAAACAGGATCAGGATACTCAGGCTTATTGAGAACATGACACTAGGACGCAACGCCGTGGGTTATTTGACAGAATCAATGCATGGCGCGGGATCGCCACAGGCCCAGAGGATCCAGATAGCCAGGCTGAGCCAGATTGAGGAAAAGAAAAGGATCGCAAAAAGGCTCGCAAATGTCAAAGAAGGTGAAGCAGCCAGAAAGATCGACGAAACATCGGACTATTTTGACCGGATATTCGGCCCAAACAGCAAGAAAAAGTCAAAGTAAGAGTAGTATTGTCAGACAACTAGTTAATTGTTGAAGAACGAAATTACCGAGAAAATATCGCTAGCGATTCCTCAAACTAGCCCTTAACGATGCGTGTTAGTTAATTTTATTTCAAAAAGGGTTATTTATCGGTTCGACGTCAGTATTATATTCGCTCGCGTGGGGTTATGAAGTTGAAATTAAACGAAGCACAAATCGAAGATTTAACGGGTAAGGTTTTTCGAACCATTATTGGGAATGGAAAAGACGGGATTTTGCAGTCAGAGTTGTGGAAAGAGCTGGATCTGACAAGCCGAGACGGTTCCAGGGTAGCCATCCGACTTGAGAAACGGTCCCTGATACGCAGGGAAAAAATGCTCGAGAACGGCAGGTGGACGTACAAACTTTTTGCGGTTAAACTCCCTGTTGACACGTCGAGCATTGAAAGGGCTCCGTGCCTAACCTGTCCCGTTGAACACATGTGTTCTCTTGACGGAACTTATTCTCCGACCAGCTGCAATTTTCTTGAGGACTGGCTCGTTACCTCTTTTGAAAATAATGGCGCTACTGAACCAAGAAAGACATTAAAAAAATGAGACTAGCAGATGCACGCAAAGACCACTATCGCAAGCTTGCAAAGGATCAGGGCCTCCGAGCGAGATCCGCGTACAAACTCCAACAACTGAATGACTCTTACCACATATTGAAAAAAGGCAGCAAGGTTGTAGATCTTGGCTGCGCGCCCGGCGGCTGGCTCCAGATTGCAACAAGACTCGTCGGATCAAACGGCAGAGTCGTTGGAATTGACATAAAGCCTGTAGAGCCGGTAGCTGGGGCAATCGTACTAGAAGGGAGCATCGAGGAGCCTGAAATGAAAAGCAAAATCTCAGAGATCCTTAGAGGCGAGGCCGATGTATTACTTTCGGACCTTGCTCCAAATGTAAGCGGCGTTTGGGACATTGACCATGCGCGCCAGATCTCGCTGACGCAGACAGCCCTGCAGTTTGCGAGCACAATATTGCGAGATGGAGGCAGTGCCATTTTCAAGGTATTTGAGGGCGACATGCTAAACGACCTGAGGGCAGAACTGCGGCAACATTTTGGAAAGGTTCAACTTTCAAAGCCGAGCGCCAGTAGGCAGGAGAGCAGTGAATTGTATACTGTATGTCTGGACTTCCGACATAATATTACCCAGTGAAAGCATTTGAGAAGGATTGTCTGAACAAACCAAATAACCGTAGATCAAAGTTGATTAGATTAATTAACAGGCAAAACAATTCTTTATTTGGCTGACGCGATGGCTCGTCCAGAGTTTGAAAGGAATGCATCCGCCCCCAAGACCACGGGCTCCGTAAAGGATGCTGCGCACAGCCGAGTTCTCGTTCTTTGCATCGACAGGGACGACGATATTGGAACCAAGGGCGGCATTGAGACTCCGATTGTAGGCCGCGACTCGTGCATCAATGCAGCCACACGCCTCGCCATTGAGGATCCCGAGGACGCAGATTCCAATGCGATTTTCGGTGCAGTCAAGACCTATGAGGAGCTCGTTAGCAAGGGTTACACCGTAGAGGTTGCCGTAGTCGCCGGAAAATTCAACAGGGGCGTGGAGGCCGACGAGAAAATAAGCCTCGAAATAAAGAACATTCTGGAACACTACAAGGCCGATGGGGCTGTCATAGTGTCGGATGGCGAGGACGACGAGACGGTTCTTCCAGTAATACAATCAAGAATCCCTGTCATCTCGGTGCAGCGAGTGATTATCAGGCACAGCAGGAGTGTAGAATATTCATACGCCGTATTCGGCAGGTACCTCAAACTTCTTGCTTACGACCCACAGTATTCGAAATTCTTCTTGGGCGTCCCAGGAGTCTTGTTGGCAGCCGGCGCTCTCGCTGTCGTCTTCGAAGCAGGCAAGTGGCTGGCAGCCATAGTGCTAGCCATACTCGGAGGCGCGTTTATTGTAAGGGCCTTTGACATTGACAAGGCGGTTTCTTCCCTGGGAAGGCTAACGCCTACAAGCTTCATCAGGATTTTCTCAATAATAGCAGGCGTGCTCATGATCCTCGCATCCATTGCAAATGGGCTGTCGAGCATACCTCCAGAAATGATCAGGTCCGACATGAACCCGATAGATTACGTAACGAACAGAGTAATTGTGGGCAGTTTTGCCGCCGGAACGATAACTCTCATGTGGATAGGGATAGCCACGCTAATAGCGGGAGATCTGCTGAGTAGCTGGTTCAAGGGAAGCTCTAGGACGATGTCAGATATCTTGCGCTTGGCCGTGCTTGCGCTGCTCTACATCCCGGTAGTCCAGTTTGCTTCTGTACTTACCGAAGGGACCAGCCCATTTACCCTGATCTCGTCTCTTCTCGTAGGGCTTGCAGTATCGCTAGTTGCGGCCACCTTCATCTTCCAATACTTTAGGAACAAGAAGGGCGGCGAGTCCTGAAACACTAATGTATCAGCAGAGCACCCCTGCTAGCATGTCGCTCGAGCACGGAGACTATGACCCTTCGCAGCAGAAATGGTTCTGCGGCTACTGGCTGTCGCAGGAAGAATGGCTGGACATACACGATTATGCCCCAACCGCTCAAAAAGAATCCGACGAAGGCGAGCAAGAGGATCAA
>DASYRH010000112.1:0-6714 GCA_036004585.1 Nitrososphaera sp. | reverse complement strand
CTGATCTTGGAGCCAGTGCCAAACTGCTGAGTAGTTGTGCACTCGTTAACGAAGACTACATCGATGCCGGTCTTGCTGCCAGTGAATGGATACACTTCCCGCTCAGTAAAGCATCCATTACCGCTATTCTTTTGTGCAAGTGCTCTATCGTCAAGGTCTACGCCGTTTATCGCGCAATGTATCGCTATGCCGTTACCAGGCGCAACATTAGATGTCCCACCCGTGCTATCCACGACACATTTCCCGAAGAGCAGCTTTGTCACTCCTTGTAATTCTGCTGCCCCTACTGAATCTGTAGCAATTTCTGCTGCTTTTACTTCACTGTCTTTGATCTTTGCAGCAGTTACACCGTTACCTGCCAAGTCAGTTGTGCCTACACATCCTGTACATTGTACATCTGTTGCTATTACTGCGGCTATTGCTTGTTGCACTGGTGGGGTAAAAAATGAGCCCGCTGCAAAGGCCGCCACAATGACTAGAGCCATCTTTAGGCTAATCATGCCTCAAGTTACACAGTAGTTGGATAAAACTAGCTAGGGAATAAGAGAGTCCCTCTCCCTAAAGTGCTAGCCCTGTTATAACTAGCCAACTTCCTTATCGACTTATGGAATCTGTTGTCAACCTAAAAAGTCAGAAGAAGATTGCCGAATTTAGTTGAAATCTGATAGGCTGGCCTGTTTTTTCTCTTTCCACAATACTTCATCTAACCCAAGCATCTTCCGAAAGCCGTTAGCTGTAGAAGGCCCGAAGCCTGCGTAATGATTGTTTGCGGCCACAATCGCAAGTTGAATATTCTTCTCTGCCATCCTTACTCTAGAGGCCCAGATCTTCAATTCCTTGCTTTTGTCCTTTTGTATTTTGCCAAAGTCTTTCTCGTCAATACTCCTGTCACCGATGAAACGCAGGTACACAAAATCCGTCGTAACTTCGGGGGGCGTGTGAATGGTATCTAGCTGGCTCCAAGCTAGGCAGATACGATTTGAAGAGAGCAGCTTGTAAACTTCCTTAGTAAACCATGAGGAGTGCCGAACCTCAAGGGCGTAGCGATAGTCCCGGTCAAATAATGGGATAATCCTCTTCAAATTGCCTAGCCCTTCCTTCATTGTGAGCGATGGCGGCAGCTGGAGAAGGAGGCAAAGTAGCTTGTCCTTCAATGGCCGCATATTTTCAAAAAAATGCTCCAGGTCCCCTGCAGGTGGACCTAGCCTGTTCTCGTGTGTTATTGCTCTGGGGAATTTTGCTGTAAATCTAAAGTTGTCAGGCGTTAGCCTGCTCCAGCGTATTGTCATGAATCGATCAGGCACTCTATAGAACGTAGAGTCAATTTCGACGTAATCAAACACTTTGCTATAGTATGGCAGGTAGTTCTTGGATACGGTACCTTTAGGGTAAAAATGACCATCCCAAGCGCTGTAACTCCAGCCAGAGCAGCCTACGTGGGATTGCAGCTCAGTTCATCCTGCTACTTGTCGTACACTATGATAGATATCCTATCTCCAGCTTGAAATGCAGGTGCGCTCTGACATATGCCTGAGAGATCTACAGTTACTTTACCGGAGGAAGGAACCACATTTTGAGGAAAGTAGCAAAAGTTATGCCCTCCTTTTAGGGTCGCAACCACGTGATCGCTTGAATCAACTCCGGCGATAATACATTCCACGTTCAGAGCTGCATTCGGAGTTGCCGAGTTTCCAACAACTCCGGCCGGATTGCAGCTTGCAAATAGCAGCTTCGTCACCCCTGCTAATTCAGCCGCGCCTACTGCATCAGTCGCTATTTCGGCTGCTTTTACTTCTCCATCTTTGATCTTTATTGCTGTTACTGCATTGTTAGCTAGGTCAGACGTACCCACGCAGCCGGTGCACTGTACGTCGGTCGCTATGACAGCGGCTATCGCTTTTGGTACTGGCGATGCAAAAAAAGAGCCCGCCGCGAAAGCTGCCACAGCAATTATTGCGGCGTACTTTACGCTTATCATGTTCGTTACCCGTCGAGGTCGCATAAATTCATGCATGGTATTGTGAATCGATTGTTTTCGACAGCCCTTAACTCGATAAGAAAATGCACAAATGATTTTAGCACGATTTTACAGCGCATTTTGTAGTTACTAGCCTAGGCTCAGGGGTGCGAAGGTCATCGTGGTAGAAGATTTCTTGACTTTAGACCAGCAATAGCAAACCAAGACCCGACCGCCAATGTGATAGCGGGACCTATGTAACTCTCAGGTATCTGACATGGTGTCTCGCCCCATCTATCATCATACCAGTCACCGCAAAAACCAATTACATACATTACCAAGAACAAATATGCGCCACCTGCAACTAGCAAAATTGAACCCAAACCGACTTTGACTTCGTTGGCAGTCATTCTAAATCATATTTGCGATTGTGTTTTCTCGACCAGGTTATTACAAGATAAATCGTGAAGCCTTGAAGACCTATGTCTAACAGTTGCCCCACTATTACTGCGTGGTATGAAAGGTATGAAAGAGCAAGTAACTTAAAGTCTAAGGCAAGTATCATGGAGTCGTAAATAGGTTGTACGCCAATCACCACGAGCAATGCGACGATTGAAGGCATTATCACGTAAAGCAAATACTTTCTCAATTTTCTAAGTCGATAGAACGCCCAGAAATTCACGACTGGAAAAAATGTAAAGAGTATTTGCCATGCGACGCTGACTTCATGATTCGCCGGCATTCTAGCCGTAGCACTAGTCACTGCTACAATAATCTTTTCTAATTCTTAGGCGAGGCTGTTGTAAGCCTTCGCCTTGCTCTACTTGTCGTACACTATTACTGCTATTGTACCAGCCCCGATCGACTGTGTGCTGGCGCAGTCGTTTCTGAGATACACTGATACGTTGCCGCTGCCTGTGTCGGCTCGCGCAACGTTAAAGCAGAGACTGCTAAGATTCAAAGTCGCAATAGCGCTGTCGTCGTTATCAACGCCACTGATAGTGCAAATCACGATGATTGCACCACCAGTAGCCACATCACTCGTAGCCACAGTACTTGTTGGCATGCATTGCCCAAATAGCAGCTTGGTCACGCCAACCAATTCAGCTGCACCAACTGCGTCAGTTGCAATCTCTGCTGCCTTTACTTCTCCATCCTTTATCTTTGCGGCGTTTACAGCGTTGCCACCCAGGTCAGACGTGCCCACGCAGCCGGTACACTGTACGTCAGTCGCTATTACAGCTGCTATCGCTTGGGGTACTGGCGATGCAAAAAAAGACCCGGCAGCGAAGGCAGCCACAGCTATGATTATTGCGGCAGTTACGCTTATCATGCTCTGAACACTTGAGAGAGCTATAAAATAACCTATGGAATAACATGGCTAGCTAGACTCCCTCCCACTCAGGTGCCAGCTCCCTTATAGCCCGCTACTTTCAACAGGGCGTGTGACTTGTCGACTATCGGTTTTTCGATCGAGATGGTGAAGTATTTGCCGTAACAGCGCGCCAGCTTATCTGTCCAGCGGCAGTTTTCTAGATCTGAAGTACAGGAATCCGCCCAACGCTGACATAGATGCAACCATCATGGCTACCGGACCTACTGGAGATTCAGGAAGTACGAAAAACGTGTCTGCATCTAGCGGATCAGTCCCATGCCGTACCTCAACGCTGTCAGTCACTCCGTCTTTGTCGGTGTCGCCTAGAAGCGGATTGGTGTTCTGAGAATTTTCAAATGAATCAGAGAGTCCATCACTATCGCTGTCTCGCTCAACAGGGTCCGTTCCTGTGCTCCTTTCAAAACCATCAACCAGTCCGTCGTTGTCACTGTCGATGTCTGTAGGGTCAATCCCTTCCGCGAGTTCAAGGCTATCTGATACCCCATCCTTGTCAGTGTCTGACGCGGTCGGGTCCGTACGAATTCCGGAATCGCCGCCGGTGAATTCTAAGCCATCTTCTAAACCATCATTATCGGAATCAAGAAGCGTTGGATCAGAGCCCAACTTTTCTTCAAAGCTATCTGACAGGCCATCAGAGTCGGAATCGGGACCACCGCCGATAATGTCGTCTGCATAGATAAGGAGATGAGGTGAGGACGCAAGCGAACCGACCATGAGAAGTGCAATGATGACTGAAATGTATCTGCGGATTGGCATGTTGGTATCATGATAATGTTGTATAAATTTTTGTACTATCTTACCGCTGGTTTGTTTCAGTCGGATACGAATTTGTCTCACGGAGGATCAAACGTTGGGCTCTATGGCTTAGCACGCTCTTAATAGTTGGGAAGGGCTAGGACGGCCGGTCAATACAAGGGACAGCCACAAGTGGGCGTACGATCCCTTCTCGTGTAGAATTGTGGCTACTTCAAGATTTTCTTTCGATTTTTCAAGCAACATTAACCATTCAGGCTGACTCATGATCGATCGTAATCTTGGTCGTGAGCGGAATTATAAAATATGCTTGGTTGGAGGAATCACTCAGGCGAGAGCCGGTCCCATCACCTTGTTAGAAAGATATGTAGATGCAAATATTGCAACCGCTGAATTTTTCTCCAATTGATGCAAATTTGTCTTTCAATTTCACACAAGCTTTAACAATCATGCTTTTTTGTAGATTCAAGATTGGCTTATGAGCTCACCGAAGAAGAAAACAGTTACTTGTCCAAGTTGTAAAAATACTGAAGAAGTGCCAGAGGATTTCAAGCATGAGATGGTCTGCCCAGATTGCGGAGGTAGAATGGAGTGACCTATTCGACAAGCCGCAAACGCCCGTAGTTCAGTTGCATGCAAACTTAATAGCTCACACTTTTGAAATCATCACGTGAGCAAGACAGCATACATTTCCGTTGACATAGAAGCGTCGGGACCAATTCCAGGGGAATACAGCATGCTTAGCGTCGGAGCGTGCGATATTGCTAACATGGAAAATACCTTCTATGTTGAGCTGCAGCCCACCACTCAAAAATTCGTACCAGAAGCAATGAAAGTGAACAGACTGTTGCTTGAAAAACTCACTCGTGAAGGACTATCGCCGTTTGATGCGATGCGAAAATTTGGCGACTGGATAGGCGGGATTGCGGAGGGAAGGGTTCCCATATTTATTGGCTTCAACCTTGGATTTGACTGGTCGTTTGTAAATTATTATTTCATAATATACGCGGGTAGCAATCCTTTCGGCGTTTCAGGGATTGATGCTGAATCAGTCTGGCTCGGAAAGACGGGATGCGATTGGAGTGATACCTCGATGACGAAAATCAAACGAGCGCTCCACTTGGATATCGCTCACACGCATAATGCCCTCGACGATGCAAAAGAGCAGGCAGTGATTTTCGAGAGGATGCTTGTGGAAAAATAATTTACAACTGATGACAGTTCCGGTTGCGGTTCACAACTTCGCAATAGCGCCAGAACGATTGGAAATCCTTTCAAAACCAATGATGCAGAAAAAGGCTGCCGCTACCAGTATCGGGCACTCCGGGGAATTCCGGCAATACCTGCGTGCCAACTATTGTCGCCTCTTTATCTCCCGGGCCAACTGGCACAATAATGCAAATACTTGCTTAGGGACTGTCCTGCAGAGCTAAATTCCTCCTGACGGCTGCCTAGATCGGAGATTTCCAGATTATGTGGCTTCCCTTAGCTATAGTAATTAGTGGGTCGCCATTGTTACGATTCAATGTCCGAAGATATACTCTCAAGCATGCAAGAGCTAGTCAGGTTAAATGCTATATCAAATGACCAGATTCCAGAGATCACTGCCATGTATACCGAGATGAAAAGGAATTGGGCGGCAAACCCTGCTCGATCACTTCTTGAACCCTTGAAATCATCTGTCCCGCCTTCATGGTTGAAAATTGGTGGCATAACCTATGAGGATGCTTGGCTATTATGGATGGCCATGGCAGCTAGCAACACGAAGAGAGCCTTTCAAACTGCGCAGCAGTTCTCGAATAATCTCTTTTCGAGCACCTTCTTTCAGCCGAAGGGAGAATAGGCGCTTGGATATTAATTTCCGGCTTTAAAGCAAGTTCGTTAATTGGAATCAAAAAGGCGGAATAACCAAGTTCCTTATGTATCAGGCGCATGAAGAACTAGTAGAAGCAGCTAGCAAATGACATCGGTTAGCCTAGTGTGTCCTAAATGTCTGAATCAGGAATCCTATGATAAAGCTCAACTCGACCTATCGAAGGAATTAACCTGTTCGGCTTGCGGATTTTCTGAGTTACCCACCAGATTTGAGTTGGCGCAGCGAAAGGATGCAACAAGTTGGCAAATCGCAAAAGTGGTCATAATCATAGTGGCCGGAATCGTGTTTGTAACAGTTGGACTATACTTCATTATCATGCTAGTATGGATTGCACCTATGCTTTTTGCAGCTTTAATCATCTACGAACTCTACAAAAGGTCGAAGAACACGACCATCAAACGACAACATTGATCCTGCAAGCATAGTATGAGCATTAGACACCGCAACAATACTTGGTCTAAATGTTTAAAGTTTCATAATTCAAACCTCTATCGGCACGAAACCCTTCAATTCCAAACTGAAGAATCACTTTTTATAGATTCTGTGACCTAGTAAGGATCAAGCTTGTCAATATATACAATATTGCCGTGTATTATCCATTGGAAAATCAATGAGCGACCCAAACGACTGGAACGCAGGCGTAATTGCCGAATTCCGTAAGAACCATGGAAAGGTAGGTGGCTATTTCAAAGGAGCCCCCCTGTTACTTCTCCACCATACCGGCGCCCGGAG
>DASYRH010000111.1:0-15370 GCA_036004585.1 Nitrososphaera sp. | reverse complement strand
CCCCAAGATTACTCCTCCCGTACATTTTATACCTATGGCAAGTGTTCCTCGTCTGACAGTTTCAATAGCGTACTCTACCTGGTAAAGCCTTCCATCAGGAGAGAATACAGTAATTGCACGGTCATATCCCGCTGCTGCTGGTAACAATTCGATCTACTTTTTTCGTCATGTTCCATTTAAGTTTACCTCGATCTGGCAAAACAAGCTTGATTTTAATTACGATGCGGCCCTGCTCGAATGGTATGGCGGAAGACGAAATAACATTTCGGGGACATCCTAATGTATTATCTCTTCACGGCCGGACTTTGGAGATAACGAAGGAGGATCATCTTAGCCTCAGGGGCGATTGCATCATAGGCGTCAATGCGAACAAGGCTTGCGCCAACCTCGATGAGGCCGTCAAGAAGGGCGTGAAACGCGTCGGTGCTGTGATAAAGATTGAGGTCCTCGTAGGAAGCGAGTGCTACTCGATCCAAGGTCACGGCGATAGCAGGCTTAGTCTTACCAGCAATCACGACATCGTCATTCGAAAGACTCAATTTGTGTGCCCCAGAACGTTATCCGTAAAATGCGACAAGGCGTCAATTGACTTGCCAAGAAGCATGGTTATGATGCTTCAGGATAGAGCTATGGTAGGCCTCTTTAGAGTGTCCGTCGAATGAAACAATTAAGGTCTTGACGAAGTCTTCTGTTTTGTCAAAGTTTACTATTGCCGGCTTTGACCTGCTTATCGGAAGCATTTTCCGCCAATGCGTTGCCTTCCATCGCTCTTACAAGCGCGTGATTGACGATCTCCGTGGCGGCATATTCCCGAAAGTGGTTCCCTTTGCATACGGAACACATCGTGCCGTTCTGTTCGGATTCAATCAAGAACTTCTTGTCTCCCAGGATCCCTTTCAATATCTTCTGAATCCTCGCACTTGTATCCTGTATCAATCTGGCATGAGTGTCTTCAAATTTCACAGGGACCTCGAAGCTGAATGCCCTAATTGTCGGTGCGTAATACTTCATTACTGCACCCCTCACTTCGACCATCTTTGTCGTCTCAATGAGGCCCGCAGTTTTCAAAGCGTCCAGGTGATGCCTGATGGTCGTTACGGCTTTCTTGTGCCCGGAATTTCCGAGTACTCGGGTTAGTTCTTCGGCCGACATGGGTCTATGACTTAGCACCTCCAATATCCGCATCCGGACGATGTCTCCTAGGGCTTGAGCGCTTTTCTGATCAAGTGCTACAAGCCGCCTTGCCCGAACGTTCCTTTGCAATATGATATCTGACATTCGAAGATTTTGGTTACAACTTGCTAGTAAGCCAATATATCAGATCATTTTGATCAAGTTATCAACGGTATTATGGCTATCGTAACAACCGCACGAATCAGATTGCGGAATAATTTGCCTGCCTTTTTTACCATAGCATGGCGATCGGTGTTATGTTGGTCACAGGTTTAGTGTCATTCTTTTGTCGATCTGCCTGCAACTGGCGGCACGTGCTCAAGAACATGATTTGCACATGCTATCATGCTCCGCACACCGATATGATGCATTCTAAAATTGAGCTATAACTTGTGCCCAGCAATCTGTTCATATGCAAATACGTACCTTCTGCTCAGCTCTTTGACGATCTCCGGGTCTATTTCCGGGGACGATGGTTTTTTCCCCTCCTTGGCAAGGATGTCGACCTTCTCCTTGAATCCCGTTTTTATCAACCAGTCCCTAAGGAGTTGCTTATCGTAACTTTCTTGCATTTTTCCGGGCAGGTAATCTTTCTTCAGCCAGAGTCTATATTCGTCAGGACCCAGTGAATCTCCGAGAATAATTTCCCCATTCTCATCGCGACCAAACTCGAACTTGACGTCAGCAATTAAGAACCCGGCCCTTTCCACAATCTGGGTCATTCTCATATAGAGTCTTATTGAAAGGTCTTTTAGGTAGTCGTAATCCTGCAATGATAGGATTCCTGAATTCTCAATGTCTTTTCGAAATATCGGCAGGTCATGGACTTCAGACTTTGTAGTTGGATCAAATATTGGCGAAGGAAGTTTTCCGGCTAGGACGGGCACAAAATCGTGTGGAAGGGCATTCCCAAGGAAATTCTGATACCTGTCTACAAAGCTGCCGTAAAAATAGCCCCTTACGACACATTCTATTGGCAGCATCTTGAGTGGCTTGACGGTCATTTTGTCTTTCTCGATTACCTCGAGCATATGGTGTTTTGTGCCCAGATTATCAAACCAGAATTTTCCAAACTTGCAGAGCACCTCTCCTTTTCTTGGTATGGGAGTTGACATCTTGACATCGAAGGCAGAGACTCTGTCGGAGAAATGAAAGACTATTCTCCCATCTCCAAGTTCATAGATGTCCTTTACCTTGCCTTGGCGCAAGAGCCTCATCGGCTTGATTCTAAGCTGCTCATCAATAAATAATATCCTTTTGAAAGACTTTTAACGCCGCGACGATGAACCTGTTTCACGTATTGGCCGGCAACAGTGACAGACTTGATCTAGCACGCCCCATACGCGTTGGGATAATTGGCGGCGGGCAACTTGGCAAAATGATTGCACAAGAGGCAAGGCGGATGTCATTTAACATCATAATTCTAGACCCTACAGATGGCTGCCCTGCGTCAGGCATAGCAGACAAGCAAATCGTCGCGTCCTTTAAGGACGAGGATGCCATCATGAAACTGGCCGAAGAATCTGATGTGGTGACGTACGAAATTGAACTGGCGAGTTCTTCAGCGCTAAAGCGACTTGAATCTAACAGTTATCCTGTAAGACCGTCTCCCGAAACGTTAAGAATTATCCAGAATAAGTATAGGCAAAAGTCCTTCTTGCGAGAGCACAGGTTACCCGTCCCTGAATTTGGCTTGGTCCGCTCTGAAAGAGAATTGCTGGAATTATCCGTCAGATTAGGCTTCCCATGTATTCTAAAGGCCTGCGATGATTCCTACGACGGTAGGGGCAATTATGTGGTCAGGTCAAAACGCGATGTGTCCGAGGCATACGGGTACTTTATGGGAAGGGAAGTTATGCTTGAAGAATTTGTGCCATTTACAAAGGAAATTTCGATCATGGTTGCCAGAAACCCAACAGGCCAGATCGAATCCTTCCCGGTAGTAGAAAACTTCCACAAGGACGGTATTCTTGATATCACTGTTGTACCTGCGCGGATAAGTTCTAGAATAGAGTTAAAAGCAAAGCAGCTAGCAAAGAAGTCAATGAGCGTCCTCCAAGGAGCTGGTATCTTTGGAATCGAGATGTTTGTGACCAAGAGCGGAAACGTTTTGGTCAATGAAATCGCGCCCCGACCGCACAATTCCGGTCACTACAGCAACGAGGCTTGCTCTATTTCACAATTTGAACAACACTTGCGTGCAATCTTGGATTTGCGACTGGAGAAACCTAGACTCCTTTCTCCAGCAGCGATGATTAACATACTGGGACCATCGGGCTGGGAAGGTCCGTATTCTGTTGAGGGCATGAACAAATTGGCTTCGGTGCCTGGCGCAAAACTATACATTTACGGTAAGCTAACTTCGAAGCCGCAGCGAAAGTTGGGTCACATCACGGTGACTGCAGAGACCGTAGAGGAGGCCCTGTCACGAGCGAAAAAGGCTCGAAAATCGATTCAGATAGTTCGGAGCAAGGAGGCTTGAATTGAAGCCTCTAGTAGGCATCATTATGGGAAGCGACTCTGACCTTCCTGTGATGAAAGAAGCCGCGAATTTTTTGGACGAACTCGGCGTCTCCTATTCAGTAGAGATTGTCTCTGCACACAGAACAACGCGAAAAATGGTCGAATATGCCGCGAATGCAAAGAGAAAGGGCATTCAGGTGATTATTGCAGGGGCGGGTGG
Organism: Nitrososphaera sp.; assembly: GCA_036004585.1. GTDB lineage: Archaea > Thermoproteota > Nitrososphaeria > Nitrososphaerales > Nitrososphaeraceae > Nitrososphaera. The sequence goes on along the minus strand of DASYRH010000111.1, from coordinate 11,514 downwards.
AGCAGCTCACCTGCCTGGCATGGTTGCTTCCCTAACCTCGTTACCAGTCATTGGTGTTCCAGTAAAGACAAAACACCTTGATGGCTTGGACTCACTTCTTTCAATTGTGCAGATGCCGCCCGGTGTCCCTGTAGCCACTGTCGCGATAAACGGAGCCAAGAACGCAGCGATTTTTGCATGCCAGGTACTTGGGGTCTCGCATCTTGATATCGCTGTAAAAGTAGAGCAGTTCAAGAAAACACTTGAACAAGAAGTGCTCAAAAAGGACAAGCTCCTCGGCAAAATTGGAGTTGACGAATACCTGAAGAAACTGGCCAGAAGCTCGTAGGAGAATTTATTTGAGGCTCCTTTTTCCTACATCATCGTGGAGCACAAGGATGCAGAAGAGCACGGGCATGGCGATATTGAGCCAGTCATTGTGCGAAAAACTAATCTAATTGACAATTTGGCCGATGAGATGAAGGCTAAGGGAATACAATGCGAACCACTTGCAATTGGCTCGCATCCGATTGAACGACAGCCCACCTCCAGTCACATGTTTTCGCAAACTTCCAGGCTTACCACAAACAAAGGCCTCATCAAAGTACGAGGGCGAAACATTGACTTTGTACAGATTCTCCAGAGGATTTGAATAAAATGGGACAGTCGGACCCAGCCCCGCTGCCATATGGCGGTCTTCAGTATTATCAGGTTCATTATATTGTTTCAATAGAAAGCGAAGACAACCACAATCTTCTCGCTCGAAGTAGCCCCATTACGCAAGGTCACTTCAAGAATAAGCGAGTGGTGGGAGTCAAGTGGGTTGGCGCCGGAAGTTTTGCAGATCGTTTGCAGGACGATTCAAAATTGAGTGAGATGCTCAAGGAGGTCTTGCTTAGAGAAGGAGAGATAAGAGTAGATCCACAGGACGACCACATTAGAATCCACGGCAAATGGTTGCATGAAGATAAACTGGCTTTTAGCGAGACGATGTTTGAAATTGCCGATAGGATCGCGATGCATGTACGCCATAAGGACTTTGACATGGGCGTCAAATCCTAGACAAAGTAACTTTCATTGTAGGCGTATCACCACTGAGACAAAGTTAGCTTTAATAGTCCTCTGCCGTTGCCGAAACTGTGGAGAAGGTAAGCCTCGTGTCCGATCTTAATTTTAGTGGCAAGACGGTTGTTGTAACGGGAAGTGGGACCGGGATTGGTCAGGCGATTGCAAGAAGGTTCGCCGAGCACGGTGCCAATATCATTATCATGGGGAGGAGAAAAGAGCCTCTTGATATTACATCTCAGATGCTTAATGAAGTGATAAATTCAGTGAACTCCAGCGGCAGTGTGCTTTCTTTCCCAGGCGTGGACGTAGCTGACGAAGCGGGGATAAATGGCATGTTTGACAGTGTCAAGCAACAACTAGGCCCAGTAGATATTATTGTCAATAACGCAGGAGTATCAGGACCGGTCAAGACCTTCACAAACGCAAGCGTCAAGGAATTTCGTGAAGCAGTTGCCATACATTTGACGGGTACGTTTTGGACAACGGTAGCTGGATTGAAATCGATGGATAAAGGCGGCAAGATAATAACGATTGCAACCTTCTTTACCGAAGAAAACCGGTACGAGCAAAGACCTTACAGGTTCAGGACACCTTATACTGCGGCCCAAGGCGCTAAAAACAGGCTAGCCGAGGCACTGGCTTGGGAGCTCGCGGAGCGCGGGATCAGGTCGATTTCAACAAATCCAGGTCCCGTCCACTCTGACAGAATCTACAAGACAGTTTATCCAAAAGCCGCGGCTGAGTTTCTCCGAGTCGGAGGCTACCCTGGCCTTAGTTCTGTCGAAGTCGAAAAAATTACTGAGGGAGCTCTGCCTCTGCTAGGGGAAGCAGAAGATATCGTCTCGAAAGGGATCCAGAAGGTCGCAGTCGAAATATCTCGCAGCAGAAACCAAGAATCGAAAGAACAGATTGACAAGGTCGCCGCCACAGTGTCAGGCGCTCTAACAAAGATTCAGGAGATAGCGGAGAAAATCCAGAACAACACTAGCAAAATGATTGTGGACGGCGAATTCCTGACTCAAGAAGATGTCGCAGACATGGTCATGAATCTCTGTGACGAAAAAATCAGCAAGCTGATCAACGGAAGAGTAATACCCAACGATAGGGTATTCTATCCCGTAAAGCCCATAGTCGGTACAGCTGTACAGGGAACCAAGGATCATAACCTGGCAGACAAGGTCATAATTATTACCGTGGGCTCAAGCGCTGCAAGAGATATTGCAAGAGTTATGAGGTTAGGGAAAAGCATTCAGGCAGCCGGCGCAAAGCAGGTCATCGTGCTTGCCCACAATCAGGCTGATTCGAAGGTATACGCGGAGTTTCACAACCATTCATTGAACTTGCTTGACGAAGAAGCTCTCAGGAGGATTTTCAATACAGCTCGGACGAAGTTCGGTCAGATAGGCGCAGTCATCCACTTTACGGGTGATTATGATTATACTAGTCCGCTCAGCTCCATGTCAAGAAAGCAATGGGATGCTTTGATTGAGAATTTCCTCTATATACCAGGATTGGTCACTAGAGAAGCCTTCAATGCCATGGCCCCGGAAGGAGCAGTACAGGAGCCGTCAAAATACAAGGATACAAACGGATATGTTGTGATAGTCGGGCCCGACGCGCCCGTAGGTAAAAAGATCTCGGGCATTGTCAGGGCAAGATCCGACGTATTTAGAGGCGCACTTAGGCCATACAGCGCAACCGTCAACCAGGAGTTAGGGGACGTACTTGGCTCGAACATGAGATTGTACTTGGTCCTTGCAGGAAATAGTGAAGGGGTAGAAGCGAATCCAATAACACTCAATAAATCTATCATGGACTTGATTTCTGGCGCGGAACAACGAGGTAATGAGGCTATTTTTTATATTGACGAAGCAAGAACCGCGTAGTCGGTTTATCTGGAAAATAGCCAATCAAATATCATTTTGCCTCCAACTGCGATCAGGACTCCTCCAAGAGCCCTCTGGAGAAGTGCATCCTTTGCTGTCTTTGACAATCTGGCACCCACCTGAGCGCCCGCAAACGCGCCAGCAGATAGGGCTATGGCGTAAAAATAGTCGGGATGTCCCAACACTATATGAGTGGCCACCCCGGCTGCGGATGATATCACAAGGGTCAGCTGCGACGTAGCGGCTGCACGATGCATCCCCATCCCGAGCACCAGCAACATCAACGGGACAAATATTGTGCCGCCTCCGACTCCAAACAAGCTGGATATGACACCCGCTACGAAACTTGCTGAAGTTATTCCCAGCAACCTGTATGCATTCAGCGCCCTGAGTCCTTCTCTGCGCTCCCGTAAAATGGAATTTTTGTAGAGAATGTATATCCCCACTAGTATCAAGAGGAGACCAAAATAGAGCCTGAACTGTTCTAATGTAATGTTTGCAGACAAGAGTGCTCCAACTACAGCCCCCGGAACAGCCGAGGCCGCCATCAAGATTCCAAGCCTATAGTCTATTCGCTTCTGCCTGCTGTACTCTACCGTTGAAGACATGCTAGTAGATGTGACTGCAACAAGGCTGGTACTTGCCGTTTGAGATGGAGAAATTCCGAGAAAGGTTAGTGCAGGCACCATTATTATTCCACCTCCCACCCCCAGCATTGACCCAAGTGTCCCCGCGCCAAGCCCAATGACTACAAGCAAAATCAATGTCGGGATAAGCTCAAACAATGCTGCAATGCTCCTCTACTTGAGGGTTGATTAAACAGGGTAGCTAAAAATCGTTCGCACTGTAGATTAGAATCCAAGTCTAATCAATTCAAAACATCGCTGCAAACAGTTAGGAGCAGATACTTCACTTAGTGACGCGCGCAATGTAGACACCTAATGTTTAAGAGTATCAAGACGTTCGATTATGCAAACATGCCGCATCTTCGCTCGTCAGAAGGAGTATCGTTGCTAAGGCGCCATGTATCCAACTGGCCAGCAGTCCTTATGGTATACAAGTGTCTGAAAAAGTCAGTTGACGCAAAATTCCGGGACGGAAAAATAATTACAGTTTCCCGCTCTGAATATAACGCATTCTACGAATACCTCTACCGAATACATCTTTCCAATAGCGGCTTTTCCTTTCAAGATGCTGGTGAAAATAATCTCGTTGCGACACCGGATGGCCTGGAATTGCTCGCGCCGCGATCTTTCTCTCTTGTATTCGATGAATTGTATATCATGCGCATCTATGGGCGTCCTGACCTTACTTCCAAAGTGGTTGTCGATGTTGGGGCAGCGATAGGCGATACGGCTCTCTACTTTGGGAAGCTGGGAGCCGCGCCCGTCTTCGCCTTTGAGATGGATAAAGTCCGCTGTGATCTGGCTCGGGCAAACATTGCTCGAAACAACATGCAAGACAGGATTACGTTAATAGAAGAGCCGGCTACGGCGGACAAGATTAACTCTCTTCAATACGATTTCATAAAGATAGACTGCGAAGGATGCGAATACGAATTGCTTCCGAATCTAGAACTCGATGGCGCATCTGAGCTGGTGATGGAGTACCACAAGAGTCCTGATCCGCTTCTTAAAATATTACGTGAAAAGGGCTTTGATGCTGCACTCAACAAGGAAATTATTTCGGCCAAGCGCCTTAGGAACTAATCAATTTTGGTGGTTGAACGGGCTCATCTTGTTTCTCCCAGATCGCATGCTCTAGTACAGGATCTCGTTCCCCACTGTGTCCAGCCCAAGTGTATTAGGAACCTGTGGCCGCGATCCATGATCAATCATATGCCTAGTTTTATTAAGCCCGATCTATCAAAGAGCACAGAGCATCCAGATTGCGAATAATAATGGTAGGATTCGGCGTTGTCGGGCAGAGCTTCGCAAAGCTAATTCTTTCTCGATCTGCAGACCTTTACAGTAAATACGGCATAAAACCCCGCATAGTTGCCTGCGTCGATAATGGTGGATCCGCGGTCGCACCTGCCGGTCTTGATTTGCAGAAACTGTTGGAAGCAAAGAAATCAAAGAAAACGGTAGGAGCTTATGAAAAGTCGGCCAGCAAGTTCGACCCTGTGCAGGTGATCGAAAATGTGGACGCCGAAGTAGTTCTTGAATGCTCACCCACCAACCTCTCCACCGGCGAGCCCGGTACTTCACACATTATTTCGGCGATGAGGACGGGCAAGCACGTCATAAGCATCAACAAGGGCCCACTGGCTTTGGCCTTTCCGTCGCTAATCGAACTGGCCAACTATAACGGGGTAATGTTCAGGTTTAGCGGAACAGTTGGAGGCGGCACACCGATCCTAGAATTTGCAAAGAGATGTCTGAAGGGTGACAGGATAATTTCCTTTCAAGGCATTCTGAATGGCACGACGAATTACATCTTGACCAAGATGGCGGAAGGTCTCACTTATGAAAAAGCTCTTGATGATGCTAAGGCAAAAGGATATGCAGAAGCAAATCCCTCACTTGACCTCGAAGGGTTTGACGCAGCCGCAAAACTAGTGATCATGGCGAATTGGGTGATGGGCATGAAGGTCACGATGAAGAATGTGAAGAGAACTGGCATCACAGGAGTAAGGTCAGTAGAAGTAAAAAAAGCTGTCCAAATAGGGAATGCGATCAAGTTGATTGCCAGGTGCGACGGCAAGACACTTGAGGTTTCACCCACCGAGGTTGCAAGAACTGATCCAATCTGCGTAAATGGCACTCTTAACGCTGTTACCTTTTCATCAGAGCATTCTGGCCAGCAGACCATAATAGGCAGAGGTGCCGGTGGCATGGAAACTGCTTCGGCAGTCTTGAGGGATCTCATAGAGATAAGAGACACTGTATTTGAGCGCTGATCTCGAACACTTTCGGAATTCCCGATTTCTTTTTACTAGTTTATATGTGCATAACTACTTGTGTTGAGTGCTATATATAGCTCATATCCCTGTAACAGCACGATACAATAATAGCTTTAAATATGCTATTGTAGCACAAAATCTAGACAACAACATTGCAAATTTTGGACAACAACTCCGAAAAATCAGGAGAACTTGCAGACACAGAAAAAGTGGTTTGCATTCACTGTCGGGAGCGTCCAGCAGAGATTTTTCAAGTTACAGGTGACTTTTGCCTGGAATGCTGGCAGACTGTCACGCACACAAACGCCTAGCCTTAGCCAATCCTGAACCCCCCAAAAGACACTCCTGTTGACCCGGATGTCGTTTCGGCTCTCTGGCTTAATCCTAGCAAGTCAATGAATTCGCGGATATTCTTTGTCTGAAAATAAACGGTAGCCGGACCGATTATCTCGGTCGCCAGACCCTCGCCCCCCAATATCGTCGTCTTCATTCCTCCAACTTTGATTACTTTGTAAATCGCTGATTCGCTGAGCGCGACAAGATGGTAATTATCAATCAGGAGCCGTTCGTCTTTTTCAATGCGCTTTTCAATTATTCCGCCATAGGCGTTAAGGAAAATCTCGCCCTGGCCCGTTGCCTTTAGCATAAAGAATTCGCTTCCGAAAAGGCCCTTGGTGAACCCTTGCCACTGCGTATCAAGCATAACGCCAGAAGTGGAAGCTACGTACGACCCGGATTGAACGATAAAGCCGGAGCTAGGTTGGATTTCAATTCTGATGATATCGCCGAGCGGAGGACCGGTAAGGCCGATTGAAGCGTTGCCGCGCGCAACGTAATCGTTAACAAAAAATGATTCCCCACCTAGGGCTGTGACCTTTAACTTTTTGAGGAACCCACCCTCCCGAGTCCTCGTCTTAATTTCTATGTCGCCTTTAATGTATACCATTGCACCTGATTCAGCAGTTATTTTTTCCCCTGCGCTCAATTGCACATCCAAAAGAGCCATTGGCTCTTTCAATATCTGGTATTGCATCGACAAGCGAAATAGCCCAAGTGTAATAAAGTTTTTTGAGCCGGCTAATGCAACAGATTAATTATCCTCGGAGATAATAGCCTCCGATCCAGGCCTGAAGACTTTTGTTCTTTCGAAAAGAGAGACATCGGAGCTTCTAGAGAAGCTAGAAGCCACATGGCCAGCAGGAACCATACCTGCCGTGAAGAGCATGACCGTGCATGAAGTTCATGAGGGAAACAGGTTATTGGTTGCTAATGACAAAGTAATCGGGGTACAGATAGCTGACCAGATCCTCCCGTTTGTCGGAGCCAACACTGAAATCCTGAGTCAGTTTCCATCAGTGACGGTGGACATGGGGGCCGTCAAGTTTGTTTGTAATGGGGCCAAAGTGATGCGGCCTGGTATCACAAAATTTGATTCATTCAAGAAGGGTGGAATTGTCCTTGTCAAAGATCAGGTACATGGGAAGGTTCTAGCGTCAGGGTTGGCACTAGAAGATAGTGAAACAGCCAAGTCCATGGAAAAAGGATACGTCATTGAAAACCTGCACTACATTAGCGATGAAATGTGGGAAGGTTTCAAGCAGATCTAGGCGTTTCTGATTGGTATCGTCTCTTCACGAGGACCGCCCTTTGTGACAAAGAGCACGTCGATTCCGTCGCCACTAGAAGCATCCCGCTGAATGGCAGACCTGATTGCTCTTATTGCGAGCTCCCTCGCCTTCTCTTCTGTCATATTTGGCTTGAACTCTGCGTCCATGATACCAAGCGCCATTTCCGCGCCGGTGCCAACTGCAGCATAATCGTCAGGAAGGACTGAGCCAAGCGGATCCAGTGTGTATATTTCAGGTTTTGAATCAATGCCACCGACGATTACCTGAGTGAGCAACGGGAAATACCTCCGCTCAAACATTATGACGGACATTAGTTTAGCTACGGAGTTTGGTGGGACACTGCGTCTTGTCTCTAGTTTGCGAATCTTTGCGAGTGCCTCAACCTGCCTAACGAGTACTTGCATGTCCGCAACCATGCCTGCGCAAGCCGCGCCAACGTGGTCAGTTACTGAAAATGTCTTCTTTATGTTCTTGTTTACGACAAAATTGCCAAATGAAACCCTCTTTTCCGCTGCGAGAACAACGCCATTATTGTATGAAATGCCTACAACAGTAGCACCGGGCATGAATTCAAACGCCATATTCTAATTCGCTATACCAGTTAGATTTAGTCGTTTCTATCAATTCTGATCGATGTCAGTGTGTTGCCGTGTGATGGTGGATCCGTATTGCTTCGGCAACCAGCCTATTCTGTAGTTCGAGAGCTTCCTTGCCTTCTGGATGCTTCGATTGCGCCACGGCTTCGGCAACCATGCTAATCACATGTCTAAGAAGAAATTCATCTCCCCTGGTTGATTCGGCGCGGTAAGTCGGATTGGCCTTATTGACAAAGACGATGTTTTCTGCGATAAAGCTATAACGCGAATCCGTTTCATCTTCATAAGGAATAACCTTGTATCCTATCCTTTTCAATGCAAACGTCTTTTTCAAAATGGGCCTTCTGACCTGACGTGTCCTGACTATTGTCCCATCCGCCTGGGTTTCATCTACGACTTCTACAACCTCTCCTTCAGCCTCTGCGACTTGTCTTCCGCGTTCATCTTTTCCGGAGGCTGGACCTTGGGTTACAAGAGGGATGAGTTCATCAAACCGCCTTGCCTGGGGAAGAGATTCGCCGTGCCGGTGGGAATGTGACTTGCGATCTTTTTCTTCATCCTTTCCAGTCCTTCTGACGACCTCCTTGACATCGACCATTTCATAGCCTTGCACTTCCTCTTGGGTTTCAAGTGTTTCGACAAGGGCCTGTCCGAGTACCTTGTCTATTTCGCGGTAAATCTTGGACTCTTCACGGGTGATCAATACGTCCTCATACTCTGACAGACCGGGCACAACGGTATCAATAACAAAGGTCTTCATCGCTTGATTAAATCTGGCAAATTCGTCATCTTCAATTATTGCCGACTTGTCCGCAAACCTAGTAGTGAGGCTATCGCATCTGACAAAACCCGTCACTCTGTTCAACTTGGCATCAAAGCCAAAATTGCTTCTAGTCACAATATGGCTTCCTACCATTACAGCAATGCCTCTTTCATCTTCCGTAAGTGGCCTTTTTGCAATGATTATCTCTCCGATTATCCTGCCGTTATCAAGGTTGACTGGGATCCGATGACCCTGGATTTCCGGCGCACGGATGACCTCGGCTCCATCAAAATTCCATTCCTTAAATTTTTCAGCAGCCTTTACAGAGACTTCAAACATTGGGGCTCTGAGAACAGCCAGCCTACGAATTTCCTTTGATATCTTGAACATGTCAACGGACGATTTCGCGCCTGACATGACAAGCTCAGTCCCGTCGCGCCTTAGAGGGGCGTCTCTTGTTTCCGGGAGTATTGCATTACCTGTATAGAGTTTGTCGAGGACTTCTGAATTGATGGTAATCGACTTGTGAAAGCTTCCACGCTTGGTTCTAATCCTCAAGCTTTCAAAGGACGTCAGGAATGATAGTCTGCCGGTCCCGTATCTTCCCGTCCTTATCCTTTTCAACTTGGGCGAGATGGATTCCGATCTCTTGTGCGGTGAACCCAAAAGAAGGAATTTTTCCATTCCACTCTGATCCATTCCTGCGTCGTCTTCAATGACAACTGACCCATCTGCAAGTACTGTCACCAGGACACGGGTCGCGTCCTCGTCAAATGCGTTTTCAACTAGTTCCTTAACAATTTCAGTAGGAGAGATCCAGGTCTTGGTAGCAAATTCTTTGAAGAAAGAAGGATGAACTTTCAGCTCGGAAGGCATCTTTTCTCGATTGCAGATATTTCTCTACCTTTATTTAATACTTGTCGCAACAAAGTTGACCTGTTTATGAACAGCCTCTAGCGTAAAATTCTCTGAAAATCAGCTGTGTAGGGCCTTGTTACTATACCATGCTTATATCGCAACAATGTTTTGTTAGTACTTGCATGCGGGACGTGGAACAAGCAAGGCAGCCATGCTAGTTGCCATAAGGCTGTTCTTGCATCCACTGTTCCCAATTATTGATTATGTGACACCACTGGCAGCAATGCTGATATCGCCAATGTTCACAATCCCACAATACGTCAAATCTAAGATGCAGATGCGGCCGAGAGACAAAGAGCTTTGAGGCATGCACGTCTGCAGGATGTAATACTTTTGCAGTCTGTTCAGGCTGCTCTCGTGAAATAGAGAATTGCGATTGTATTACATAGGCTTGTAACGAAGAATTGCCCCGCTGCTGCCCAGGCTTGACAACTGCACTCCTTCCTCAGTTTTGCCCGAAATGACTTCTAGCCTGCAGCCAGTCATTGTTGTTAGTTCTTCCAAGTATTCCACGATATCCTTTTCTAAAGCATCGTAGTCGGTCGATCCGCATGACGGACATTGTCGGGATAAATATTGCTGCTTTGTCGCAATCACTTCAGACCGCTGAACAACTTTTTCTTGAATGCTCTTGCATATTCTGCAGCGAAACTCTAGCTTTACATACGATATGTCGTCTGTAACTATCACGATGTCGGCGACGCCGTTTTTCGCAGCATTAACAACGTCATGGATCCCGTAAATGCCCAAACCCTTCCCAGAATGCACTTCGCTCATGAATTTATCCATAATCTGTTTTTCTTCCATAAGGCGATACTCCTGCAGAATTCCTTCCCTACGCGCCTTGTCCAAAATCTCCCTTACCCCTTCCTCACCAGAGTAAGAAGTATCCAGGGTAGCGATTATGGCCTTTTGAAGTCGATAATCAAGATATTCTTCTTTCAAAAAGTTCTCTTTGGTCGGTCCAGGGCCCCCTACCAGCAGGCCCTTTACGCTGAACTGATCGATGAAAACCTGTTTAGCATGGTCGGCAATCCTGTGATAGTATTCGTTGAGCTCGTTTTCCCGAAGTCGTTCGAACCTCCTAGCTGATTGTCCGCCCTGCCTGTGCTTGCCCGCAACACCCGAAGTAAGTGAATCAATAGTCCTCGCTTCATTTCCAGATAGCACGCCGATTCCGGCTTCCTGCGTGTCAATGGAAAGTATTCCTATCGATTTATCGTCCTTGAGCATATCCTTCAAATGATCCGTCCAAAAATGGTCATCGCAGCGGTAGAGGCTTATTTGTACAGGTTTTGGAGGATCGACAGGATAGATTTCTATTTTTTCCTTGCCTATGCCGCGTTCGTTTGGAATGGCACCACAAAATACGACTAGACCGTTTTCTGGTGTGGTCTTGTATTTCTTCAAATATTCCATTACGGTGCCCAGTGCGTCTTGCACATGAGTCCGGGTAAGATCTGACTTTATGTTCGAGGCGGTACCTGCTTCATTTCTGAGCTGAGCAACAACATCAAAGATCGGTCGCCGAGGCGGGATATAGACAGTAACAAGCTCCGTTCCGTGACCAGCAACGCTAGATAGTTCATTTATCATTTTGGTTAGCTTGTACCTTTTTACAGAGTCCCATTTGCCAGTCAAACTATCGGTTGCCATGTCCTAAGCTGTTACAAGAAAAATTCTATTGCACATAATATAAGGCTTTGAAACGTGATTTTGCAAATGGTAGTTCTCTTGATTCTCATGTCTTTTGGATTTGGCACTTATTGAC
>DASYRH010000110.1:0-18219 GCA_036004585.1 Nitrososphaera sp. | reverse complement strand
GTTATGATGGGGGCGCTGGTAGTCTCAAAGAACCCGATAGAAGATACACGAGTAAAAGCAGTGCTCAAAGGGGCGAAGTATGAAGGTATTAATTTCATGCCTGAGGTGTCGACCAGTCAAGCACAGGAATATGGCGACAAGAGCCGCGACGCAATAGTTGTGATAGACACAGGTGTCAAGTATAGCATCATCAGAAACATCCTACGGACTGGATACAGGGTGGTCCGGCTCCCCTGGAATGCAACCCACGATCAAGTACGATCGTACAACCCCAAGGGTGTTGTTATAAGCAATGGCCCTGGAGACCCCAAGGTCTGCACAAGCACCATAAAAACAGCATCGCACCTTATCAAAGAGGATATCCCCACGCTAGGCATTTGCCTTGGGAACCAGATCCTCGCTCTTGCGGGTGGCGCCGACACGTATAAGTTGAAGTTCGGCCACAGGGGCCAAAATAAGCCGTGTGTTGACAAACGAAGCGACCAGGTCTATGTCACCAGTCAGAACCATGGATATGGCGTAGATCCAAAGACTCTATCAAAGGCAGGCTTCAAGGTGTGGTTTTCAAATGCTGATGATGATACCGTCGAAGGTATTGAGCACAAAAGCAAACCAGTGATCGCAGTCCAATTTCATCCGGAGGCGTCGCCAGGACCCTATGACTGCATGTTTGTATTTGACAGATTCAAAGAGATTATTTCCAGTGGAAAACAGCGGCCAGAAATCCCAAGCAAGCCACGCGTGTCCAAAGATAGATCCAAGAGATCAATGAAGAAAGGAGGGAGGAAAAGCGCCAAGGGATAAAACAATAAAGAAGGTCCTTGTTCTCGGAAGCGGGGCAATAAAAATCGGAGAGGCAGGCGAAAGCCAGCAATAGAAAACTGGCCGCCATTTCGACTACTCCGGTTCCCAATGCCTGAAGGCTCTGGCAGAAGAAGGAGTCAAGAGCGTCCTGATAAACCCAAACATCGCAACTATTCAGACTGATACGCGCTTTGCGGACAAGGTCTACCCAGTCCCTATCAATACCTCTTACGTAGAGAAGGTAATCGAGGCCGAGAGGCCAGATTCGATAATGCTGGGATTTGGTGGCCAGACTGCGCTCAACTGTGGTGTTTCATTAGATGAAAGTGGCATTCTTGACAAGCATGGAATCAGGGTACTTGGAACGCAAGTAAAAGGAATAGAGATCACTGAGGACAGGCAGCAGTTCAAGCACGCGATGGAAAAAAGCGATGTCCCCATCCTTGCCAGCTATGCGGTAAATAGCCTCCAAGAAGCGTTCAAGGCTGCCAAGGACATAGGTTACCCGGTGATAGTCAGGGTAGCGTACACCCTTGGCGGCAGGGGCGGGGGGGTGGCCTACAACGAGTATGAGCTGCAAGAAATTGCCCAGAGAGGGCTCAACCTCAGCATGGTTCACCAGATACTCATTGAGCGTTACGTCGGAAGTTGGAAGCAGATAGAGTACGAGGTCATGCGCGACTACAAAGGCAACAGCGTAATCGTCTGCAACATGGAAAATGTCCTTTCAATGAGAGTGCATACGGGGGACAACATTGTCATCGCGCCTTCGCAGACGCTCAACAATTATGAATACCACATGCTGCGCTCGGCAGCCATAAGGGCGACAAATTACTGCGGCATCGTGGGAGAATGTAACATCCAGTTCGCCCTTGACCCCAAGTCGGAACAGTATACTGCTATCGAAATAAACGCTAGGCTTTCCAGATCATCGGCCCTTGCCAGCAAAGCAACGGGCTATCCGCTTGCGTACATGGCTGCAAAGATTGGACTTGGATATTCGCTTCCCGAACTTTTGAACAGGATAACAAAAATAACTACCGCATGCTTTGAGCCGTCGCTTGACTATGTTGTGCTAAAGATGCCAAGGTGGGACTTTTCTAAGTTCGAGCTCGTAAAGCGCAAGCTCGGTAGCGCGATGAAGTCTGTGGGCGAGGTAATGGCAATAGGCAGGACCTTCGAGGAGGTCGTGCAAAAGGCCGTTCGAATGTGCGACATGGGCAAAGATGGCCTTGTGGCCAACTCAAACTCCGGAAGTACACCTTCTCAAGACGACATGGAGAGAATAGAACAGGCCCTTATCCATCCTAATGACGAGATCATTTTCGCTGTCGTAGAGGCATTGAAGGCCGGCATGAGCATCGATCGCATCAATCAGCTCTCCGCAATCGACCAGTGGTTCCTGGTCAAAATAAAAAATATCGTGGATGTCGAAGCAAAGCTTCGCAAATCGAGCTTTGACGAAAATCTGATCCGGACCGCAAAAAAGATGGGCTTTTCCGACAGACAAATAGCCCGCTGCCAGGACCTTGACGAAATGCAAGTCCGGACGTTCAGAGAAAAATTCGGAATAACTCCGGTAGTAAAACAAATCGATACCTTAGCCGCTGAATGGCCGGCAAAGACTAACTACTTGTACCTTACTTACGGCGGAAGGGAAGACGATGTAATAGTCATCGACAATTCGGCCAGCAGAGTGATCGTTCTAGGAGCTGGACCGTACAGAATCGGCAGTAGCGTAGAATTTGACTGGGGCACTGTCAACATGGTATGGGGCCTCAAGGAGAATGGCGTCAAAGAGATTTCTGTTATTAATTGTAACCCTGAGACAGTTTCGACGGATTATGACATCTGCGACAGGCTGTACTTTGAAGAACTGACCCTAGAGCGCGTCCTAGACATCTGTGGCAAGGAACACCCGACAGGAATCGTCACATGTGTGGGTGGCCAGACTGCCAACAATCTGACTCCAAAGCTGGCAAAGAATGGCATCCGGATAATCGGGACGAGCAGTGATGACGTGGACAAGGCGGAGGATCGTGCCAAATTCGGCCAGTTGCTTGATTCGCTTGGGATAAAGCAGCCTGCTTGGAGAAAGTTCACTTCAATTGGAGAGGCCGAAGAGTTTGCGGACATCGTAGGCTATCCGATGCTTGTAAGGCCATCGTACGTCCTCTCTGGTGCGGCCATGAAAGTCGTCTGGGGAGAGCAACAATTGGAACAGTTCTTGACCGATGCTACCAATGTCAGTCCGGATCATCCAGTCGTGATCAGCAAGTTCCTGCAGGATGCCGCGGAAGTAGAGGTAGATGCAGTTTCAGACGGAAGTCAGGTTGTCATCGGATCGGTTATTGAGCATATCGACAATGCGGGAGTCCATTCAGGCGACGCCATGATGAGCATCCCGCCTTGGAGGCTAGACCGAAAGACGCTGGATACTGTCACCGACTACAGTGCGAGAATCGGCAAGGCGCTCAATGTAAAGGGCCCGTTCAATATCCAGTATCTAGTGAAGGACGAGGAAGTCTTGGTGATAGAGGCCAACGTAAGGGCGTCGCGTTCCATGCCGTTTGTTTCAAAATTTGCAGGCTTTAACCTGATTAGCCTCGCTGCAAAGGCCATGACTGGCAAACCACTTCCAAAGTCTGCCAAGGATTTGTGGCTCAAGGCCACCGGCTTTGGGATAAAAGTCCCCCAGTTTTCATTCATGCAGTTGGAAGGCTCGGATATCGTCCTGGGTGTAGAAATGCAGTCAACTGGCGAGGTCGCATGCTTTGGCACCAGTTTCTATGATGCACTGTCAAAAGCGTATACGGCAGCGGGTTATGCTCTTCCCCTGTCCGGCTCAGCCCTGATAACTGTCGGAGGCCAAAAGAATAAGGAGAAGCTCCTTCCGATACTTTCGCTCGTTTCTTCAATGAACTTTAGCATAATGGCTACAGAGCATACCGCAGAATTTCTCGAGAATAACAGCCTCAAGAACGTGCAGCAGGTCTACAAGATTAGCGAGCCCGACAGAAAACCCAACATATCAGATCTGCTCTACGATCGAAAAATAGATTTCATCATAAACATACCCGCGACTTCTACTATTGAAAAATACGTCGGCATGCTTTATGACGAGTATCAGATCAGAAGAAAAGCCGTAGAAATGGGCGTTCCAGTGCTCACTACCATAGAAAGTGCTAGCTCGTTTATCAAGACGCTCGATTGGATGAAAAACAACACTCCTACCCTTGCACCACTCAGAGATTACGTCAAGTTAGAATGACCGTCAGCATCAGAAAATATTCTGAAGTGCTGAGGAATCTCCTACAATCGATCCGTCCAGCCTCGCTACTATGCAGTTTTCAAGCGCGGTAGGGTCTTTCATTATTCTAGCTATAATGGGAGACGTTGACTTGCGGTATGACTTTGGGCCATACGCATAGAGATATCGGTTGAAGCTTGGAACTACGACTAGATCTAACAACCCGTCGTCAGCGAATAATGATTCTTTCCTTGCTTGAAGATGTATCCAGACTCGCTCCCCGTTTATCACGCTGCCTTCTTTCAGGAATATGGGATGCAAATGTCCCATGATTATTCTACGGATGCCTGCCCTGATGTCTGAAGGCATGCTATGTCCGTGGACAAGAAGCGTGTCTTCTAGAACCATTCCTTTGCTGCTGATTACGTTGACGTCGCCTGGCACGAGATGGCGGATATTTCCATCGTGGTTTCCTGGGATCACATAAACTTGAGATATTGCGGAAAGCTTCTTGAGAAAGGATGGTATGTCGTCCCATTCTTGCTTGGTTATTGTGCCAACCTTGTGTTTTATGTCGCCAAGAAGGATAAACCCACTAGCGCCCTCTGACTTTGACAGCTGCTCCAGTTCTTCAGTCATTTCATCGACAGAGTTATGTCGAACGGTTACTCCCTTTGCATAGAGCTCTGCCTCAAACCCGATATGCAGGTCAGTCACAGAGATGTATTTGTTGCCAGTAGAATCCTGCAGCAGGAGTGCTGCGTGCGGATGAAGCGGTCGAACCTTCACAGTGTTTTTTAAATAAGCCTTGCGAACAAATAAACCCGCCGGGAATATGTCGGAATCCAAGATAGACAACGCCATATCGCTTGGTAGCGTCAAGCGCCTGCTCTTCAGCCCTAGCGAACGGGCATTGTGGATCGTAGTGGGCAAGGATAACGAGCACTGGGCTGATCCTGAGCTTGGATTTTGCACCTGCAAGGATTTCTATTTCAAAGCGCTTTCGGGCGGGTCTGAATGCTATCATTTAAAGAGCGTAAGAAAGGCGATTGAAGAATCTAGGTTTAGCACGGTTCAATTTGATGATAATGAGTACGTCCAGCTATTGCAGGCTATCGCTGAAGACCAGTCGTATCTACTACGCCGTAGTTGAAACCTTTGTCCTGGATGTATTGTCCTGTTCTTCTGCGGCGACTTCCTGAACAGTGGTATCTATATCCGCGGGTTCGGCGGCTTTTGCCTCGCCGCCTTTTCTTCCTATGGTGCTATAGTATTCCATTCCGCGTTCCTGCTTGACCATCTCTCCCCCTCGCTTCCCAATTTCACTGTAGAATTCCGCACCATAGCGTTCTTTTACAGCCCCTCCACCTTTCTCGCCAATTTCGCGATAGAACTCTGTACCATAGCGTTCCTTAACCACCTCGCCGCCCTTTCGGCCCGCTTGGCTCAGACCCTCTCTGTCCTGAGCTCGTGCTTCGCCACCGGCCTTGGCCACGCGCAGCCTCGTTTCAGGATTAGCGGCTGCGAGACCTCGCTTTTGATGAGGGGCAATACCCCCTTTTCTTGCTACCCTTTGTCTTGTTTCTTCGCTCGCAGACGCCAGGCCTCTGCGATTGTGGCCGGGTTCGGCAGCCTGTTCCTCGTCCATGCCAAAGTAGACACGCATATAGCTTAAAAGGAGAAACGAGGAAAGTAACTGAACCTTGATTAAACAATTTATTATGCGCAGAACTTACGCCCCATTGTGCCCGAAGTTACAAAGCAAGATGTTTTAGTCGTCGGATCTGGAGGCAGAGAACATGCGCTTGGATGGAAAATTTCTCAGAGCCCTCACGTAGATAAAGTGTACTTTGCTCCCGGAAATGGAGGAACATCAGACAACATAGACATCAAGCAAAACGATATCGCGGCACTCATATCCTTCGCGCGGGTTAAAGGAAACTTGTTGACAATTGTGGGTCCGGAGGAACCTCTTTCGCTTGGAATCGTGGACGCATTTGCAAGGGAAGGATTGCGGATATTTGGTCCAACATTATCTGCTGCCAATATCGAGGCCAGTAAGGCCTTCGCCAAGGAATTCATGACTGAGGCAGGAATACCCACAGCTAAATATGGAATTTTCACCAATGCCGATAAGGCCAAAGACTACATTGCGAATCAGACCACACCCCTTGTTATCAAAGCTGACGGCCTTGCCGCCGGGAAGGGAGTAATCGTATGCGACGGCGCGACGCAGGCGATAGCGGCCGTGGATTCAATGATGATCAAAAAGGAGTTCGGGTCAGCAGGAGACAGGGTAGTAATAGAGGAGAGAATAGTTGGTGAAGAGGCCTCGTTCATTGCGATCTGCGATGGAAATACTGTGCTTCCGTTTGCATCAAGCCAGGACCATAAACGGATATTCGACGGAGATAAAGGTCCTAACACTGGAGGCATGGGAGCATACTCTCCTGCACCACTGATTGATGACGAGCTCCATAAGCAAATTGTGAACGAGGTAATGCTACCTGCCATCAGAACAATGAAGAGGCGCGGAAGCCCGTTCACAGGATTTCTCTATGCAGGGATCATGGTCAACGAAATGGACGAAAAGCCGTACGTGCTTGAATTCAATGCAAGGATGGGCGATCCAGAGTGCCAGCCGATCATGATGCGAATGAAGTCAGATCTTTTTGAGTACATAGAGGCTGCGGTTGAGGGGCGGCTTGACCAGTTGCCGCCTATCGAATGGAGTAATGAGACTGCCGTCTGCGTAGTCATGGCTGCAAAGGGATATCCGGCAAGTTATGAAACGGGCAAGGTAATCGAAGGTTTGAATTCTGATCCCGGTCACAATGTGATGATTTTTCATGCTGGCACTAGAAGGGATTCTCAAAACAGGGTAGTGACAAATGGTGGAAGGGTTCTAGGCGTGACTTCTCTAGGCAGAGACGCAGAGCAGGCCGCAGATAATGCGTACTCGGCAGTCAGGAAGATACGCTGGGGAGAAAATGACCACCAGTATCGAACGGATATCGCCCGAAAGGCGATCATTCGACAAAGACAATGAAGTCATGTTCTGTTGCAACTGCATCGACTTTTTTATCATGTTTGTGTTGGGGTATCCGATCGGTTAGTTGAAAGGAATACGCTAGGCCGATCGAGTATGTGGGCGCTGCCGCTAGGAATCGGTCGTAGTATGCCTTCCCATAACCCAGCCGACATCCAATTCTGTCAAACGCGACGCCAGGAACGATTACCAGGTCCAAGTCAGTTGTTTTGCCATAGGGCAGAGGTTCCATGATGCCAAACCTCCCCTTGACAAGATACTTGCTTGCTGAGAACTCATAGAAGGAGATCTTGTCGCCTTCTATCGTTGGGAGGCTAACTCGTTTTCCAAGCCTCCGGGCCTCCGCAATGATGGAATCGGTTCTAACCTCCGAGCCAAACGCATGGTAGGCGCCGACAGAATGCGCCGATAAAAATCTCGCACTTTTCATAACTTGTGCTTGAGCCCCCATGCTGAGTTTGACTATTTCTGCTTCGCTCATAGAGTTACGTCTCGACAATACTTGTTTTCGGAGCTCGCGCTTACTTGGCGGCAGCTGCTATCTCATCTCTTTGGAAACGGAGGCTGCAGAAACGGTGTTCTTTAGGAGCATGGCCCGGGTCATCAAGCCCACTCCCCCTGGAACTGGGGATATCCATGCAGCCTTTTGCTTTACGGATTCAAAATCCGCGTCCCCTGTCAACTTGCCATTTAGCGTTGCTGTCCCGACGTCGATTATCACTGCTCCTTCGCTTATCATGTCCCCGGTAAGTGTAAAGCGTTCCCTGTTGCCGACTGCGGTGATCACGAGATCTGCTTCTAGCAACTTGGCTGCCAGATCGTTGGTCCTCGAATGACAGATTGTGACTGTGGCGTCACGCTCAAGAAGCATGAAGGCAAGTGGTTTTCCTACGAGGTTGCTACGATTTATGATAACGGCATCCTTGCCCGAAAGGTCGATCTTGTAATAGTCCAGCATCTCCATTATGCCTGATGGCGTACAGGGCTTTAGGAGAGCCATTCCATTTTGTAGCATCCCCGCGTTGTACGGCGTAAGGCCGTCAACGTCCTTGAGAGGATTCAGAGAATTAATGACTTGAAATTCGTTGATTTGGGGGGGAAGGGGCAATTGCACCAGAACTCCGTGAATACTGGCATCGCGATTTAGTAGGTGCACAAGATCAATAAGCTCTGCTTGCTTGAAGTTTGATGCAACGCGATGGTCGCGAGTTGATATGCCTACTTCCTTTGCGTCTTTTTGCTTGCTCGCCACATAAGTTGCAGAGGCAGGATCGTCGCCGGCAAGTACTGTTGCGAGACTTGGTTGAACACCGCTTTCGAGCAACTCGTCAACTGCCTTTTTTACCCTTGCCTTAACATCTGTGGCAACGACCTTGCCATCGATTATGCGTGCGCCCAATGGATAGCCAGAGAATTCCACGCGTTATTTTGCTTTTCTGATTGGAGACTGAACCCCGAAGAAACTTACCAAACATTATCCACTCCTTTCTTATATAGACGGCGACCCTTAGAAGCCTTTAGAAGAATGAAATATAGGAGCAGAACCGAAATCGCTTCGAGGATACTGGAGTCCGCGGCTCAAGGCACGACAAAGACAAGGATAATGTACAGATCTTTCCTTTCTTATGCCCAGCTACAAGAGTACCTTTTGGTACTTGAGGAAAACGGACTATTGGCACGCGACAAAGGCGAGCAGCTCTACAAGACAACAGTAAAAGGCAAACGTTTTCTGAATATCACTAACTCACTTATTGGCTTGATGGACACAATCCCCAATCTACACTGATCCCGAACCTTAGAGCTGCGCGCTGATATTTTTTTGAAGCCTACACTTATCAGCGAGGCGGGACATGTTGAATCATTGAGAAAAACTGCGATACGCGCTTCGCTTCAGACTAGGAAAAAAGCTTTCGATACTGTCTTGGTAGTAAATCCTAATTCTTGCAGCGGCCTTACAGGCAAGAACTGGAATGCACTCTTTGCAAAGTTTAAGGGGATTTTTGGTGACAGTATCAAAGTCGCCTTCAGCGAGAGGTCAGGTCACGGAACTGAATTGACTAGAAGCTTACTGAAAAAGGGATTTTCTAGAATAGTCGCAATTGGAGGTGATGGCACGATTAATGAGGTGGCAAACGGATTCTTTGAAGGCAATACCGGCATCCACAGCGAGCGCGGAACTCACACCCCGAGAATTATCAACCCTGATGCGACGATGGGGGTGGTTCCTTGTGGAACGAGAAATGTGCTTGTCAAATCCCTTGATCTCCCAGTTGGCATCGTAGAATGCTGTCGGAATTTTGTGGGAGGGTCACGCAGAGCAATTGACGTAATAACAGCTTCTGCTACGGATCCTGAAACGGGCAAGAGGCTTCCTCCGCGGATCTTTCTAAATGCTGCAGAAATAGGATTTCCAGCAGAAATGATCACAAGGGCGAAAAAGATCAGGAGCAAGGTGAAAAGCAGGACCTTATCCACTATTGCAGCCCTGATAGCTACGATGCCATCATACGAAAGCAACCTATGCGAGTTTTTTGTGGACGGAAGCAAAAAGTCGATGAACATGACTATGGGCGTCGTCGCCAACGGCCGGTTCCTTGGAGGCGGGTTCATGGCAGCTCCAAGTGCGGAAGTGAACGATGGGCTACTCGATTTAGTGGTAATGAAGGATTCCGGTAGCTTCAAGATGCTTGACGAGCTCGTCAATGTCAAGGGTGGAACGTACGCGTCGGAAGACAATATCCTGTACTCCAAGGCCAAGAACGTACTGATAAAATCAAAAGAACGACAGGTGACGGTAACCATAGATGGCGAGCCCGCAGGAGTATTACCTGTGGCCTTCCAGGTCCTACCGAGAGTGCTAAACGTGGTACTTTAGACTCAATCCTTGTCGATTTCGACCTGCTCGAGGCGCTCAAGCGCCTGTACTATCTCATTCTGGAGCTGCTCTATTGTCTTCTCGTCCGATTTTTGCTTCATCTCAACAGGGGCCGCCGTTTGCACATTCTTTGATTCTGTAATTATCTTTTGAACTTGAGGGTCAATAGCGATATCAAACGTGCTGCCTGATTTTGAGAGCTGGTGCAATTTTTGGTCAAGGGCCGAAATTCTATCCTCAATTATCTTCGTCAGACTATTTCGCATCTCAAAGATTTCGATATAGTCAGCAGCTGGCTGCAGCTCCTGAATCTTTCTGTTGAGAGAGTCTAGCTGCTCCTTGTATTTCAGCAATAGTCGATCTCGTTCAAGGCGATCAATTCTGCCTTGCTGTGAAGCTTCGTATACTCGGGTAATAGCCTCAGAGGCTAGAGTCTTTTCAAACAGTAGAGAGACTAGCTCTGTTCTTATCGAACTCGGTGTAGGCTTTTGAATAGGTGTCGGAGAGTTACTCGACCGCGACTTTATTCTCTCAATGACTGCCGCGGAAATTGCTCCTGCAACCGATGATCCTGCGATTAAGGCGATTTCTACAGACATTGCGACTACCCAAAGCTGATCAAGGATGACAGAAAAGGTTTCTGTTGATATTAGATGACTTGCCGCTTAATCCAGTCATACTTTCGCATTCTTGCTTCAGGGTAGCCACACTTTGAGCATTGTTTACCGCGTTTATGGTACGAATTGTGCCCGCACCTCCTGCATCTAATGTGAGTCTTTTTGCGGGTAAACTTACCCATTGAAGTAGTGCCTTTAGTCATTCTATTCTACCCCTATTTTGGAGGCGGCGAGATGATCACAACGTTGTCGCCCCTGACAACGATGGTGCCAAGGTCATTTGACTTGCCTTCGTCAAGAATTTCTACAGACTCCTCTAGCAAGAGATTCATATGTTGATCAAAACCGTGGAGGTTACCTCTAATGACCTTACCTCCTTTCAATTTGATAAGCACAACTTTTCCAAGGCTCTCGTCGAGAACCTTTACTGCCATATCCACAGACATTCGATATACTTCCTAGACCTAGTGCGCTAAAGAGGCATATATTAAAGTTAAACTCCTTCATGATCGGCTGACGCGACCAGACGCGTCGCAGAAGTCAGGCGGACTTTCCGACTTTTCGGATGTATTGAAAAATTTTTCAGGACTAATTAGTCACTCAATTAGTCGAGGTTGAATATCACGCCTTGTAAAGGATGATTTGAATTGGAGTAGATTTACATGTCAACACAAATCTTCAAGCTAGCTCTGAAATCGTCTTAGTGAGATTTGCGACTACGTGTTCCAGCCATTCCTTACCCTTTGCTTCGGAAGCCCTGCGTGGGTCGCCCCATACTCCATTTCCAGTTATTCGAGGGAATGACCCGGGCAGGTTCGTCATGGCACCATAGGCTACCTTTGACTTTGATAGTCGCTTCGAATTAGGCACTGCGGCATCCATCCGGACAAGCTCCGGGGCGATTGCAAGCACCAGTGAAGTCTCTACCTCGCCTGCATGGTCAAACTCGTGGTCAAGCAGGTGCCAGTAATGGATCGTGTAGACATGGACGTCCTTCGGTACCCGACCGACAAGTTCTTGCGAGATATACTGCAGGGCTCCCACGTTTCCATGGTGCCCGTTTATCAAGACGATTTGCTTTATTCCATTATCCCCAAGAGATATGCACGCATCAGAAATGATCCTGGACAATGCAGAATTTCTAACAGAGACATTGAACATAGGCTTGTGCTCAAACGAAACACCATAAGCCATTACAGGGAGAACGAACGCGCTCGCTCTTTCCGCGACTAATTTAGCAATGTGTTCGGCGATCAGAGAGTCGGTTGAAACTGGCAGATGAGGGCCGTGTTGCTCAAGAGACCCTATCGGCAGTATCGCCTTTTTGGTCTTTCTGAGCGCACTTTTAAAGTCAGAGTCGCTCATCCCAAATACAGGGATGGACATATTGAAATTGGCAGCAGCATCCAGATTAAGAACTTTGTCGTGCCGGCTCGTCGCGAATGTGCACTTTGCCCCAGTATAATTCGAGTCGATTCTCAAGATACAGCCGGACTGCTTCAAGTAGAGTCTCAGCCTCGAGCTCCTGTCCTTTCTTTCTTATTGAATCCAGGTTGTCTGTTTTCAAAACCTTGAACGATTCCTGGCATACTATGGGACCTTGGTCAAGATCTTCTGTAACGAAGTGCGCCGTGCATCCAACTATCTTTGCGCCACGCTCGTATGCCTGAATATATGCGTATGCACCGGGAAATGCTGGGAGCAACGAAGGATGTATGTTGATTATCCTGTTGGGGTATCGCCAGACAAAATTAGGAGTGAGTATCCGCATATACCGCGCAAGAACAATAAGATCGACGTTGTACTGCTCTATCAGTTTAAGGATCTTGTTCTCGGCCTCAGCCTGGTCTGCATGTACAACCGAGTGGAAGGGGATGCCTGCGTCATCAGCAACTGACTTCAGCGTGTTATCGCTTCCAATAATAACTGCAATGTTACCTTTGATTTCGCTGTCTTTCTTGGCGTGGAGAATTCTAGTCAGGCAGTGAGGCTCTTTACTCACAAAGATAGCCGCATTCTGCAGCCGATTCGGTTCTTGATAGTGAACCTTGATTTCCATCGAAAGGCTCTTTGCAAGATCCTTCAGACCATTGTCAAGGGTAGTTCGACTTACGTCCATAAAGGATGCTTCAAGCTGCATTCCAAAGAGCCCTCGAACTACATTCTGACTAATCTTTTCAATGTTGCCGTGGTTCTTGAAAATAAAACTGGTAATGTCGGCCACGACGCCTTGTCTATCCTTTCCGACAACCGTGACTTCGACTATGGTCTTGCCCTTGGATTCCGGCATCGCAGTCTGTTGACTCTGGTCGAAGATAAATAAACCTATTCTGACCTGAACAGAGAGTTTCTGTTCTTGCCCAACTCTTCCTGGAGCAGCCTGCTATGACGGAAAAAATTCTTGGTTACGTACAATCAAAATGCAATCCGGAATCTTTCCGCTAACCTTATGGATGAATAAGAAATCTTGATGTTCCTCCTGACTACCAAGCCAAGATCAGAGTCTTGATAGATCTTGTAATATCAGAGAGACTTGGCGGAGCCAAGAGAGAACTTAAATAATAGAAATGCCTATCGGGTTTGTTGGACGAAGATGTTTCCCAATACGGAAGAATTTTTGGGGTAAACTAGTGCATGCAATTCTTTGCAATTCAATCTTTGTTTGAGGCATAATCTATGAAGCCACAGCCCAGGCCACAAAAACCGACAACAAAGCCAAGGAAGGACTTCGACTACAACAAACCAATCGGCAAGTGTGTCATTTGCTATACTCTTTCGGGGTGGCATTGTTATGACTGCGACAATGATTATTGTCAGTCGCATTTTCAGGATCACAAAGAAAGGAATCTTTGCAAACTGGCCTAAGTTTTCGCGTGATAAATATTTTCTCTGGTATACGTTAGATTCGTGATGGGCTTCACCTCATTCGGCCTAATAGTGGGTGTCTTTGTGATAGGAGGGGGGTCTAGATGATATTCGGTTCATCCGACATTGATTTTTAGTAGTTCAAATAAGTGGATCGAGTAACACTGCAAGACAACGTTGAGAATTCGAAGGGAACGAATTGTTATGCCATCCCTCATGAAAGAGCTTGAAGGCTACACTATACTTCATGTTTCCGATATCCACTTTGACGACGCCGTCAAGAAAAACAGAATATTTTGGAAAGAGCTCCACGGTAATAAGGAAGACCTTATCCTAGTTACGGGGGATTTCATAACACATGATGGCTACATAGATTCCCTGTGTGAATTCCTCGACGGCTCAAAAGCTAAAGATGGTCTCTATGGGATATTGGGCAACCACGACTACTATTATCGTACGCTGTGGCAGCACTTCAGGCACGCCTTACTGGGAATAGACTTTCCTGCTAACGATTGGAAGAAACTAGTAAATTCCCTCGACCAGGTTGGGATAAAGGTACTCGTAAATGAACACGTCACGATCAAATCAACAAGAGGTCCTAAGATATTCATCGAAGGCACCGACGATCCGGTTCTAGGCAAACCTCATATTGCTGACACAACTTTGGCTTATCGCGATTCCGACCTAGCGATACTGATGAGCCATTCACCTGACATCTTGTATTCACGGGAGATTAAGAAAAAACGGTTTGACATTCTCCTTTCAGGTCATACCCATGGCGGACAAATCAGGGTTCCAGGCATCGGACCACTAATGACTGGGACGGATCATGCGAAGAGGAATGAGACATTCGGCATGTATAAGGCGCTTGGCGAAATGACTGTCAATGTAAGTGCAGGAATAGGGTATTCCCTGATGCCGATCAGGATCAACTGCCCCGCAGAGATTATCCTTGTGGAGCTGACCCGTTTTCCTGACTGAACCGTATTTCAATACTCTTACATGCGGGACGAACTTTGTTGTCTGCATTGTCATGAAATCCAGATCACTGTCAATTGAGTCTCTTGTTCCTCTGTTGCTTTTATAGCCCCAACACCAGCCAAATCTGGGTCAATAGGATCGCAGATGCGTCTAACCTGGCACGGTGCCGTTTCGATAACTTTGGTAACACTCCTACTTTGCGCGTCACTGGGCATTCTGTACATTGGCAATGGCTTGGACTCTCAAGCTGCATCTTACCCAGTAAATGGCAGAATCGCATTCGCAAGTTCTAGGGACGGAAACTTTGAGATCTATCTGATGGACTCCGACGGAACGAACGAGGAGAGGCTGACCAATAATGCTGCAGCCGACCTTAGCCCTTCATGGTCCCCAAATGGTACTAAAATCGCCTTTGTTAGGGCCGATGTAATCTACGTCATGGAAGGCAACGGGACGAACGTCAAGAAGTTGACACATTCCGGGGTTGTTTCATCAGATCCCGAGTGGTCGCCGGATGGCAGCAGGATTCTGTTCTCTGCCATAACAGACGGCACAGACAGGGATATCTATGTCATGGATCATGCAGATGGGCTAGCGATCGACATCACAATGGGCAGTCCTACAGATGATTTTGAACCAACTTGGTCTCCGGATGGTAACAGAATTCTCTTCACTTCCGGAACTAACGGCAGCAATTTCGGAATTTTCGCGATGAACGCAGACGGTCAGCAACGCTCGTTGCTTGTGGGCAATGGCTCTAGTATGCAAGCTGAATGGTCGCCTGATGGAAAAAAGATCGTCTTTGCAGGCAACTTGACGAGAAACTTTGACATTTACACAATCGAAATTGACGGTTCCAATATGACCAAGCTGACCTTCGGGAATTCGAACAAGTCCCACCCGTCTTGGTCGCCGGATGGAAAGAAAATAATCTTTTCAGGCAACATTGGCACCCGCAATGAACAAATTCACATTATGGACTCGGACGGAAGCGATCTGAAGAGGCTCACGAGAAACCTGCAAAAGGACTTGTCGCCAGATATCCAGCCTCTAAAAACCCCTGTCAAGGAAAAGCTTCCAATCTTGAGAGAAAACGGTATGATAGCGTTTGTGAGTGACCGAAATGGAACCTTCGCCGAAATCTATGTCATGCTCTCTGATGGAACCAATGTCACTCAACTTACCAGCAGTGCCGGAGCTGAGGATTCGCTGCCGAAATGGTCACCATCTGGCGACAAGGTTGCTTTCGTTAGCACTTTGGATGGCTATGAAGAAATCGTGGTTGTCGATTCAAACGGCAAAAATCGCGTTAGCCTAACTAAAAGTACATCACCTTTCTCAGGACTAGGTTGGTCGCCTGACGGAAAGCAGCTGGTTTTTTCAAAGGGAGATTTGAATCATAAATGGATATTCGTGATGAACTCTGATGGGTCTAGCGCAAGGAGGCTGACCATAACCCCATCGCTGGACACGGATCCAAGCTGGTCTCCGGACGGCGAAAAGATCGCATTTTCTAGAGATCTAGGATTCGGAAATGTAGAGATTTACGTTATCGACAAGGACGGCTCCGATGAGAAAAAGCTCACAAATCTACCAGGCAGGGATTACTACCCGCGGTGGTCTCCAGAAGGTGATCAGATCGCTTTCGTTACCGACAGGGACGGAAATGATGAAATCTACGTAATGAACTCCGATGGAAAAAGAGTGAGGAACCTTTCAAACAATACTGCCATTGACCTGTTTCCAAGCTGGTCTCCAGATGGCACTTTGATTGCTTTTGTCAGCGACAGGCTGGAAGACGGCCAGGACATTTACATAATGGACTCTGAAGGTAAAAGTGTAAAGCGACTGACAAGCAGGGACGGTGATGAGAAGCAACTTGATTTTGGGGCAATTACCGTGTCAAATGAAGGCCCTGTTGAGCTCCCACCTATTGAAGAGCCTGAGATTCCTACTCTACCATTGAACGTTTCTCTGCCTGTCCTAAGGACGGTCAATTCACCACCATTAGGCAACTTAACTACTGGTGAAGACGTAGTGATCGCTGCAACTATGACAAACAACCACCAAGATAGAGCCTGGAATCTCGTGGCGGTCGTTCAAGTACGGGATGAGAATGGGGTAACGCAGTATATCGATCTACGCACAGCAATTGTTGCGCCCGGAGGCAGTATGGAAATTGGTTCCTTGTGGACTCCTGAGAATGCCGGGTCTTATGAGCTGCGCATTTTCTTGATAGAAAACTCAGAGAATCCTGAGGTCCTTGGCAGCCCCGCGAGCTCCTACGTGACTATTTCGAATTAGCGATGGCAACACGGCTTTAACTGTGGCTAACAGATCTCGGGGCGAATATCGCGATTTCATTTTTCGGAATAGATCAAACGAAATTGCTGATGAACTAGTGGGAGGTTCCGAGCCGTATGCAAATCATCTGTATTTAGCCATCAAAGCTATTTGCTTGGCAATTGACAGGCGTAAGCAAATACTCCGTTGGAAAATAGTGCGGGGGGTGGGATTTGAACCCACGGACCCCTAAGGGACGGGATAACCCATTTCTGAGATCTTAAGTCCCGCGTTTCCAATATTCTTAGCCGATTTGGCCAGGCTCTACAACCCCCGCTCGTTGGCACTGCGTTTGTTCGAATAAGTAATTAAATCTTAGGAGCTTTAAAACGAATTACAAGAATTTGATGCATACTGAGATTGATGAAGATATTAGGCATGGAATGTCCGGCGCAGGTTACGCCTAACGAACGAGGTGAACCTCAGAGTTGAGCCGGGTGGCTTTTCAAATCCTTGCAGGTTGAACGCGGGTTCTTGATTGGTCAAAGCAACCCTATTTCTTCCAGCAACCCTGCTGAACTAATTTTCTTAACACCCAAAATGTAATTCCGAGATCTGCTACTAGAAGCGTGGAGGAATACCTAGCACTTGCGATATTCGCCGGAGTATACGGTCTCATTGTCGCAAGGAGGCGCCTAGGGGTCCCTGTATGGGTTGCCATGCTCATTGGAGCAACGCTTATGATAATAGCGCAGGTTGTCAGCATTGAGCAGGCGTTTCGTTCGGTAAACCTGGAAGTGATAGCCTTTCTTTTTGGAATGTTCACTATAGTTTCGGGCCTTGAGAGGGCGGGTGTCATCAGTCGGATCGCGACCAAGATGCTCTCAATGGCTAAAACTCCCTCACGACTTCTGATGGTCTTTGTCATAGGAATCGGAGGGATGGCCGCATTTCTTGTCAATGATACCTTAGCCTTGATTGGAGTACCCCTCGCTGCATATGTAGCCAGCAGAGCCGGAATACGTCCCGTGATCCTCCTGCTGGGACTAGCGTTTGGGATTACAGTCGGCAGTGTCATGACACCGATTGGGAATCCTCAAAACCTTCTCATTGCAGCCCAGAGCGGTATCAGCACTCCGTTTTTGACGTTTCTCACCCACTTGACTCTGCCCACTATTGTCAGCCTAGTACTTACCTTCTGCATCACAAAGCTCTTTTACCGAAAGGAACTCGCTGGCAGTACAATCATCTTGAGCCGGATCGAGATGACCGAAAAGGTGGATGGATACTCTGATCCCAGGCTTGCCAAGATCTCTATAGCAATTTTGCTCGCAACGCTTGGAGGATTTGTAATGTCAGAAGTGCTGATGTTCCTGGGCTTGGCGCGCTTTAGCCTGGGAGGCGTGGCCATGATAGGAGCAGCCGCGATGTATTCACTTTCCAGTCATCGCGTCGAGATCCTGAGGAGTGTGAACTACTCTGTGCTAGTCTTTTT
>DASYRH010000109.1:0-17309 GCA_036004585.1 Nitrososphaera sp. | reverse complement strand
GTCGATGATGAGGTTGATATTACTTCAGTAATGAAGAAGGGTTTGGAACAGGATGGGTTTATAGTTCATCAATATAACGACCCGATCATGGCATGGGAGTATTTCAAGGAAAATGGTAAGAACTGTACTATTGTTCTTTCAGATGTGAGAATGCCCGGTATGAACGGGTTCGAATTTTGCAGGAGAGTCAAGGAATTAAGACCAGAAGCACCAGTACTACTCATGACTGCGTTTGAAGTAAATCAGTCAGAATTTTCAAAAGTCATGCCTCATACAACTCCTGACGGCTTCATGGCGAAGCCAGTCTCGTTGAAAAAGTTGAAAGAATTTGTCAACGAAATTACAACGAAGACAAAGTAGCATAAAAATATAATGACGCGGATAGGCGTGCTATGTTACATTACAAGCAACTGCTTATCGCCCTAATTCAGCAGCTCATTACGCGAAACCAGCAGGCGGTCAGTTTCACCCGATTATTCAGCAGAGTGTTGTAAGAAGACACTGGTAATTCTTAGGGTCATTTCCTTCCCCTGTTAATTTAGGGTGATAAGCTGGTAAGTTCGGGTGATGGATGTTTGTGGTCAGATAACCGATGGTACTAATCAGCGATGGTGCAAGAAATTTCCATCAAGCCTCTGTGAGGGAATGCCGTACTTTGGAATGCGAAACAAAACATCTTCGGCACATCCATTTAGAGAACGATCACAATAACAACAAGATGGAAAGGCTGATCGGTGAAATCCGAGATCGCGAAAAAGTCATGCGTGGCGTGAAAAAGATGGAGAGCGTCGCCCGATTGAATAAAACTTGACACAAAACAGGTTTAGCTTGCCAGTTTTAAGGCCAACTAAACTGCCTGGCAGATTTTTCATTTGTATTTCCTGCGAGCTACGTACTCACGGTATTTAGGCAATAACCACAGCTTGTCTGGCATAGAATCGGGGCATTGAATTGAAGGTTGGGACTAAACTATCAATTTCCTTCCTACTAGTAGCCTCGGTCATTGTAGCCATAGGCGTAGCCGTATTCATGAACTCGAGGAATATAGGAGACTCCTTCGCCAAGCTAGATAACGAGTCGGTACCGCAAATGCTATCTCTTCAGAGAATGCAGACTGACTCCATAATCATCTACTCACGAGCCCTAGAATACACTGTGGAAGAAAATGTGGACGAGCTTCAAGACTATAGAAATGAGATTAGGGAAGCCCGCGAAGACTTTGATGAAACCATCCAAACTTTTGAATCCGCTTCCTCGCCTTCCGACGGTGTGGCTGACGAGCAATCGGTTGCTTCCATAACTCAGGATTGGCTTGATTTTAACGCAAGAGCTGATGAGGTGTTGCAGCTAGTTGATTCAAAGAGCGATGAAGGTACAGTCGCTGAGGCGCGGGAGAGCATGGAACTGTCACAGGAGAAATTTGCATCTACTGTAGATGGCATACTCAAGGTGGAGCAAGAGCAAAACCAGGTCCTTCGAGTTGGAGTGGAACGCAATCTGAATTCGTCGTTCATTCTCATCATCATTGGCTTTGCTGCCGCTGCGATATTTGCGGTATCATTTGGAAATGTCATTGCCCGAAGCATCTCCATCCCTGTAACAAATCTGCGAAACGCGCTTGACGACCTTGCGGGTGGAAAATATGACACAAGAATTTCGCCTGCCCCCGCCGATGAAATCGGCGATCTGGTTGCTCACTTTAATTTGATGCGCGAGCAGCTGAAGGAGAAGGAAAAACTGCAAAGGGAATTCCTGATGATTGCTTCACACGAATTAAGAACGCCGATTCAGCCCATACTTGGATACTCTGAACTGGCACGGAGAGGTGCGATTACATATGATAAGGCACTAGACGTCATTACCAATGAAGCCAACAGACTGAAGCGACTCGCTGACGATATTTTTGATGCCAGCGGGATCGAGGCAGACAGGATGAAATATGTCATGGAAGATATCAATATCACGCAATTTATCACGGAAATCGCCGAGGCAGCTGCGGTAGTGTCGGCAAGAGACAATCCCGCTGTCTCAATCAATACTGCTTTGGATATTCCTGGATCTTCAGTAATTCTTGGAGACAAGAAAAAGCTGAGCCAAGCACTTTGGAATATTATCAATAATGCGCAGAGATTCACATCGGAAGGTTCGATCACATTATCTTGCCGTGTTGTTGAGGGATGCTATATCGAGTTGAAAATTATTGATACCGGAGTGGGCATACCTGAAGAACTGTTCCCGAACCTGTTCAAGAAATTTGCAAGCCAGGACGCCGATAGGAAGGCTAACCAGGGAACAGGACTGGGATTATTCATAGCCAAGGGGATCATAGAGGCCCATCGAGGCAAGATCTCCGCCGCGCGCAACGATGCAAGAGGCAGCGTTTTCACGATAATCCTCCCTATGAAGGGAAAAGTACCGGCGTTAGCGGCCTAGCGGCAGCATTATTTTGGCTAGTGAATTAGGGCCAGTTGAATTCTCGCCCGGAATGTTTTAGAATCTTGGCGATCCTATCCTCGATCTTTTCTAATGCTTTTCTGCAGCAATTGTCTCCCACAAAAATCAGCAAAGCTCCCATTGCTGGCGATGAAAAAAAACGCCAGCTGCAAAAGCCGCCGCGATAATACCTACAATTTTCAGGTTCATCCTGGAGGGACGTAGCTAGTCGCTGTAAAAAACCAGCAACAGAACTATCCAGCCAGTAAAAGCGATGGTGCTATTGTGGCTTATTTGAGACTGCTACTTGTCGAATGCTATAATGCTAATCATCTTGCCAGCTTCGACATGTTGTGTACTCGAGCACTCGTTTCTGAGGCTGATACCAACAGCTCCGGTTTCAGTGGGAGCAGATTGAATCTCGAAGCAGGGCATATTATTGGCATTCAATGTCGCAACAACGCTGTCGTCCGAGTCTACGCCGGATATGTTGCAGGGTATGCCTATTAAACCACCGGCTAGAACATTTAACGAAGCAGAAGTAGCTGAAATCTTGCACTGTCCATATAGAATCTTTGTCACTCCGATTAGTTCACTGCCGCCAACTGCATCCGGGGCTATATCAGCTGCTTTTACTTGGCTTGTTCCAATGTCTACCGATTGTATAGAGCCATCAATTATGTCGGCTGAACCTATTGTAGCCGCTGCATATGCCCTCAGCTGTGGCGACGCAACAAAAGCGCCAGCGATGAAAGCCGCAGCAATGATTGCAACTATTTTGACGCTAATCATGCTGTGTGGAATTGTGCGATGCTATTAAAGCAGGTATGGAAGATTCCTAAGTATACACCTTGATTCATGAAAGTTGCCCCGGTCCAGTTGCATACGGTTCTTTACTCATTGTCCTGAGTGCTAAGCGACATCGACTTTTTCCAAAAATAGCGACCATGGTTTCTATCGAAACAAGAACCCCTACAAAGAGGATAAGAAGACTCTTGGAACAAGTCAAGGAGCAATTGTGACCATTTTTGGCTTTGGATTAATTGAAGGGGGGTATCTAAAGGTCTCTGCTTAATCACATCGATCAAGCCAGTTAGCATATTTACTTGTTCATATGTTTCAAGGAACTGGATTCCTTTCTCTGTCCGCTTGTAGGTTGCACCTATTGGGTCGTACTCAAGTAGACCATTTTCAACCATACGGTTGACGTATTCCTTCAGCACTTTGTACGACAAACCACATGCATACATCATCCCAGTTCGAGTGGCGCCGTAATCAGCATTTTGAAGAATATGAGCAACAATTTCAGGAGTACTCCGACGATTTCCCAAGTTCCGACCCCACACTACGTCGTCTTCATATAAAATAGTGATCGGCATCTATTACATAACTCGAGATACCTAATAAGAAAAAGAAAATCAATTTCAGGAAATTTGACTAACATCCGTTGTGCGTTTGGACAGATGAATTGCAGCGTCTTACCTTGAGCTGATGAAAAGTTGCAGTCATTGCTCTCGCGAAACGTTGTATGCCCCCTTTGCGGCAGGACCTTCAGTGAAAAGGTAGAATTCGCAATCCACTTTGCCAGGAAACACTAGTTCAACCCTCTGTCAGTGCGGCGAGCCACATAGGCTTTAAGAGAAAATAGTTTCCATGACCTTTTTTGGGGTCGGTTTCTTTTTCGACTAAAATAAGGGCAAATGTCTCAATTTACTACATACAGCGATTCTTACTCTGGATCTATCGTACACTTTTCGAGGCTTGTCTCAAATGACTAAAAGCTTCAAGCGCGAGGCAATCATTGCAGTTTTTGCTAGATTGGGTGACGACAATCTAACAATGTTGAAGCACAGCCTTAGAGCTGCATACAAGATTGACTTGGAGCGCGATGACACTTTCACGCTGGAGGAATTGCAAATAGCGCTTCAAAGGATTTTGGGCGCGAATGGAGCAGGGCTAATCATCAGGGAAATACATAACGAATTGCGGCTCTTGGCTGTTGAATAGATTATTGCGGACCTATTTGCTGTACTATATTTCAACAATTTGACCAAGAGCCAAGCCCGAGCTGCCAGAATCGCGGGGGATGGTCCATCTATGCTAGCCTCTATAGCCACCCGGGCCGGTCTTGAGTCATCTATTCCGGTTCATCAGCGGTTGATAACTCTCGTTAAGTGCTATTCTACCACATCCTAGCGTGAATCAAGACTATTTTTTCGTGTTCAGCAGGTAAACTATGCCAATGCCATTTGCCAGGATGGCTTTTTTCAGTCTTATCTTACCGGCCTTCTGAAGTCGGGACAACATACCGCTTTGAATGCGATCTCCCAACCGATTTGCAATTTGACGAGCAGTCAAGCCATCCTTATTCTGTTCAAGAATCTCTAGCACCTTGATTGATTGTTGATATGACTTCGAGGCAACTGATAGCCTCGGCCTTCCAATAGCCGTAAACTGCTCCCCCTGCTAGAAATTTAGATCCCTATGTTATAATGTTTAAGATACTAAATTAGATTCGCGCGTTGCGACTTCAGCGTGGGTTATCTGCGATAGCTGCGTCACTAGTGGGTGTGGTATCCCTTCGATGGGAATGAGTATGTTCTCGAAATGAGGACGCTAAGCAGTGCCTTGGACAGAAAGGCACCAATAATCTCATAATGAGCTCTTGCATAGTACTAGAAATCTCGCTTTAACACACTGATTAATCCAGAAAGCTGGTTCATTTCCTCATACGTCTGAAGGTATAGAAGCCCTTTTTCCGTTGGCTTGAATCTTTCTACCATTGGTTCATACTCGAGCAACCCCTTTTCAACCATGAGGTAGACATACCTCTTTAGCCCATTGAATGACAATCTACAGGCATTCATGATTCTAGTTCGCGTAGCTCCACCGTATGAATTTTGAAGGATATGAGCTACTATATCAGCTGGGGAGCGACGAACGACCAATTTCCAATCCAAAAACAGTCATTTTGGCTCTATAAAATAATGATCAGGAGCTATTATGTGGCTTCAGTTTCGTAATAACGCGAGCTCTATAGCTAGCCCTTATCACTTGACTAGCGAGAAAACCCACGCGCTTTAGCCGTGGGATGAAAGCGAGCCCTAAACATTCGCTTGAATGTGGCGCCAGCCCCTCCCCTCTTGGTGCACTGACTGTTATTCACACTTCAAACAGCGGAGATACTTTCCTTTTGTTGCCGTTCCATCTCCTACATCGTGAACCGACAACTATTTTTGATAGCAATTGTGAAATTTGAGCGGAAGACCACGAGTTATCGCGAAGATGAAGAGCTCAGCCTCTCGACAAGGTAGAGAATCGGAAAGCTGGGCGACTGGCGCGGAGCGACGTTAAGCAGAGTGCGTCAGCATCGCTACGATACCGAAATCTTCGGGGCGGGAATTCAACTTGCCCTGAGCTCAGAACGTTCTTTCTTGCGGTTTGTCTGTTGATCGCTTCTCCAGCCAGGAATTGGCGATTCACAATTCAGCTCAGGTCATAGACAGGGATCCACTAGCGTTCCTGGTCTACCCCAACGGCTATCTTTACTGTTGTCCGGTACTGCACTATTTTTCCAGTCTGCATGTCAACCTTTGCGGTCATGTCCACAACTTCAACGCCGCTGATCCCATGAATGGTCTTGAGTGCTTCCTTTACCGCGGCCTGCGCTGCGGCCTCCCATCCCTCGTCAGAAGTGCCTATCAATTCCAGAATTTTTGCAACTGATGCCATGTCAATTGTCATATCCGCAAAGCTATTAAACAATTCTTCAGCCAAAAAGTCCAAAGTCTGAGTGCTTGGCACGTTTGCGGGAAAACATCAAGCCCTTCCGCCTTCGCTCTTAGAGTCTGATCCCCAGTTCTTCTTGTTGCCATGATACTCGGCCTGCGGACTAGATTTTGGATTAATTCATCCTGAACTACCCCCGTTTGAAAGCGTGGGCGCTTTCGGCGAAACTTGATAAAAAGTTCCAATACGTACACGAAAATTAGGATATGTTAATCAGCCGCGTAGTTCGGTGGTTCTGTCAACACGTCGCTGCGCGGTTGATGGTTCTGCGCTCCTTTGTGCCAGTTCACTCGATTGAAGAGATCGCGTCCTGAAAAAGGCGTATTGGCTTCGAGTGGCATGAATGATTTTGCAACGCTGCTACTCAAACATCCAGAAAGATTCACGCCCGAAAAAGCTTTCAGAGCAGACTAAACTGCAAATCAGCCGGCATATCCTCAGGCAGAACCGGAGCAAAATAGACTGAAAACTTGCCACCTAGTTCTTGTCCATCCAAGGGGCCCGGACACTCAAAAACAAGATTGGTATTGGACTCGACGACATCGTTTAAGATAGCCTGTGCGTTGTGAGGCCCATTGTAGGTACAAGGAATAGCAGTATTTAGTACCGCGCTAAACTCGCATAATCGAACTATCTGAGGATGCAAAGAATATTGTTCAGGCAAAGTCACCATCAAATTCACCTTGTGTCTCGGTGTACAATTGAATATGGAATCACTTTTAACAAAGCCACAGTTCCTCAGTGGTCCAGTTTCTCCTCGACTGCATTCCTCCGTGACATAACCATGTCCGTCCCCCGGTAACGTAACTTCATAAGAGTCAAAGTTGTTTTCAAGGGCCCCATCTCCATATTCGCATCTTGGTTTGAACACTGAATGGCCATCAGCTGTTTTTAGCTGAGTCATTTCGTAAACTTGGTAGCCTTCAGAGTCGGTAACTGGCTTGCCCTCGCACAAAAAGCCAAGCGGATTTGAGTGAAATTCAAGCTGCCTCGTCACAGGTGTGTTGACGTCTGTTACATCCACCCATTGGCCTTCAAGGCCGATCTTGTATTCGTCTACCCAGCCTGATTCGATCCCCTGGAAATCACACCCAGCGTATCGGTTGGGTAACGGGCTGTACTCGTTGTTGCTGAACCTGTTGGTGCTCTGCAGACAGAATCCCATCTTGTGAGTCTGGCTGTCTCCAAAGGAAAACGTCCCGTAATGAACAAAATGGTAATGGTCGTGGCACACAGAATATTCGTATATTCCGTTGTTCGAAAGTTCCGTGTCTCTGCCCTCGATGTAGTAATCGATATCTCCGATCTCCAATTCCCTCGCGCCTACGTTTCTATCAGCGGCGCTGAATTGCAGCAGGCGCCGCCAGCCGGTATCGCCAACCGAACCTTCTGCCAATGCGCAGTCGTCTGGCGTAATGTATCTATAGGCTAGTCGGTTTGTCTTGAATGTGGAATCTTCAATCTTTAGGTCGGGACTTTCGGGATTGGTTACCGCGCCGACTCTGACTTTATCAGCTAGTGTAGAATCCCAGGCTATCCTTTCAAAATCGAGATCCGCCTCAACTTTTCCGACTTTAGAATCTAGGGCTTCGATACATGACATCTCTGGCATTTCGGTTTGGTGAAATCCCTCAATAGACAATTCGTCCTCCACGTCGGTCTCCTGGTCATAGAAAGTATCGGTTTCTTCCGCATCCACGCTGCGAGGTGGAAACTGATTTTCGTCCATGCAAGCAAACCGCGTACGTTGGAATAACAGTGTGGGGTCTATGGGTAGAATGAAATGCTCCGACCATTTTCCGCCGATCGATTCCAGATTTGGTTCTGACATGCCTGGAGATTCGATATCAGTAAGTAGAACACTGGAAAAACTATAGTTTACAGCCACGATGTCGTGGTTTCCTTCCTCGGTGGTAAATCGCTTAGGCGATCCGTCGATTTGAATGTCCCATACTTGTTCAGGTGGCAATGGTAGAGCCCCTTTGCCCTCACTTTCGTCATAATAGCTATCGCGAAAGATTAATCGGTATGACATCAAGCGTATTTGGTCCGCAGCCCGAACCTTCCAGAAATCACCTTTTTCTTCCAGAATACTTTTCACTGCTCGATCCCGTATCGATTGTGGTATCTCATCTAGTAGAACACCCACCTGACCGTTGAATCCGACTGTTACAAGAGCGCCAGGCGGCATTGCCATTTCCGACTCTTTCTTTTGTTCATCAAGAGTTGTCGGGCTGGGCATCGCAAAGCTGACAAGAGCTGCCGTCACGACGAGAGCCCCTAGGCCAACCGCGATCCATATTCGCCAAGAATTTGATCTGGAGCTACTTTGCATCCGGCAAGGACATTCGCTTGTCTGATGCCTATAATAGCTTGTTAGGTATTTTTTTGGATATACAAGTCGCGGGCAATTCGCCGATTCACTTACGTGTACTTTGACCTATTGTCCATAGTACCTAACTCGATTGTGAAATTGGAAGTCTCACTAGGAATGTCGCACCGGAATCGCTGTTATTGAAGGCGGAAATCTGCCCCTTGTGCGCCTCGACTATGGACTTGGTGATGTACAGACCCAGACCAGTTCCTTTGTTGTTCGCAACATTACCGTGACCCTTCGTCGCAAATTTCTCAAACAACACTGGCAGGATCTCTTCAGAAAGCCCTCTGCCATTGTCGACAACCCGAATTTCGAATTCATTGCTTTCCCGAAGTACTCTGCTCTCAACTCTAATCCCGCCCTTTTCTGTGAACTTGATAGAGTTTGATATGAGATTTGCGACGACCTGAGTAATTCTAGCCCGGTCGGCTTCAATCTCAAAGTCTATTTCTGAGTCGTCATGAATCACATTCAGACAAATCTCCGGTTGCAGATCGAGCCGATATGAATCTACAATTGAGCACAGCAACTCGTTGATTCTCAACTTGCCAAATGCATAATTTACGCCACCCGCCTCTATTCTAGTTACATCGAGAATATCGTTGGCAAGTTGTTGGAGCCGACGCGCCTCTCGCAGCACTCCTTCCCATGCCTTTTCCTCGCTCATGATTCCTCTCTTTGCGAGCATGGCAAATCCTAGTATGGGCTGGATAGGAGTTCGCAATTCATGTGACGCGACCGCAACAAACTCATCTTTCATTTTCTCGATCATCTTTAGGCGATCCTGGTCCTTCTGCAGTTGCTCGATCTGTTGATTGTACTCTCTTTCATCGATGAAAGAGATGTTAAATCCTGTCAGTTTGCCGAGGGCATCGATAATCGTCCGAAAACGAAGATGACAAGGGAATTCATGATTGTCTTTATCCTTTCCTAGAATCCAAATCGTCTTGGATCGAAAGTTTGACTGTAACCCATTGGCTGACAAGGACGAGATCATGCCAGCGAGGTCCGAGCGAGAAGTTGACTCAAAAAGGTCAAGTATCGGTCTTCCGACAATCATTTCTCTATTCGCACCTAGCAGTTCTGCCAATATAGAATTGCACTGAGTGATTACGCCGCTAGGCTCTACCCTGCAACAAGGGGACGGAATGAGTTCATAATCGAATTCGTTTTCCACGCGGCGCATCAATGTGGTCTCGGAATTCATTAAAAAAGCTCCTCCATTATAGCGAAGCCGATAAGGCATAGGCAGTAGCCAAATGACTTGTCAAATGCGAAAGGCGACTTTATGATCTGTATCGCAGTTGCTTGCATTGCAGGTTCTGGGACTCCAATAAGAAACCCTGCCAGTTTTTCTCTTGCTTCTGAATGTAGTTTGTTCATGCTTGTTATGGAAGATTTGTTCCTGTTCTCAAATTCTAGTTCGCTCATACCGGATCTATTGCTTGTTAATACCGGGAAGATATCAGTAGTGTGGTCATTAGTGGTAGAGAAATGGATAGTTAGCTTTTATAGCTGCGATAGCGTGTCAGAAATTCTGGACTCTTCCCATTTTTCCGGCTAATTCCCGAAGCGGGGAAAGATAATTTCAAGGCATATGTCCCTTTGGAAAGATCGGATAGATTGACTACTCCCACGGCTAAAGCACGCGGGCTTCCTCGCTGAAAATTGGTAAATCAGGCTGCGACCGATTCTCTGCCACTGTCAGTCTTGATTTGCTTGATGTCGAGGATCATGTATCTGTTATGCCAGTACATTCCGGCGGCCATGCTAAGATAGGCAATATTATAGAAGACGTTCCATATCGAAATATCATACGCCATAGATGTTATGGCTGTGAATCCAAATATTGAATCTGCTATTGCAGTAAATATCCAAGAGATGAATATCCACGGCACGGCGGTCAGATACCCTCTGCCCGCGCTCAGAACGGCAACGAGGGCGGGGACTACCAATATTGCGTCTAGTATGGGATATGCAATCCCTATTCCCAAAGCGAGAGCTCCGTCGGGTGTGGATACATCAGAGACAAAGATTAGCTGGACGATGTAGTAGCAGGCAAATATCCCAACTAGCACGGCCATAATGATTGTCGATCTCGTGTTCGTTCTTTTGATGCCCTTGTACAAGTTCGCTAGTTTGAACAGTCCATAGCCAAATGGGGCGTACGCTGCCAGCCAAAACGCATCTGCCAGGGAGGGGAATGGCACTTCGATCCCTATGCCGATTGAATAATACGCCCACAATATTTCGGCAATTAGATACAACACCAATCCGCCGGCCATCGCCGCATAAGATCTTCCAAAAATACCGGCTAGCCCTTGTCTTGCCACTACAACTAGAGCAAGAGCCGTAGCTGCCGAAGCCACTATCGGCCTGACTAGATTGCCGAGATAGTTCTGGAGTGCTATGTCCCCGGCAAACAGGATTAACGCGTTGACGAAAATAGCTGTGGCGATTAATGTGACTAGCACATTTCTCTGAGCAGTTTTCATTTTGGCTTTCTGAGAAGTCAGCATGCCGTGGTGTCGCCTCCAGACTGCATATCCAAGAGTATGTCAATTCTGTCCAAAGCATTCATCTCAGAGTCAAAGGTGACCGGCGAATCAGCATATTTTGTTTTAAGGACTTCATATATCTCGTTGATTACGACATCTGCAATGTTACCTACGATTCCCTCAAGATGCTGATAGAAAATATGGAGATCAATTTCTTGAGAATCAAGGAATACCCCGTTTGCTCGCAGGTGCCACTTGATTGTCTTCACAATAGGTTCCCCCAACGGCACCAAGCCCTCATTTATCGCCTGCTGCAGGATTATTTTGTCTCTAGCCAACCAAGATTACCTTCAGGGCTAGCAAAAAGGTTATTCATGCTAATGTAACATTGGAATTGAGCATCGGTGATAAACGCTCATGTGTCAAAGGTCTGACAAACATCATGTCTGCAAATGTTGAAGGGCTTGTCAAGAAAGATGATGGAAGATACAAATCGCATGACAGTATCTCTGGCTTATGGGGAGAAGGTCTAGGCTTCGTTGTGGCAGCATTTGTAGCCGGGTCTTTTGTTGCAAGCCCTGAGCTGCGTGCGTATGCTGCAAACACCGTATTTTCAACAAATATCGTAACTGGACAAGTCATAATCGTCAATCCAAATGGAACTTCGCAGAAATGCTCACAGTGCTGGGTGGATGCAAAGGAAAAGCTTGACCTGTCAGAACGCATCTTTGAATGTCGTAGCTGCGGGCTTGTCCTGGACAGGGACATTAACGCAGCAAGAAACATTCTGAAATTGGGTTTGGAACAAGCCCATGCTGAGACAGAACCGCTACTTGTCCGGCAACGGATAAGCAAGTTTCAGTCGAGGAAGCAAGAAGCCCATGTCTTTAGGCGTGGGTAGTTCACACAGGATCCAAATGACATCCACTTGATCTGGCTTCTCCTTGGCTCCCGGTAAATAAGCAATGGTGTTCTACGACCTGAGTTTAGTGACCAAACCTGAGGTCAGCAGAATCATGCACCAAAATATTTTGAGTTCGTAAAGAACGTGGCCAGCGCAAGCAAGACTACAACGACCTCACTTATCAAAGCCTGCGCAGGCCGAGTATTGTGAAAATGACACTCGCTTGCTATTAAAAGCAATGTGCCGTTGCCATGTTGCATAGTCACGTGCCAATAGCACGGGATATTGCTTCAAGCTTACTTGTTTTGTAACACCGCGCCCAATGATTCATACCCGGATTTATAGATCAAGTCTATTCTCATTAACAGAGTTCGATGCAAATCAGAAAAACAATCGTAATTCCAATCGCAATCGCAGTGGCAATTGCCATGACACCATTGATGACAGTCGCAGCATACGCTGACGCCCCCAAAGCCAGAGCAATACAAGCCGGAGTTTCACTGGATACTGTTACCCAAGGAAACCTAGCTGATGACATTGACTGTGTTGGCGGGATAGACACCAGCACGAATACTGACCACACCATATGCTATCTAGTACCAGAAGGCGTACCAACCCCAGACTACAAGACAGATGCTTCAGTGGTATCGCAAACAGGCTCCGGACCAAATGCGTGTCCTGAAGTTGGTGGATTTGGAGCAGATCAAGAGTGCTTTAGCACAACGTTCGGAATAGATCAGTTCGTTCCTGGCGACTGGCGCTTCATTGTAGAATTCTACGATGATGAGAATGAGTTAATCGCCATCCAAGGTGCTGACTATAGGGTGCACACATTCTTCGTCCTGCCAGAATCTCCAATCGGTGCTGCAGCTCTAGTCATGAGTTCGCTAGCAGTACTAGGTGGATTCATGTTCCTGAGAAAGCGAAGCCACACAAGCCTGCCAATCTAAAAGCACAATAGAGCCTCCCGGGATTACTCGGCGCGGCTTCTTCTTTTTTCTTTTTTGAAAACCATCAGGCAGCGCAAGCCAAGGGGATAGGGAGGATAGCGAGCTATGTTATTCCATACCTGATTTTATACCACTCTCAAGTAGTCAGCGTAATGATAAGCGCAAAGATGTTAGGTATGCTGGCTGCAGCCTTTGTAGCAGGGTCTTTTATTGCCTCACCAGAGCTACGTGCATATGCTGCAAATACGGTGTTTTCTACAGACATTGTAGATGGACAGGTCATGACGGTAGACTTGGCGAACAATGCTGTGACGGCCGCTAAAGTAAAAGATGGCGAAATAAAGGCAGCGGAAATAGCTACAGATGCCGTGGGTGCAGCTGAGTTGCAAGGTGTGACAAAATTGCTCTTTGGCGAATGCGTCCTGAACAGTAGCGACGCCAACGCTAACGTTACCCACGGATTTGCAATCCTCAAGACCTGCAACATTAGCGGTGTCGATAGCGACGACTTTGCAGTCGCGACTTTTACTAAAGGAAGTCCCTGTTTCGCGGTATCGCTGGCTGATACCCAGAATGGCTCAGTAAATGTTGTATTAAGAAATGTCTATACATCAGGTTGTGCTCTTAAAGCAGGAGATTCAATAGCTGTAATGGTATACGACAAATAGAATGAACCGAGCTGCAATCATAGGTAGGCTGTTCCGGCTGGAGTTATAGCCAATGGATAGAAAAATGATAGGACTTGAGGAGGCGGTATGAGAAAGAAATGAAACAGGCCAGATGCTAGTAACATGAGAAGAATTTACAGTTCTTCGTTCAATGTCAGGGAAAGTGACTTTGAGGACTTTACCCGGTCATTCACAGGTGCTCAAGCAGGAAAGATGTATCTTTGGCTTATGGATAGCTCTTCGATTGATGACAAGTTGGAAGGTTACAGCTTAGGGAAAGCCCTCATTACTGTTACACTGGAGAATGGCAAGTCATTCAAGGCTGATGATTTCATGTACTTTGGCTAGGTCAGAAGGTTAATGTATCGTATCTTACCGGCTGTCAATTAGAGATATTTTTCCCCAACCTTCATTGTTGAAATGTCCAATACCTCATCGACTTTGGACGTGAATATCTTACCGTCTCCTAGCCCGCCGGTGTGTGTTGCCTTGGCAATGGCGGCAACTACTGAAGGAGCCTTTGAGTCTGCAACAACCACGAATAACATATCTATCTCGTTAAATGGC
Organism: Nitrososphaera sp.; assembly: GCA_036004585.1. Classification (GTDB taxonomy): domain Archaea; phylum Thermoproteota; class Nitrososphaeria; order Nitrososphaerales; family Nitrososphaeraceae; genus Nitrososphaera. The sequence goes on along the minus strand of DASYRH010000109.1, from coordinate 3,123 downwards.
TCAATATACCTGCCCAAGCCTTCCTTGACTTTTCTCGGCCCTTTCCCTCTACCCTTTCCACTCAATATCGTAAATCCGCCAAGGTCTAATGCCCTCAATGCTTCCAGGACCTCCTTGTCGAATTTATGCAGGTATACAGCTTCTATTTTCTTCAATGGATCACAGGCAAAAGCGGGCTATAAAAAATAGCTACCAAGGTCTAATAGCAATGATGTACTGAATCACAATATGAGTTCGAAAGAAGAAATCGAGAAGGAATCGTACGAGGCTGTCAGTGGTACAGCTGAGGAAGTAAAGAAAGGAATGCGCTCGGGTGCCACTGACAAGAAAGAAGAAAAGCGCTAGCTACCATCTGAATTTCCCGTCATGTTTCAGCTCATCGCGTATCCCATTCAGACCCGGATGTAAGAGCTGGAGCCAGATGTCCTGAAAAAGCAAACCTGGCCAAAGACCCATTCGAAGTAATCGCTATGGCCCTGATTTTCAAGCAGTAGAAAATCATACGGCACATGATAATGAGATTGGCTCCCGTAGATTTCCTGAATTGCCGGGGATATGCTACATGTGCGCCACTCTGCTAGAGTAAGACTTCAAGTTAAGCAGGTTGAGAAGGCTACCCCTTATCCCTCACTTTTTTCCCATGATCATATCTACTGGAGTTACGTTCTTCTATGCTTCATACTTGGTTTCCAAGTATTTTACAAAATAATCTGGATTGTAGTCTTCGTTAAAGGTCTGTCTGAGAAACGGCTTGGGTGCATACACAGATCCGTAGCGATGTATTTTTAGTCGCAACCAATCTTTAATGGACGTAAAATCGCCGTTTCTGATGTTTTCCTGATATTCGTCGAGTCCCATTTGCATCTTTGAGGCAATGATTGCTGAAACCAAGTTGCCCAAAGTGTAAGTTGGGAAATATCCAAAGAGGCCGCTGCTCCAATGCGTATCTTGAAGTACGCCTTGCGAATCCTCGGTCGGCCTCACTCCAAGGAGCTCCTCCATTCTATCGTTCCAAAATTGGGGAATCTCTGAGACGGCTAGCTCTTCTCCGAATATTTTTTTCTCTATCTCGTACCTCAATGCCACGTGGAGATTGTAGGTAACTTCGTCGGCGTCGACCCGTATGTAATCAGGCTTGACATGATTGAAGTACAGATACAGATCATCATCTGTAGCTTGATTTGCGAAACCTACCTGCTTTCTGATCAATGGAGCGATTAGTTGAATAAAAGGCCGGCTCTTGCCAACAATGTTTTCCCAAAACCTTGACTGCGATTCATGAAGGCCCAGCGAAGTTGCCCCCTCTACAGGGGTGACAGACAATGACTCGTCACATTGCAAGTGATACAGGGCATGGCCTTCTTCGTGAATAGTGCTAGATATTGATCTCTTGAAATCGGTTCCCTCATAGCGAGTGGTTATTCTGACGTCATTGATACTCATGGCATCAGTGAACGGGTGGGTGGATACATCCACTCTGAAACGACCCATGTCGAATTGCAAGAGACCTAAAATTTGGCGATTCAGCTCATCAACTTTTTGAATGTCATACTTGGCTGTTAGGTCGCTCTGCTTGCAGAATGGGCTTGCTGAATCAACCAGCTTTTTCAATATCTTCTGCAATTTTGAAGTCAGTACACCGAATACCTTATCCAAGTCATCCACTGTAAGCCCCTCTTCGAATTCATCCAAAAGAGCATCGTAGGGATCCTTTTCATAACCTACCTTGTCTGCGATATGCTTCTTTATCGCTATCATGTTCTCCAGATGAGGCTCATACATCTTGAAATCAGATTTTTCCCGTGCCTCCCTCCAGACCATGTTGCCCACAGTACTTTCCAGAGCCTCTGCTTCGGTCAACTCTTTTGGCACCTTTAGCTGTCTTGTTATGTCTCTATCGAGCATTCGTATGATGCCCTTTTCCTCGTCGCTTAGCTGATCAAGTTTCTTGCCCGACTCTACGAGTGCAACGAAATCTTTGCTTAGCAGGAGCTCTTTATGCAACAGCTGAAGTTGAGAATCGGCCACTCCTCTTTCTTCAGTTCCTCCTTTAGGCATATAGGTCTGAAAGTCCCAGCCCATAAGAGAAGAGGCGTGGGCGACAGACCAGATTGGTTTGTAAGCATCGAGAATTTGGTTAATGATAGGGTTCTCTGATTTCATGCAGGCACTCTTTTCAGGGATGCCAGCGGATCGGTCTATTAATCATTGCTGGACATGAGTGAAAGGTCACCAAAATGATAAGAAGACTCGGAATAAGTCAAGGAGCAATCGTGACCAATTTTTGGCTTTGGATTAATCGAAGGGAGAATCTAAAGGTCTCTGCTTAATAACATCGATCAAGCCAGTTAGCATATTCACTTGTTCATACGTTTCAAGGAACTGGATTCATTTCTCTGTTCGCTTGTAGGTTGCGCCTATTCGGTTGTACTCAAGTAGACCATTTTCAACCATGCGGTAGGCGTATTCCTTCAGCACTGTACGACAAACCACAAGCATACATCATCCCAGTTCGAGTGGCCCCGTAGTCAGCCTTCTGGAGGATTTGAGCAACCATTTCAGGAGTACTCCGACTAGTTCCCAAGCTCCGTCATAATGAGCTTCTTCCAGCTCGCCCTATGACATGTCAGAGCTCCAAAACGCGAGGATAAGCACATATCTGGCGTCACGCATCAGCCGAGACATAATCAAAGAGTCTACCTCCTTTTTACATACGCCATCGTCACTAACCTAGGCGGATGACAGAATGGCATATTCGACGCTAACAAAACGAAATCACACTCGCGGGCCCGCAATCGTCTTGGGAATGCTAGTGCTGCTCGCATTTATGGCATTTCTAATGATGGCTACTCCGGGGAAGCCTATGCTAGAGGCTAGCGGCATGTCTGACGCCAACCCTTTGTCAGTGCTAGGAAGCATGTACAACACTGAAAACATCTTTTGTGCGTTTGAACAGATGAATTGCAACGTCTTACCTTGAGCTGATGAAAAGTTGCAGTCATTGCTCTCACGAAACGTCGTATGCCCCCTTTGCGGCAGAACCTTCAGTGAAAAGGTGGAATTCGCGATCCACTTTGCCAGGAAACACTAGTTCAACCCTCGGTCAGTGCGGCGAGCCACATA
>DASYRH010000108.1:0-31776 GCA_036004585.1 Nitrososphaera sp. | reverse complement strand
GGATGAATTTTGAATGCAAGAAACTAACGTGGATGAGGGCAATTCTCAGGCGGCAGAATCATTGACGGATTGTTAAAAAGAGCATACTCCAGCAACAAGAGCTGCTGCCGCAATTATCACAAGAAATCCTGGAACTCATGGTTGTTGAAGCAAGACGCTTGCACAACAAAATAATCGTAGACAAGATAAGGATGCGCTGCACTAATCGCATAGAATGTTTAAATCACATTTTAGTTAAAAGCAATCATGTCAACTAACACTGTTCGCCTCCACAGGGTACTTGCTGCAAAGCCAGAGAAAGTTTATCGCGCATTTCTAGAACCCGACGCTCTAGCTAGATGGCTTCCACCCAATGGTTTCACGTGTAAGGTATATCAGATGGACCCAAAAGTTGGTGGGTCCTTCAAGATGTCTTTTACAAATTTTACCACGGGCAAGAGCATGTCTTTTGGGGGAATGTATCATGAACTGATCCCTAACGAACGTCTGCAGTACACAGATAGTTTTGATGATCCAAACCTTCCAGGCGAAATGCAGGTAAATGTCACCTTGAAGAAGGTGTCACTCGGAACGGATCTGGCAATCGTCCAAGAAGGAATTCCTGCCGTCATTCCACTTGAAGCATGTTATCTGGGATGGCAAGAATCGCTAGCAAATCTGGCGCGGCTTGTTGAACCAGAGATTCCTGACTGAAAAAATATCTATCTGGATGCAAACCAGCATCTCAAAGCCCTAGTGCGGATTTAGTTCTGGATCCGGTCTGGAAGACGCCCCCGGGGTCGCAAGCGTGGGGGACCGTGTTCATAGCTTCTTGTCCCCCTCTGGCCTAGCTTACAAGTCTCGCTATCATGTGGCTGCATCTCACTAAAAGAAGACTTGAAGACTTGTAGGTGTTCGGTTTCCATAGCCGATAAATATGTCGTGCCATGCACGTTGCTGGTGAACAGCCGCACAACGATCCTACTTATTGCAGCGACCGTGTCTCTGGTTATTGTCACCGCGATACTAACCGGACAGCTTCCATCGTCAGCTATCGCAGCAAGTTCTTATAGCGATAATTCATCGGACCAGGTACAGTATGCTATGTCTGATGAAGCTGGTGAGGCTCATTGGAACAATCAAACTCACGTGGTGAAGCAAGGGACACTCTCGTCACCTGGTGAAGATGCCGGACCATTTCAGGTTATTGATATTCTGCCTGCGAGGGAAGATGGCAACGTCTACGTGGGATGGATAACGTTTACCGCCACCAAACCGATTTTTGTGGCACCGATCCAGACATTCGGCGTAGCAAACGAGACTCTCGACTCTACGTTTGGAGATCTGATCGTGTTTCCTGGCGGACCAAATGGAACCTTGATTTCTCCGGCAATAATCACTCCGCAGTACTCTGCACCCATAGAATCACAGATACCTATACCAGAAACTTACTCTGCATCAGTGCCATTCGCCGGCAATGGTCTCGCGGTTGGGAATCTTAACGGGGAGCCCTTCCTGATATCCTATACCCTCGAAGCAAGAGTCTACGTGCCAGAAACTGAAGATGATGTTCAAAGTGCGGTAACAAGCCAACCTGAAGTAAACGGCACTAGTGTTTCAATAGTAATGGGTGCTGCGGGCCTGAATGACACCGCTTATTCTCCAAATCCTGTCCGGATTTCGGTTGGAGAGAATGTAACTTGGGTAAATAACGACTTGGATGGTCACACTGTTACATCTATGAACTTCACCAGCGGGGACATTGGATTAGAATTCGATTCGAGTTACATGGGCTTGCACAGAACCTTTACACATCAATTCGATGAAGAAGGAGAATTTGACTACTTTTGCATGCTTCACCCCAACATGGTTGGAAAAGTAATAGTCGAATGAGGGAAACCATTTCTCCTCTACCCTTTTTCGAAAAACTGGCTTAACTTTTTTTGTTTCATCTAAGCTTTAGCTAAGCACGTTTTTACGTGCACGATAAATTTGAAATGTACCACGACAGGTCCGAGTGTTGTCAAGGGCTATAAAAAACAGCTAAATCCGCTTTTGGTCTACTTCCTTCGGCCTGTGCCATGGTCGTGTCCTTACCTTTTGTCTGCACTCTGGACAGCGAAACATGTCTTTAGGCAGCTTGTATCCACACGGTGCACAATAGTTGAAAAGGTTGTAGTCAATCCGTCCATGCACTGACCGGAGTGTTACATGAGTGCGGAACGACATTCTGACCTAATAGTTCCGCCACAGTAGGTATAATTCTTACGCTCAGTTTCGAAATTTATTCGTGGTAGAGAAAATCGCCGATATCCTTTAGTTATCTCGTCTAGAATAACCTGCTGCGAACATCCATTGGCCTGGGTGAAAGGAGACCGTTACCAAACCTTTTCCCAGGCGAGAAGCGTAGAAAGCTGCCACGAATCCTTGTATTGTAGCAAAAAAGCATAATAGAAATGAATGTGAAATAATTGCCGTGAGCTATCTTCCCAGTTTAGCGGTTGCCATTTCGTCGGTACTTCTAAGTTTCTCTGTGGCTTTTGCTCAGCAGAATGGGATCATCGTCGAAGAATGGGATGTCCCGACGCCCAACTCTGCTCCACACGACATAATCGTTGATCCCGGTGGAATAGCATGGTACACTGGAATCAATTCGAACAAGATCGGTAGTTTCGACCCTGGGACAGAACAATTCCTTGAATTTAATGTCCCGACACCGTCTTCACGACCCCATGGACTCGTCTCAGATGAGAACGGGAATATCTGGTTCACCGAGATGTCGGGTTCGAAGATCGGCAAACTCGACGTAGATACCGGCGAGATTGAGGAATTTGATACGCCCACTTCCAATTCTGGCCCTCACACTCCTATTATCGGAAATGGAGTCGTATGGTTCACCGAAATTCAGGCCTCAAAAATTGGCAGGCTGGACATTGATACTGGAATGATTGAGGAATTTTCGACTCCCACCGCGAATTCATCACCTTATGGCATTATTGTAGATCAGGTTGGCAATGCTTGGTATGCGGCGCTCACCGGGCATTTAATAGGCAAAGTCGATGCCGAAACCGGCGAGATAACTGAATATCCCACACCAACAGCTAACAGCGGCACCCGGAGGGTGGCGATAGACAGCGAAGGCAAGTTATGGTTTACAGAGTACAATGCCGCAAAGATAGGCAGTTTCGATCCAGAGACAGAGGAATTCAATGAATACGACACGAACTCTCCATCTTCGGGTCCCTATGCGATCTGGGTTGACATTTACGACAACGTGTGGTTTAGTATGACCAATGTCTACAAGATTGGAAAGTTTGACCAGAGTACTAACACGATAAACGAATACGACTTGCCAACTCCAAGAACTGTAATTAGGTTCCTCTATTCGGATCAGGAAGGCAGGATCTGGATCCCCAACAATAGTAATAACAAGATAGGCGTGATAACGCAGACTAGCGCGCAAGACCCTGGCCAGCTGATGATTACAGAGGTCGAATTTTCTTCTCCGAACGGTAGCAGTTGGGCCGAGATATACAACCCAACTGATGACCAAATAATTCTTGACACTCTATATGTAAATTCATCTTCCGGCAATTTTTCTCAGGCTCTCGGCAGTTTGGATTTATCACCAAATTCTTTTCGGATTGTTGAGCTGAATCCTCCGAACAATTCGAGCTGGACAGGCACATACAATTCACTGGTGCTTTATTCCCTTGCCACGGATGTTGGGGATTCGCAGATCTGGTACAAGACGCCAGAGTTGACCGACAGCTTCGAAGACTCCCAAACATGGCAGCTTAATGGCACTCAATGGACATTCGCGGAGGAGACACCACTGAGAGTAATACCCGAATTCACCGGAGTATCTGTTTTAGTAGCAGCGGCGATTTTTGGAATCGTGATGATTGTCGCTCGAACACAGGTTAAGACATCCATCCTTTCGCGAGTACCAAAATCGTAGTGCGACACCAAGCAAATTAGGATTGCAACCCAGCAAAGCCCACATTTAACATTCTCTTTAGCGAGAAGATTCGAAGACAATAGCTGACCAAACGCTCAAAAGCGAACAGCCATGTTGATAAATGATAAACGTTCAGTCGGTTGTGCGTCCTCAAGACTTTTTCTGAATTCTCTTGCTGAATCCCCGCGGATACCCGACTTTGCGAGTATCTTTGAAAGTACCGGCAACTTGCTTGCTTAAGTGCAAAGCGCGCCTTGACTTTTGTGGCTGGGTCGTTTTGAAAAATACCTGCAAGGCTCGTAGTTCCCCCACTACCTTTTTTTCACCTAATCTTTTCGCTCGGTTGAATACTATTTTTTTCTGTTCCTCATTCGAGCGATTAAAAAAGCCGGGACCTCCCAGAGCGCCCTTTGCAAGTGGCGGGACAACTTTTGGACCCCTTCCAGGTTTTCCGCGGTCACTAATTTTGAATGTCGACGACTTTACTTTGCTCGCTGCAACGTTCACCTTCTTGCCTCCGCGCCTTGCGGTAAATGACTTTCGGGAGTATCCCTTCCGGTGGACTATTAGTCTAGCCATATATTTCCGGGCACACAATGCTAGATAAAACTATCAACTTCTGGCAGGTGAGTGCTCTTCATGAGTACCTAGGCTAGGCATGATCAGGACCTGATTGAAGTTTTCTGCATCGACACGATGCTTTTGCACTATGCGCAAAACATAGCGATAAGTCGATTTCAATCTGCCTAGCGACGCTCGCATAGACGGTGCAGCCAGCAAATGACATCGGTTAGCCTAGTGTGTCCTAAATGTCAAAATCAGGAATCCTATGATAAGGCCCAACTCGACTTATCGAAGGAATTAACCTGTTCAGCTTGCGGATTTTCTGAATTACCCTGTTTTTGCCGCTTCGGACCTCAGCAGAAGGATGACATGTGCTGTTATTAACTTGGCAGGTGGAATAATTGTATGACGAAGCACATGACCGGCACACGTGAAGAGTGGATTGCAGCCCGGCTCCGGTTGCTCAAGGAGGAGAAGGAGCTGACGCGGCGCAGTGACGAGCTGGCGCGCAGGCGCCAAGAGCTGCCATGGGTCCGGATCGACAAAGAGTATCGATTCGAGACCACCGAGGGGAGCGCCTCATTGGCAGGCCTCTTCCGGGGGCGTTCGCAGCTCCTCGTCTACCACTTTATGTTCGGCCCCGACTACACGGCAGGGTGTCCAGCCTGCTCGGCGATCGCGGACAGCTTCAACGGGTTCGCCGTGCATCTGGCCAACCACGATGTGATGCTCTGGGCGGTCTCGCGAGCGCCGCTCGCCAAGCTGGAGGCGTACAAGCGGCGAATGGGCTGGACCTTTCCTTGGGCGTCCTCGGTCGGTGGCGACTTTAACTTTAACTTTGATGTTTCGTTCACGGTGGAGCAGCAGCGCGGGGGCATCGAATACAACTACCAGCGCGAACCGGCGTGGCAGTTTAGCAGCGGCGGAGGACCTGCCGAGGCGATGCCCTCGCGCTCGACACCCGACGGGCCTACTACGTTCGCAGTTATGACCGGAACCGACTTGGCCACGTACACGCGCGAGAGGCCGGGCATGAGCGCGTTCGCACTCGAGGACGGCGTTGTCTACCACACCTATTCAACTTATGCGCGCGGACTAGATGGTCTCTGGGGCATGTATCAATGGCTCGACCGCGCACCCAAGGGACGCAACGAGACAGGCGTCTGGTGGCGCCGCCACGACGAGTACGACAAGGGCTGAGCGAAGTCGTGGTTGACGCGCGCCAACCCTAGAGAAAGTAAGAATAGACCTCGACTAGCCGTCCCCTTTTTCACTATTAAGTATCTGAGGTGACATAACAGGCTGTGATCATTTTTATAAGTCGAAACAGTGCTTTTCACCCTTGATTTGAAAAAATACCGGTCTCGCACCGATATTGTCGCACAAATCTTGTCATTGACAAGGGAAAGTCCCGCTACAAAAACAAGAATAATGTATGCCGTCTTTTTGTCATATACACAGCTCAAAGAGTATCTTTCGCTTCTATTGGAGAGTGGTCTGCTTGAATTCACTGCGGTAGACAGGACATATAGGACGACAGTGAAGGGCATTGACTACCTCCACTCGTATGAAAAAATGAACATGTTGTCAGGGGCGGAGAGAGCAACTTGATTGTCACAGTGGACTACTAGATGCGTTTTTTTCTTAATTCTTGCCAACAGTATAGTCGGCACCGGCAAGATGCTTGTCACAGTATCGCTGAAGTATTTGTGCATCTTCAAGCTGAAAAAGCGCTTCGGTAGTCGCAACCGCAGAACACACAATGCAAAATCCTGGTAGTTTCTTTGTGCTATGTAATGCGGGTCTAGTTTCGAATGGTTTCATATGATATTTTAGGTGCTCCTCCCTATATGGCTTTAAACCCAACGAGAATTCACATTAACAGAGAAGCGCGGGAGAGTTTAGACTGTAGTAGAATAGCACTTAACGAGACTTATGAACATCTCATGAGCTAGGTAACTAGACTCAAGACCGGCCCGGGTGGTTAAAGAGGCTAGACGATCATCCGCGCTTCCGGAAGCTCGGGCTCGGCTCTTGGTCAAAATTTACAAGGCAGACGCAAGCCATAAGGTTTGGGCAGTCTGGTCTTCCGTATGAACAGCTTACGCCTGCCGAGAATGGACACACAGCCTATGTAGGTCAATGAATTTCATAATGACATTAAACTTGATTGGTGTTATTGAATAGAGGATTGTTGCACTTTCTCCATCAGGTCTCTAGTCATTTTCCGCTGGTTCAGTATCAGAGCCATAGTCACAACCTGAAAAGGATCTTTGGCTAGGCTTGCTTTATCCAATGTCTCTGGGTCTAGCTCTGACATCATTTTTTCAACCAGCAGGCGGTTTTCCTCCCTAACTGCAATGCCAAATGGCTGAAGACTTTGAATTTCTTGGTCAATGGTAATGTTGACAAGCTCAGATAGGATGGCTATAACTGAGCTGGCACCAAGAGGAGAGGGAGTCTAGTATGCCAGACTATTCCATAGCCGGTTTTATAGCTCTTCTCAAATATTCAATGCATGATAAATGCAAAGATGTTAGGTATGCTAGTGGCAGCATTCGTAGCCGGGTCATTTGTTGTATCACCACGATAGCGGTCATGGCATTATCATCCAATGGTACGTCTTCTTGCAATTGTCACATTGCATAGTCATCTTGTTTCCGAGATAACCCTCGCCACTCAGTACGCTCGCTGTTCCTGTATGATGGCAGTAATGGCAAACAACATTCATGATGATATCCTGACTAGTGTAAAGCGTTTCCAGGATTAGACTGACGTGTCTTATTCCTTCAAGGCAATCTTGCTCCGGAATCTGTTTTTCAGAGGGGACAAAGTTTCTCAATATCTTGAATGAATGGACCACATTGACATCTCCTTTCAGATATGATTCGGCCCATTCTATTAGTTTGGCAAGCCCCATCACTAGCGGGGGCTTCTTCCCTTCAGCTGTCTCGTATCTTGATATCAGCGATAGTTCCAGTGCTCTAAGTAATGTTGGCAAGCAGGCATCAGGAAGTCCAAAAAGATAGCAGTATACACTTTGTTTGTAGATGGCTTGGATAGTTGGTCTACTCTTCAGGAAAGCCCATGGCAGAGGCGTTTTGGTAGTGGACAGAAGTTCGAATCTTTCCCTGAATCTATCCATGAAGGGTTTCCATTCATTGCTTGATTCCTGTCCGAGAAGATACCCTATTCCACCTGAAAGGATGTAACCTAATATGTCCTCATTCCTCGGCATGGAAATGAAGTCATTATCGGATACTAATAAGTCAGCTAGGGATTAGCTAGATTAACTATCCCAGTGGCTTTCTCGGAAGTTCCGAATTTTTCTTCTGAAAAAGAAACGGTGGAGTGACAAGCAAATCCAATCGTTGTCAGCCAGCTTAGTTGCTTATCAAAAGTTGGCGTCAGGTAACCAAGTTACCTATCAAGATTATACAACCTTTAAGATTGACAGAATGGAAAGTTACGAACAATGCCGAACACAAGAAGAATGGTGACAATCGTCTTGGCTTCTGCCACTCTCGTTGTTTGTATAGTAAATGCAATTGGAAATGTTGCCGTGTTGTTCAAGTTAGGACCAACTCCTGTTCTTAGCATAGCAGGCATGGCCCTAGCAGCTGCTACGTTTGCTGTGTCTTGGAATATCAAATCATTGCTTATACCATCTTTGCTGGCCCTAAGCGGTATCATATTCATGATCCCAGGGCTGGCTGCAATGGGATTTTCATTTGATGCGATAGTATTTCCAGGTCCAATTCTTGGAGTTGTCTTTGGCCTTGTAATATTTGCATTGGCGATAACGAAGATACTAAGAGCTATCTTGATTATTCCACCCCCGAAAATAGAATAGTCATCCCTCTTACCTGATCCAATCAAGGGCTCTGTCAAATTGTCGTTTGGTCAATGCTACTCTCATGAGTCATCAAATGATTTCTTGACAGTAACGTTGGAGTTCTTTTGTACAGTCAGTTGTTTTTCCTACTATTGCACCTCGAAATTGATATCAAAATTATTTCAACACTCTGAGAAGTTCATCAATTGCAATAGTAGCAACATTTACCGTACTATCGCCGCCACCGTAATATACAAACAATTTTTTGTGCATTAGTACGTTGCCGCATGGAAAAACAACATTAGGAATCTGCCCCTCTTTCTCGTACGGCATACTTGGTTCTAGGATAGGGTCGTCAGTGCGGCCCAGGATAGTAACAGGATTAAGATTATCCAACAGTACCGCGCCTACGCGATATACATTATCATCATCGGAAACACCGTGATACAAGAACACCCAGCCGTCTTTCGTCTTGACGGGAGGAGCAGCGGCCCCTATTTTCTTACTATCCCACCATCCCTTTCGAGGCGCTATCCATCGATACTCATCGAGCCAGTTGCCCCCTCTAAAGTCAAGCGTCCGGCTGAACGCATAATTAATGTGAACACCAATCCTATGTACAATCATATACTTTCCGTTGACCTTCTGAGGAAAAATAAAAGCGTCTTTGTCATCAACGTCTGGAGGGGAAATGGCCACCGGTTTTGACCACTGCCAATGTTGATGCAAAAAGTCATCAACCTTAATACATGTCAATGCAACTCTAGGAGGATTATTGCCATCAAACGCAGTGTAGGTCATGTAAATCATGTCGCCTAGCCTAGTAAGCCGAGGATCTTCGCAGCCGGAATTCCCGCCTGGTTGAAGCTCCTGTTCAAATGGTTCGCGTGGAACATAGACAGGTTGCGAAAAACGATGTGCGATATGAATCCCGTCATTGCTCACAGCATATCCGACTGTAGATGTATTACCATCGGACATTGCCCGATACAAAAGATGTACCTTTCCATCAAGGTATATCGCTGCCGGATTGAATGTCGCTTTGCTCTCCCATGGACGCTCTTTGTCCGGTGTTAAGATAGGATTTTCTTTTGCCCGAGCAAGCTGTGCACGCTTATCCTTTGCGACCATCTGCTTTAGCAATGACGAAAGCTTGATGCGAGCGATACAACACGTGGTATCTGCCGCTCCATAGTACAACCAGATCCAACCGTCTTTCACCCCCGCGCCAGATGGAAAAACAACTTTTGGAACAAGCCCCATACGCTCATAGTACTCCTCTGGGGTCAATATCGGCACACTGGTCCTTGCGATTACTTTCAAGGGGTCATCGGCATCAAGCAGAGCCGCCTCAACTGTGAAGAGCCGTTCAGATGAAAAATAGTTTTGAATGTAGGAGTAGAGAATAAGCCATCCATTCTCTGTTTTGATAGGAGGTGCACCAACCTCGACATGATCCTCCGGCTTGCGCTGCAAAGGCAACACATACCTCTCAACCTGTCCATACCAAACTTCCCAGTACTCTGAGGACCACATGTCTTCTTCATTATCAAATGATACAAGACAGATCTTTGCCGGTGGCCGGTCGGTATGTACGGTAAGTAAGGCGCAAATTTTGCCATTGATCTTTTCCGGGAAGAGAGTCATACCTTTTGCGTTAAATGGAGTAACAAGATGCTTTGCCGTAATATTTCTCAGGTCGTTGCTGATTGCGACACCTACTTTTATGCAATCAGCATGGAAAGGATAGTCCGAAAGTGCGGTGTAAAAAATATAGAACTTGTCATTGAGTTTCATAACACGCGGATCTTCGCATCCGAATCTCTCCCAGTCATACTCGGGTACAATAAGCCGCCTTCTGTGTTGAAAATGAACCCCGTCCCTGCTATAAGCGATCCCGATATTTGAAATGGATATTTTTTTGCGCACAGAGGTGTGGTAATGCGGGAAAGACATCCCGCGGTAGATGAGATATGTACGGTTACCGACGATCACAGGGCAGCCATTAAACACTGCCTCTGCTTCCCAAGACTGTCTGCTATTAGGTCCTAAAATAGGATTTTCCTCTAGTCGCTCGACGATCATGGCTTATTCATCTTTGCAATTCCTTTGTCAAGCGCCGGCTGATCTTGGCTTCGCAATTTATCCAGAAATACATCAAAGTTTGTCGAAGCGACGCAGACATAGCTGTCTGCACCGCCGTAATAAACAAGTAGATTTCCATCCTTTACGACAGCTCCGCAAGGGTACGCAATGCCGGATTTGTGGCCGGTGTTCTCGTACCATTCCGTTGGTTCTAGGATAGGCTGGGACGTCCTGTTTAGTACATGCTCGGGGTCTTTGGAATCTAGAATCATCGCTCCTATCTTGTATTTTGAAGGATCCTTGGCATCCACCGCATAATAGATTAAGAGCCATCCATACGGTGTTTTTATCGGCGGCGCACCAGCACCTATCTTTCCGCTATCCCATTCGTCTTCTCGGATGTGGATGATCGATCTGCCCTTCAAGTATTCGCTGTCCTGGAATTCGAGACTTTCAACATAGTCGATCCAGATATCCGGAAAGATCCGGTAGAGGATGGCGTATTTTCGTCTTATTTTCTCAGGAAAAATGCATCCACTTTTCACGACTACACCTGGCGGCGAAATAATCGCAGATTGACTCCACTTCCACCGTCTATTCATGAAATGATCTTCAGCAATCGATGTAATTGCTAACTGAGGAATGTCATATAGAAGGACATGAACCAGATGCAGTCTTCCCTCAATGAGTGTCAAACGCGGATCCTCAACACCGCCCCAGCCGCCACCGGAAGGGAAAGGCTTGCTGTAATAGTATTGACGCGCGTGATGAGCGTAGATTGGATGAGCATAGATTGGATAGGGAAGCCTTTCGTGAATAGCAAAACCGTCACTTGAAACCCCGTAGCCGATACGAGAAATCCCATCGGAACCAATTGCTCGATACAGAATGTAGACTTTATCGTTGAGTAGGATCGCACCCGGATTGAATGTTTGCCACGCTTCCCACTCGTACTCTTGTCTTGGGGCAATTATCGGATTAACGGGATATTTCGTTACATTTGCCAGTCCATTTTACCTCCAAGAGTGTAAGAATATGTCAAGCCTGCTGCAACTTATACTTGATCTATCCCATCGCGGTTATCTTTCGTATCCAATACTTGAACTAAGAGGCGCTTGACGCGCTTTGCTGTCAGGCTGATACTATGTGGCGTCATATTGGCTAATTATGGTATTTGCTAGCAGAATTTATCTTGCGAGGTACTAATATTTCATAGAATCCGCGGATGATGAGGGTCATGCGAGACCAAATCCGATTAATGCTGATAGTAGTTCGACTGTTTCCAATCCTTAATTTCGCGCTAAATGCCAAGGTTGTAGTGACGACAAAAGAAACGTCTAATTCAGATACCAAGAAATGGGTTTAGAACAACATTATCTTAAGGTTTCTTCAACAAAAGGATCCTCCACCGAATGCAGCATGAAAAGCATCTTTTTGATATAGTTCGCCTTTGATGGAGTTTCAATTAGCTTCTGCTGATAAAAATCAACTAAATGGGAAATCAAGCATGCTATTTCCTGTTTACCATCTGGTATTCTGGCAAGGATCAATCCATACCAGTACTCCACTAGCGCATCTTCACCAAACTGTTTTTCTATTTCAATTACAGCTTCAAAATTAGAATGACATTTCCTGCATAACCCCCCATGAGCATCTGCATAAGATTTTGCCGCAAAATGGCCACACCTTACTTTCTGGCTCATCGCAATAGTCATGAGGCAGAATAGAAATATAAACGATAGGCAGTTGGATTCGCATCTATATATAGAAACCATCAGTGCGTTTGGTTGTCTCGAAGTTCTTATTAATTAGAACCTGCATAATATACAAGACAAGCCATGTCTGAAGACTACAACGTAGAATCTGGAGACGGTTATCTGGAAGGTGCTTCAAAGTTCAAACCTCTAAAGGTAGAATTGAAAGTTTCAGATCTAAAGAAGGACCAAGTTCACTATTGGGTTAACGAGATTGCAAATCAATATGCAGACCTAGTTCTAACAAATGTCAAGATTGGTGGCGACACAATATCCTTCGATATAGGATCGCCTAGCATGGAAGATCTGACTGCCGCAGACATCAAGTTCCGATTAGAAGAATACCTGACTATGAATGTGCCTCCTTTTGAGCTAAAGGAGCTAAAGATCCGCTGACTAGATGCAGATAGAGGAACCAAAGCCATCCATCAAGCCAACTACTGACAAGAAGCCAATCGCATTAAGAATGAAGTCCGCCAGTTCCACGCTTATCGTAATGTATGGTGTCATTAAAATGACTCTATCAGTACGGTGGTTTAGCTTAGCCTCAAACCTATGCCGTTAGCTTTAGTTCTGGCACATTCTGACACCATTTTCAGGCTTTGGTCGATATCCTTATCACCTAAAGACAGCGTTGTCTAATCCTATTGAATGTCCCTGCTGCTGTTGCGAATGAATACCTTCTGCCAAAAGATTATGTCAAACCTGATATCAAAGTTGGAAACTACTATATGCGATGGTATTCATCCTCGTATGGCATTCCACTGACAGAAGTTGCGAGGCTGAAGAGATTCATCGTAGACATAGCACCATACCTGACAACTGTCCTCTACGAAACCGCTAGCGCGATTCAGAAAAGTGTTGGGGAAAAAACCAGTGCAAATGCAGCCAGACTTTTTGAAGATGCATTTTCGCCACGAGTGCTGACCACTCGCAGGATGGACGATATTTCTTATACTTTACAAATGACGGCCGACGGAACGACAACGATAGGTCGAAAGGAAACAATTACTTCGGAACGAAGTAAAACTGGGCTCGCCTTGAGCTGGGAATTGGGCGAACTACTCTTCAATAGGCAACTCTAGATCTGTGGCGAGGATCACGGACAACCGTTATTGCTCCTGCTAGATAGTATGTTGAAAGGGCAGCAGCCAAGAAATGATAATCAAGAGCAAACTGCGAATGTGTCATCATACACGAAAGATGATTTGACTAGTCGATCTATTCCTGCAAGTCGATTTTTCTCACGCCCACTTCCATAACCATGTAGGAGGCGCCGCTCATCTGAATAATGTCTCCAGGAGCTATAGTCTGATGGCTTCTCCTTTCTTTTAATGGCATCCCGAACGGCGCCGTCGAGCCGTCCAGCTTGAGCCAGAGCTTGCCAATTGTTATCAGGTTCTTGAACTCATGTTCCCATACGAGCTTGTACATCGTCTCTATGGCCTGGTGGCCAAGTCTGTCTTTCTTGAGCAGGAGCTCTGCATCGGGCTCGCTGCAGAAATACACCCTCACCTTCATCTGGTTCTATTCCTTCAACTGTTCCTTATCTGCACTAGTAGGAGCTACTTTGTAGTCTTCATCAGTAATTTGCTCGGGAGTCTTTTGCGGTTGCATTTGTTTCATTGCGCCGAGAATTTCTTGCATTTTTCTATGATGTCCTGCTTTTGTAAAGTCTCCTGCTCTATTTGCGGCACGTTCCATTTCTCTATGATATGCAAGCATTTCATCTATTGTAGCATCAGAGGAATCGGCAGTCATGTTGTCAGCGAGATAGGATACGTCAACGTCTCTTTTGAGCATTTAGCCATGATGTCAGCCTGACATACTTGCCTTTCCGATTGTTGGTAGGGATACTAGATTAGCAACTTTTGGTGTACCCAAGCGCCCTAAAGTAGCGTGAGGATTATCTTTATCACAGGTCAATATTTCCGCGTTTCAATAGACTCGGTGCCACCAGTTACCGGTGGCAGTCAAGTACTGGATGTCCTAGATTCGCCTCATGTTGATAAGGATAAATACCTGCTCCGATTTCTGGGGATCCGTTTGAGAAGGCTTGTTGCCATAGTTGTGGCTGCGGCAGTTGTGGCAGCAGCTGGTATCGGGATTGGACTTTTTTCTTTTATGAAACCGCAACAACCGAACGATCAGATACCTGCTTCTGATGTTCCTGCTGCAGATAATGACGTTGGCGCGGGTATCGAAAATGTTGCAAACGCAACGCAGCAAGAAATGGTTTACAATGAATTTCTAAAAGCAGGCTGGCCAGAAGAATCGACAAAAGTCTTCTCTTCTGTACAGACAGAATACCGCGAAACCAACAGCACTTATACACATTATACACAAATTCTTCCTTCTGGCATGATTAGCGATGTCAAAATATCAATCTCTCCAGGTGAGAAATACGTCCCAGTTGAGGCTGACAAAATTTTAACACAGTTCGGCTCTGTAATGTACCTGAAGGATGCCAAGTACTTTTCGTCTGATGATATATTTGTGACAAAGACATCGTATTTCATTCCATACGACAGCCTTGACCCAGAATTGGTGAATGAGCTTGGATGGGGCGATCCGATTTCACAAGCTTCGACTCTTCAGCTCCCGTGGATGCAGTATGTTTCGGCCACTACTGAAACAACTGGCGTGGGTCTAGAGTCGACAAACACACTGATAAGATCATCAGATCCGTCTCCGGGAGCGGCTGATATGGACGCAAGACTGGCTGATGCTGAAGCAGACCTAGTAAGATGGGAGCGTGAGAGTCAAATCGAAAACATCGCCCAGGAGGGAAGAGAATTTGTCAATGAAGCTCCCAATGATCCGGTGGTACAAGAAGTTAATAGACGCCTCACACCAGAGGCAGTGGAACTCAGACGCCAGCAAGCTGCTTTTCATGATGCAGAAACGCGGCAGATGGTTGATGAAATCAGAACCAGGCACGAGCTGACGGAAAATACGCTGATAAACAAGAAGTGGCTGGTGCGGTTCACTGCCGTGGCAGGCACTGGGTTGTTTGCGTACGAGATGTATGAAATAGATCAGCAGCACGACTCTAGAAGTCTTTGGCTCTCATACTATGAGGACTGCGTGAGAAACCCCGATATCCCCCGATACGGAGGGGACGACGATCCAGGCTATGTGCAGGCGTTAGAGCAATTAGAAGCAGCCAGAAACGATCTTAGAGTGAACACTGCTGCAATGTATGGTAGCTCTGTAATAAACACGGTCGCGGGCTTGGCAGCACACAACCCGGCAGTTGATGCGATGACAATGCTCGCATCTTCGGCAAACAATGCGCGGTTGGACCGCACAGCTCAAAACGATATTATGGCACCCCTTTCGCAACTGGGTACTCCCTGTAGGGCGCAATCTCCATGTGAGGATCCGGAACAGGAGCCTACGCCAACTCCCACTCCATACGGCGATCACACTCCCGGACCTGACGAGCCCGGCTTTTATTACACGATAGGACCAAGAGAATCATATGAGCCACCGGAACGGAGGCAAGTGCAGTGCAAGCCGCCTGAACCAAACCAGCTAACTGTCCGGATAAGTGAAATTGTAGAAGCAGACCAAGGAACCCCTCGTAGAGTGACGTTTGAAGCTACTGCTAACGTAACTGACCTGGTCACTTACGGAAATCTCATCGTTCAGATGCCCTACTTTACTGGAAACGCCACCGGTTATTATCATGAAACTATAAGGTATCAAGATGACACCCTCGAAGGGGGCTGGTGCAATGTGGAGATCCAAGGGGTTGCAACAATGACGGTCGGTATCCAACGGAATATGTCAGGTTTCAATATGCAGCTAGCTGAAGTTAGCGTAGGGATCATTGGTGACCTACCAATTAGTCAGAATCCTGCCGGCTGTTACATACTTAACAACGAAGCACCTACTACCACTGACGGTCACATCTACGGCTGCAATTTCTATGATGTTGATGAAAGAGGCGGAACCTATCACAACGGGACAGGTCCTGATAATGATCGGTTGGGAGCAAGCCCATGGTATTACGATGATTGCGAATTAGTCATGGGTCCCTTGGTTCCGAGCTATTCCTAACGACTGGGATAAACTAATTTACTTCCATTCAGGAAAACCATGGAGCTAGATAGATGCAGTGGCAATCCACACCACGATTGTGGCGCGCACAGCAGTGATAGGTGAAGGGCGCTGTCAAATTGTCGTTTGGACGATATCAATCTCATGGCGCACCATCAAACGATTTCTTGACAGTACCAAAAAATCTACGCCTGTGCTGGACTCGTTTCGGTATGAGCCTGCCAGCATTCGGAACAAAAATCGCCTTCGTCTTGAAAGATTTCGGCCTGCCTTAGTTCACATTTGCAACAGAGATCTAACATGACGGGCAATTTCAAGCTCATGAAATTAAACAGTTATGCAAAGAGTTTATGTAGTGACAGTAAAGCTATGCGATCAATAAGATCGCCTTCGTTCTGTTACTCATTTCAACTGAACACTAGATCCGGATCAAAGTAATTATGAAACGGGAGCTTGGTCGATACGACGACTGCATTTGAAGCCACCTATCAATACTTCAAGTACCGCAAACCTTGCATGCTCGTCGCGCTTCCACTCATTCTGTTTGCGCTATGTAAACTTTCTTCAGATTTCAATTTCTAATTCCTTATTAGCGGAAGAGGGGTTTTCTTTGAAGAGTCTTTTGAGAAATCAGTACGCAAATAAGAATCACCGCCATCAAAATGAAATTAGATCGTAGCAGCTAATGTGCGTTTTTGCAAAGGCCGACAATTTCAGATTGTTTATTGCCGCAAAAGCAGGCATCAAATATTCTCCAACATTCGTTGAGAAAATGGAGCTTTCTAGGAAGAGATACTACAATTCACTCTCCGAACTGAACCGTCACGGCCTATTGAGAAGAAATCCTGCCACGGGAATGAGCGTTTACACTGTGTTCGGGGAAATGATCTACCGGTGTATTTCGGACATGAGCAAGTATGCCCGACACATCGAAGAGCTTCGAATGATCGATGCACTCCAGCACACAGGAACATTTACTCCTGATCGAATCATGAAGCTGTTGGAAAAGCTGGGCGACGATGAGAAGATTGTCAAGAATATCTTTGGCACATTCGAAATGGTCTGGTCATACAAGGCGATGGTAAGCGTCTTGCTAGAGCATATTCGCGGGGCCAATACCGAAATTCTAGTCGCAACGAGACTGTTGTCGGAAGAGGTAATCCGTGCCCTGCTTGCAAAAGCTACTCATGGCGTAAAGATCCGAATTCTCTCGGATGTGTCTTTGGTGGAGTCCTACTTTGCTATGCAGAAGTTACCTGTGGACTCTTCCGCTAGTTTTCTGGAGAGGTCAGAACGCATAGAAGTGGTCGGAAACCCCTGGTATCCAGACAAACTGATCGAACGACGTATAGCATGTGTGCCCTTTGGGATGGTTATTCTTGATGGAGTGGAAGTGGGAATAGAAATGGTAGATGCACATAAGCCTCACGAGTTTTCAGGCGGCATAATTGTGCAAGATAGGAGTATCACGGATTCAATGAAGGACTTTTACTACAAGCTATGGTTTCAGGCCGAGGAATTTACAGACTTTTACAAAGGCAAGAACAAGAATCCGGAAGCGTGATTATCTAGATTTTCAAGCACTGTTCCTCAGTAATAAAAAATAGGGGTTGGAACCCTTGTTCCACTGCCTAGAGTACGTCAACGTCCACAGTATCACAATCCTGTGCTTGGCTCGATCCCTGGAACAATAGCTTGCTCCAAATGCCGATCTGTGTCTGTTCACTTTCCTGACTGCAATCCGGCGACAGTAAGTCAACGTCTCCGATACTGATCAGGCCTCCAAACATTGCCGGTATTACAGCTACGAGAGCTGCCATTGTTGCGATTGCTGATTTGTTTTTCCCGAACTTGTTGGTGAAGTTCATGCGATAGCGAGTGTAATGTTTATGGATTTATCTGGTACAGTGGGTACATCTATTTGATTGACATGTAGAAAATATCTCACCGCATAACTGGGAAGACTCGTATTTTGTAGTTGCCTGATAGGGAAAATCACAACACAATCTCGAACTATTCGCACGAGTCGGTGTTCAAGATATTAAAACTGTGGTGTATCTTGATCGTGCACAGTACTTTATGAAAAATTAATGCCACGAAAACGGGGACATCCGCGCCAAAGGTCTCGTGTAACGGGAAGTATGTTTGGGTAATGCCTTGCCATTATGAAAAGAAGATTTCTGCCTTTGCTAACCTTTCAAAGCACGCGTCAGAAAGCCCCGGCACTGCAGACAATTCTGCGAATAAAAGAGCAGGAAGCTGCGGTTAATGGATCATGAAGATGCATCTACACCGATTGTTCATCTGGTCTTTCAGAACCACAGCTACGGCATGAACCCATCACTTCTTCGAAGGGTTTGGCGCAATCAGGACATTCGCCGTATTCTTGAATATTTGCTGCCATGCCGACCTCTCGACACTATCTGTTTTATAGGTTTGTTGAGGCGGACAGCCAGCTACAAGTTTCGCTCTCCAACAATCTTCCAGAAGCTAACATATATTGCGGAATTCGCGCAACTGATGAGGGTCGGTTTTTTGCAAGGGGATCCTAGCAGTCTGAAATTGCTAACGATGCTTGGCAGACAAATATGTCTTCAACATTTAAACTATCTCGGTTATTTCCTTTGAACGTGGATCATATCCTAGGCAGAATGAAAGGAGTAAAACCGGAGGATATCAAAGCCGCGCTTGTGGCGGATGTAGAAAAACATTCCAAAGAAGGGCTGGTTCTAAGACACATATGGAATAACGTCGACGATGAGAATGAAATTCTGTTTATCTTTACCACTACCAACTTGGATCACGCAAGAAAATTCATTGAGATGGAGCATTCAAAGGCGCGTCAAGAGAACCCGAAAGCAACTCTGCCGGAGATCCTGTACCTAAAAGGCACTTAGCATTGTTGGACCTGGCAATGCCGTTTTGCAGAATTGTGCAATGAACGGAGTTACCACAGATGACGATGTTATTACCAAGTTGAACGCGGGAGACGGATGCTTCAAGGTAGTAACTGCAGAGGCCAACCACGGCGAAAAGTTTTCATAATTTGTGGAAACGGTTTACGAATCGATCAGTCTCTGGGGGTCGGGGAAGTCTCAATAATAGTATTCAATGAGAAGCTAAATGAAAAAGGAAAGCTCAGGGAATATCGGACTAACAGAACGTGGAGCTACAAATAGACGATGGATAGAGCTACCTTCTAGAGGCAGATACATAGAACACTGATGAACTGATCGTTAATCACCGATGATTTTGCAAAGTTCTACTTGAAATTCCGGAATTCCTGCCGTTCCACCAAGTAGAACACCACTTGAACGCGTTCTAAAGAGTAGACTTAGTAACCTTTCCAGTCTTTTACATGTGACTGAAATGTCCGACCAAAGAGATTCACGACAAGACAGCCACATGGTAAAATCAGTGGCTATAATCGCGGTCCTTGCAATCGGAGTTTTTGCTGCGGCCCTGCAGGCCTCGCAACAGCTCTCGACGGCATCGGCACAAACAAACGGAGATACGGACGACGATGAAAGATCGACAGTATCCACATCTGGAACTGCGACTACAAAGGTCAATCCAGACAAAGTTTCCCTGACGGTGGGAGTTGAGACCGATGGAGCCAACGCAACAGAGGCTGTTTCAAAGAATGCAGACCTCATGCAGAAAGTCATTGCAGCTCTGAAGGGTCTTGGCATAACAGATGACCAGATCAGCACAGGCTACTTTAGCGTCTACCCTACATACGACTACGAGTATCCTCCATGTATCCTTAAGGAAGGAGAAGGAGGCACGATGTCAGATGGTAGTGGTAGCAACGACTCAGGCGTAAGCAATGCTAGCCCCGCAATCTACCCGCCTCCTTATGAATGCCAGCCAAAGAACATCATAACCGGATACAAGGCGTCAAACAGCTTGACGGTCACATTGGAAGGCAACGCTGACGTAGGCAAGGTTATTGATACGGCAGTTGAAGCAGGAGCGAGCAACATTAACGGAGCCTACTTCTTTGTATCGCAGGAGCTACAGG
Organism: Nitrososphaera sp.; assembly: GCA_036004585.1. Lineage (GTDB taxonomy): Archaea > Thermoproteota > Nitrososphaeria > Nitrososphaerales > Nitrososphaeraceae > Nitrososphaera. Next base: position 11,509 of record DASYRH010000108.1, on the reverse strand, counting down.
AGCGGATACGCGAAGGATTGATTGAGGATGCAATAGATAATGCAAGAGGTCGAGCCGACAAAGCCGCATCGGCAGTAGACATGAACGTGACTGGCGTGAAATCAATCAACCTGAATGATGTCTACTTCCCCATATACAATGAGAAGTTTGCATCAGCCGACGCCGGTGTAGGAGGATCAACACCTATACTCCCAGGGGAACAAGAGATTTCCATGACTGTCCAAGTGACGTACTTTATCGGATAAGCTGGGCTTATCCCCCTCTTTTTTTGAAACCTGAAATACTATTTGAGAGGCGACCCTGCTGAGCATGTGCTCAATGGCGCACTTGCAAGGGCCGAGAAATTTGCAGCACCCGTGCTGAGTTTTTGGGCTCGCTGCTCATCTATAATACCGGTTTCGAAGTTGTATCCGATACTTTTGAGCATCATTGTAATAGTTCCTAATCGTAGCTATTGGTATGAAGTTTACAAAATACAGTCTCTGTGTCGTGGGGATGACGATCGGGATCGCAGCGCTCGCTCTAATTCCTATCCTGGGCATCAAATACAGCCCGTTCTGAATAAATCAGAACATGCGCGATAAGGCGGCGTTGGCGTCAAACAGCGAATGCATATTCACCGACGCGTCACTTGAAGATATACATTAGATATTCGTAGCTCTAGAAGGGTAAACTAGAATGATCTACGGTGTAGTGGAGGGTGACTTAGTCATGGTTAACACACATGAGAGGGAACGATTACTATGAAATGCAACAACTGTCCAAACAAGAAGTCTGTGGCCGAAATGAATTGCATTCCAGTATGCAGGCGTTGCTTTCAAAAAATGATAGAGAAACACGTCACAACCAAGAGCGGCTATCTTGTCCACTGACAACATGGTGACGCGAATTCTATTTTTTTACCATTGAGCGAATTAAGAGCCGATAGTCTGCGGGACGCTGAAAGACTCTTTGAAGCAGAAGAAAGGAATGAGCCGTGCCCGACGTTAGCCTATAGCACCATAAACCATTTGTAGTAAATCGCAGAAGCGCACGCTGCCGAATTCAAACCGCTGGCAGGATAGAGAAGCAGAACTAAAAAAGGGTGAATTGCGCGGGTTTAATAGTCTTGACGGACGATGGTTACGATGACAAATATTCGGAAATTCATGCGTAGTCATAACCACTCCTTCTATAATCCCAAGACCGGACTTTATGATAGCAAGTCGGGTAGCTTTCTAACGCGTGCCGATGCTAAATTAACTAGTTGGACGTGTCAGAAATGCCAGAAGGGATTCCCGTCGAGATTAGAGCTAAATGCTCACAGGGACAAAGTTCATTCGTACTGAGCAGAATCTGTATAGCCGCAATTCCATACCTAGTTTTATAGCTCATCTCATGGCAACCCATGAAGAGGATACAGGCTATTCGTTGATCCTCAATGCTTTTGTGAGCATGACGAGGAGTGAGTTCACAATAATCATGTTACTTGATACTGTCCATCTTGGCTTCACCCGATGACGTTTCATAAGATATGAATGCAGTAAAGAATAGACGGGCCGTAGACGCGCCATTTGGTCTAATCGGAATTGCATTGGTTCTAAACCTGATATCGACTATCTTTCCCCTTGCTTCAACTTCTTCTACTGCGTCCCTGAATTTTTCTTCAAATGCCGTTTCACTCTCGGACGTAACTACTTTTACTTCACGCACATGAATGTGATGCCGACCATTTTATTTAACCCCTTCTCAAACAGGTTTACCCGGGAGAACAATTCTAGGATGGGACATTGCACGAAATTCCGAAGGTAAATGGAGTGTTAGTCTTTATCTTGTTGCTCAAATGATTCAAATCGAGTCTTCCCGTCAATCACCAACAGCCTTGTATTTCAGGCAGTCGCACTTCTTGCACTCAAGGTTTGATCTGTGTTAGCGTCTTTGATGACCGCAATTTCAATGTTCCACGTGGTTACATTTCGGGATTTCAACAACCCTTGTAAAGCTATCTCAGTTCGCGATGTCAAGTCAGGCAGACAGAGGTCGAGGATTGGGATATCTGCAGAATTCACATGGGAGCAGATGTAAACGCTTGTTCTCTCTCGTTTCCATTACAGTGTTAGAACGGCCGCAATAGCCGCAGTCAAATATGGCAGACATCGGAGAACTACGTTAGCCGCGCTTATCTGCGTTGTGACGCTATATTGCCTTTAATTCCTATCGTAACTTTCAAGGCGCCGATCCTGTTGACTTGCGCTATACTGTGATAAATGGCAATCCCTCCTGATAGGAGTAATAGCTTTGGCGGCGTCTGCATTCGGGGCTTTTGCTGCGTCTTCAGAACTAAGGGCCTATGCTGCAGCAACGATAACCTCGGCAGACCTAGTAAACAATACGATATAATCCGAAGACGTGAAAGACGCACAAATCAAGGCTGCAGACGCGGGAAGTTCCACCAGGCTAAACAAATCAGCACCGGGGCTTGCGGTACTCGGGATCTGGGCTGACATATCTAACGAACACCGGGGCGAATCCCGAAGAAAGGACCCGACAAGGCTCCGGCCTAACCTTTCATTTTTACATGGATTGGCATCAAATTGGAATTTGTGTATAATGAATAACCCGCAATCAGTGGTATTCAGATCGCTGGCTGGAGAGGTCTTTGGGATGCTCGGGAAGGCAGTTTCTTCTCTACGCAACCTTCAAGTTCTTATCTATCATAGAGTGAACTTGGGCTACTGGAATCATCGGTTCGCCCGGATGCTTTTCTTTCATATGAGCTGCCACTGTTGAATCATTCATCATTGACTTCAACTTTGACACTGCTTCCTCGCGAGTAGAACCTTCAACTTTCATTGTGTCGCCACACATACAATCCATCTGATATGTCGCCATATGTTCTAAATGTAGGGCTGCACTCGAATTTATAGATTTATTGAGAGTTTAATAATTCTCTCGAGCTGTCATTTGTTGAACAATGTTTTCGAAGTCGATGTAGTTGTTTCAGACGCAATAGTAGGTTCTCCTCCGCCCGTCGTCACTGTCACCAATCTCTTTGATTCTGACTCCATTTGACCAACAGAGCTAGTACTCTAGGGGGAGGGAGAACTACTCTCCTTTCCTTTCTTAGTTTTTGCCAATTGTATAGTCGGCACCCGCGAGATGCTGATCACAGTATCGTTGAAGTATTGTCGCATCCTCAAGCTGAAAAAGTGCTTCAGTAGTCGCGACCGCCGAACATACGATGCAAAAGCCGGGTAGTTTCTTCGTGCTATGTAATGCGGGCCTAGTTTCGAATGGTTTCATGACTACTGTCTACTGCTCCTACCTATATGCTATTACTCGGCAAACTAGTCAGACAATGTAGCACAAGCGCAGCTAAAACAATGAGGATATGAGAGAGCCGGGACGGTGGCCAGGGAGTCAAAAAGCATGAAGAGCTTTCATATTGTGGACGCAAAATATGGCAAGCCAGACTTTGACCAGAAATCGCTTCTAAGTGGTAATCATACCTGCCAGTTTCGCATCATCGCCAGCAATGACATGATTTACAATTCGCTTGTTGTATACAATAGAACCAGCATTAAATTTGAACACACTGCCGATAATTCTATCCGGGAGATGTCTATCCACTCTTCCACCTCTCCTTGATTCTTCATGTACGATTGATACAATGGCACATGCAATGGAGTTTGCTAACGTCTTTGTTATGCTTGCAACCTGCTTGGGCATTATCATGGTACACACTTCGATGCATTTAGTCCTGACAATTGCGACCAGCTTTAACTCATCGCATATGTGGTTGATGCTCGCTGTGACAAGAACTGAAGAAGACTCGTTACCTTTCTCAGACATGATCAAGTATTTAGAGCCAGGCTATTAAACCTGCTTACGTTCTTAATACTAAATCTAAGTATACACAAGGTAGCTTGGATTCCCTCAAAACTGGCTTGATTAAGGGACGACGAAACTCACAGAGATGAGAAGGCTAAACTGACCGTCGACTAATAATCCTTCCAATATAGCGTGGTGCTATCCGCTACGATGCTGGATCTACAGCACTTGCAGACAGAGACGGCCACATTCATGTTGTTATTTTGCAGATCTTCCTTTGACCCGAATTGAATTTTTGCGCGCTGTTCGTTACTGCACTTGTTACATTGGAGATAAACTGGCACATGCCGTATGATGGGATAGTCAGTAATAGAGTGTTCCGAGCTCCCTAGTCGGAGGCTTTGAAGCATTGACGCCGGTGACAGGTTCCATAAATCAATCAGGAGACTGATTAGTCATAACATATGCAGCACCAACGGGGGGAGGATAACAACCTAGGATATTCCTTACGTAGTTTTATACAGCAATTGACTACCTCACGGGCATGATAAACGCAAGGACATTAGGTATGCAAGATGCAGCCTTCGTAGCAGGTTCTTTTATTGCATCTCCTGAGCTGCGAGCATACGCTGCAAACACAATCGGTTCAAGCGACATCATCAATGAAAGCATCTTGTCAGCTGACCTAAAGAACGGAGAAGTGAAAGCGTCAGACATCGCTACGGATGCCGTCGGCGCGGCGGAAATTGTAGGAGTTACAAAGTTGCAATTTGCGGGGTGTGTAACTTCTACAGCTGAGGCAATCATTATAGTTTCACCCGGGAAAGAGATCGAAATAGATTGCACTATATCGGGAGTAGTTGACGCCGATAGTGCAACTGCAACTTACAATAATGGGAGCCCTTGTCTTGCGCCAACATCTGTCGATACTGACCCCGGCGAGGTAACAGTGTCGCTGATAAACGTCTGCAATGGTAACACAAGCGCGGGATCTGGGAGCACATTCGCAATCATCTTCTACCACAAATGAGTGGATGAGATAGGCTGCTCTGCTTGAGCGCCTGAGCTGTTTTTTTTGGCTCGTTTTTCTGCTTAGATCGATGAGTGTGGAGGCGACCTACAAGAAGGTATTCATTAAGAAAGAAACGGCTCCGGCCTAGCCTTTCTTGTTAATAGGTATCTGGAGCCACGTAATAGCCGGTGATCATTGTTTTATAGCCAGACAAAAGACTTGCCTCGGCTGGAACTTGGGAAAGCGCCGCAGTAGAATCGACGTTGCAGCTCAGATGCTTCAAGCGGCTATCGGCGGAGCCACAAGGACTGGGCTCACAAATTCCTGTGGCCTGTCATACAAATCTCTGAAGAAACTTGTCATACTCCTAGCTGAAAAGGGCCTACTTGAGTATGAACCGATGGGAGAAAAGTACAAGCCGACAGAGAAAGGATATCAGTTCCTTCAAACGTATGATCAAATGAACGTTCTTACTGGTTTGATCGAGGTGATGAAGCAGCGTCATTTCTAGATACGGGTTATTTGGCAAAAGAAAAAAGTGCCCACAGGCACTGCAGTCATCTTTTTAGTATGGCAGTTGTCCTGTGTTTCTTCTTTTCATTACCATGAATCCGCCAAGGACTGCTAGCGAACTTGCAATCAGAGCTAGAATGCCTATCGGGGATTCTGGCAACACAAAGAACGAGCCTACTTCGAGGTGGTGTGTAACTCCGGCGCCTTGAAGGCTACCTGGTGATTCAAAGCATGCATAGATATCCAGTGCATCGCCCTGCTTTGCATCACCTGGGAGGGTGAACGAGTCATCTACGGAACCAGATGGATTCGGAAGAAGAAGCAGATTTTCATAGATTGTTGTTCCTTCGAGGGTTGCAACTACTCGGACCCTGCTTGTGCCTGTTCCAGTGTCCGTAGTTGAGGCTTGCAGCTCAATTTCATCGCCCGGTAAATATGGGCCTGGCGTGACAATCGTTAGTATGTGATCAGCGCTTGGCTGCCCAACATACTGTTCGCACTCTGATGGCAAAAACGGCGGATCGTCACTGTCTGCGTATGACATCTGATTCAGGCTACCTGCGCCAGCAGTAGCTACTACTGCAAGTGCGACGGCCAGAATCACACGATTGTAGACTTTGGTCATTGACTATGATCGATTTTCCATTGCTTAAAAATGGGTAAGGACTTGAGACGACGTTGTTATTTACCTGCTATTATAGAGACAAGTAGGCTAGGGAATGGATTTTTCCATTCCCTAGCAGATTACAACTTCAGGTGCGAGCACAATCAACGACAAAGACGCACAAAGGATAATTTCAAAGAGAAGCTGATAAGCATTTTGATTTGTAATGCAAATTAAAACTGACTCGACTAAGAGTAACTATTCCAAGATTATTTTTAGGCCGGTCAAGAGGCATGTAAGAATTTACACGGCAGCGCAGGTCCCCTGAGTTGGCTTGCGCCTGCCGAGGTTGAAGGATTTTATCAAAATGTGCTTAGGCGCTTGAACTATAAAATAAGTCGATGGCATCAACTAGAACATTGTTTTGATGATTTCACCGCTAATGCTTTAACCGACTCTGAATGACGTCTCGATATGGCCATAAGATTTCGATGTACCGAATGCAGCATTGTGTTTAGCGGAGAAGGCGCATCAAGGCATTATCTGAAGAATCCGACTCACAAGTTGAGCAAAATGCCGCCCCTGGTCTTAGGATCGGTAGGAATTTGAGATATACATGCGTAAATGACGACTAGTCTCTTTTCGCTTTTATCAATCGCATCAATTCTCTAATCATCTTTTACTGCTGGAATATCAGGCCCATAGCGACCACTTCAAACGGGTCCTTGGTCGGGCTTGCTTTCTCTAGGACTTCAGACTCTAGCACTCAGATCATTTGCTCGAATAACTTTCTGTTTACTTCCCTCAACGCGTAGCCGGAAAGCTGGAGCTCCTTAATCCCTTGATCAATGCTCACGGCCAGAGCTGAAATTAGCTCGATATAATGAAGCAGGCACTCAGGGGAGAGGGAGTCTAACAACCGCTCTTTTTCCAGTCCGCTCATACATTCACGAACAAGCTTAAGGGTATATTTGCAGCTATGATGTTATGTATAATATCATCATAGCTTGTTAAGTAGCTGTTTGACGTAGTTTCATCACTAATGTCAGCTAGAATCTCTAACGGAAAATCTCTCAGACCCATGCTGATAGCTGCGGCAACCGCGACACTACTGCTGGTTCTTGCCGTGCCAATGGCGGCTCTTGCGCAAAGCCCACATTTCGTTAAAGGGCCGACAGATCCGCCGGACAAGACCGGAATAAACACGAATACAGTAACTCTGAGCACCAGCTTCAAGGCGGCCGGACTCGGAAGTGATCCAGTCAACGTATTCTTGACTGCGAGCAATGTCGAGCTAGTGACAGAGTGTATAAACCACGGCAACCATAGCCCTCCAGGACAATCCGACACGGGCGAAGTCACAGGACCAACCCAGACAATAGATCCGCACAATGGACAGATAACAGCGACTGCAACAATTTCAGTAACAGTGACGAAAGCACAGGCAGGCTGTCCTGACGGTATGAGACCAATCATAACTTCGGCAACATTTGAGGATCTAGAGCTCCACGTCCAGGACGAAGATGGTAACGACCTTCTAGTCTATGACTTTGGAGACGTAGATCCATAGTCAGGTCCACAAAAATAGATTAGGGCCAATGGCCCCATCCTATTTTTTTTCAGAAGAATCTAGCCGATCTAGGTCGTAACGTAAAAGGCATCAAACCAAAAATAAGCCAGGAGGAATTGCTCAACCATCTCGCTAAGGATGAGGAATGGAGTACGGTAGAGTCATGGGTGAATTCTGGCTACACCATCAAGGGAATGACATACACCAGCTAATTCCCGCAAAACATCATAGTGGTGTTGGAGAGAAACAGTAAACCTCCAGTTATTCTGCCTAGCGACAGAAATATTATTTAGTTATTTTTTCAGCAGCTTAAAGGCATGGGTCCACTGATTTCTGAGAAATCCAGGAATGCACCACAGAATAGACAATGGTTCTATTGCTCGTGCACTTTCCGCCATACCCATATCTTCAATTTCAAACCCAAACTTCTCCAATACCTGAGATACTTGCCTTTTGGCTCCTTCATTATTTCCGCAAATAAACATGGTAGGCTTTGTTCCTCCAAAATCTGGGTTAACCATCCCTGCATTTCCGATGCTATTCAATGCCTTTACAAAGTTAGCATCTGGCGCGATTCTTTGAAGTCGTTCCATTAAAGATTCGTCAAGAGTGGTAAAGAACTTTAGCACGCCATTTTGTGGTGGTGCATCGGCTATAGGATTAGTCGCATCGATTATTGTTTTTCCTGAAATCGCGCCTTTCACTTTCTGTACGACTGATTCTGCGGCGGTGCCTTTTACACATAAGACAAGGATTTCGACGGATCGTGCGGCTTGCTCAAACGAGGCAGTTTCCAATCCCGGATGTTCATGCTTGAATTCTGAGAGCTTTTCAGCGTGATCAGTTCCAATTATCACCTGATGACCGTATTTCAGAAATCCATTCGCCAGCGCTTTTCCTACATCGCCAGATCCAAGAATACCAACTTTGGTCATATTGCAGATGATCTAGGTATGTGTTGATTCTAATACTTATTGACGATTGAGCAAAAGTGTTCTTCCTACGACAACGGCAATTCGACTGATGCAATGAACAAGGATAGACCGACGCCTTTTGAAATGAAGCGCATGGCCTACGGAGGATTTTCTACGATAGTAGATTTTGAGGTGTAGACTATCTTTTCCGAGTATCCCTGCGAGCGATACATCATTCCTTGGAAGAATTTAATAGTGATTGATGGCTGCTTTCCCATTGTGATCGGAATCTTGAGAGTAAGAGATGTTTTTGACGAGGATCATTTCGAGGTATACTAGAAGTGGTTGATGCGGGGACTATAGCTGGAATTATTGTTGCGGTGATCATAGTCGGAGTCATTGGCTTTGTTGCCTACAAGAGGATCTCTGAATCCCGTGCTTATTCAAAAGGCGGGTATCCAGGCGGCAGAAAAGTAACTCCTGAAGGAGAACCTCTTGAGGATTCGCGTTCATATTCTGGAAGCTCTGGCTTCCCGAGGAAAATTGCGAAGCTGATAATTCCAATTGTAGTTGGAGTCATTATCGTGGCAGTAATTCTTGCTTCTAGCCTAAAGATTGTTGAAGCAGGCAACAGGGGGGTCCTCCTCCAGTTTGGCGCAGTTGATACAAGCCGATCACTACCGGAAGGCCTTCACTTTATCACGCCATTTAGAGACAATATTGTGCAAGTTGAGGTCAGGACTCTAAAGACGGTAGAGAGTGCGGCATCAGCATCCAAAGACTTGCAGGATGTTCGCACAGAGGTGGCACTGAATTATCATGTGAGCGCTGATAACGCCCAGGTCCTCTATCAGCAGCTAGGGTTTGAATATGCAACCAGAGTTATCAGCCCTGCAATTCAAGAATCGGTAAAACAGGTAACAGCCAGGTTTAATGCCGAAGAGTTGATTACAGAAAGAGAAACCGTAAAGAACGAAATTGAGCAGCAGATAAAGCAAAGACTGGCAGCTTACAACGTGATCGTAGAGACGATCTCGATCACCGAATTCAAGTTCTCCGACCAGTTCACTAGGGCTGTAGAAGCCAAGGTAGAGGCTGAGCAGAGGGCTCTTCAGGCACAGAACGAACTTCGCAGAATCGAGATAGAGGCCCAGCAGGCTGAGGCAAAAGCTGTAGGCGAACAGAAAGCAAACGTCGCAAGAGCCGAAGGCCTAAGGCAGGCGAACATCCTGGAAGCAGAAGGCGAAGCTCAAGCAATCAAGATAATCGACGAACAGCTGCGGAACAACCCTAACTATCTGGAGTGGCTTAAAACCCAACGCTGGGACGGAAAACTCCCATTAGTAATCGGAGAGGGTGGCACTCCCTTTATTCAAATTCCAACCGAAGATCTAGAACAGCAGCCACAATAACAGCGCGGGTTTTAGTCTCGCCCTGGATTTACTTCATTTCAGAAGGGGTTTCCATTCTTGAATTTCGATTAATTTCCACCCCTCATATACTGGCGATAATTTACATCTAGTGATAGCAATCTCATTCTGCGTCTAAATAGAAATTTGTTGATGTCTCGCCGAGTTCGAAAATGTGCCGTAGTCCTTAGTACTTTTACGCGGTCATGGCTGCCCTTTCTTCGATGATATCCAAAGCTTTCCTGATATAGGCATTAGTAATGAGCGAGGGTAGTTGCAACCTGATATCTCTAGGTAGAGAGTTGTTGAGTCTTTGGAGCATATTGATCCTCTCGTCAGTGTTATGTTCCTCCCTGATAGCTGTTAAAGCAGCACGAAGCGAATTCATTTCGTACTAATAGGTTCGACGTTGCTTATAAGAATGGATGAAATGATCATATAGAACTTAAAATCCTGAACTTAATAGCCCCATAAGCACTGCATAGATTTATCGAGCAAAATGCCAAGATTTAGTAGGGTGCATACACGTTGTCCCACGAGGTATTGGAGGATTGGTTGAATAATGGATACGCCGCTTAAGCTCGTTACTTCCGTTGCCCCATATGTCACTACTGCTAATGCGCTTCAAGCCATACAGATGGCGCACGAGGATGGATTCTCGGGAATAGAACTCAGTGAGGATCATGTCCATTGCCTAGTCAACGTCAAACCTAGTTCGCTAAGACTAATGGAAGAATATAGCGCCGACAAACATATGATAAACTCCATACACAAGACGCTCCACAGGCCAAGCATTGATTCTACCTCTGTACAGGAACGAAAACGCGCGGTGTCTTACACGCTCAAAACTCTTGACTACATGGAAAAAGCCGGAATCAAGAGAATGGTTCTCCATAGCTTTAGTGATCTGCCGGCTTTTTTCACCCTAAAGAAAGAGCGCGCAAACGCAGCTGCTTATTTTGTAGGATGCAATACGATAAAGATTTACGGATTACTGGCCCCCGCCATCAAGGTCTATAGAGAGAAGAAGAAAGAGCAAATACAACAAGGCTTTCTCCGTTCACTGGCAGAGATTGCAAGGTATGCTGCAGACAAGAGCGTCAATGGAAAACCAATTGAAATTGTGTTTGAAGAGCATTATTCAGACAGCATCGATTACGACGGCATTTCGTACGGCAGCGGGGTCTTCTCTAATGTTATCCGGGGAATTGACACTGCTCACCACTTGATACGAACCGGACAAAACTCTGACCTGTCAGAAATCTCTGGGCCGATTCATTATCATGCTGTTGATACGAATGGCATAATAGATGATCACAGGACGTTGGGAAAGGGAAAGGTAGATTTCAAGCGATCTTTGTCCTCGATAATAGAGAGACGTCTCACAAACACTATAGTAATTGAAGATGGCAATCGGAGATCAGCTCTGGCGTCAAGGGACGTTCTGCACACAATGATAAAGCGCGCCGCCATGTTCGCCACCTGAAACGATTCTGCGCACTCGGCAGTTCCGGCTACTATTCGGGATATAGGCCGTCGGTTTTAGCCGCCATGATAAAGTCATTTTTGTGTAGACCGCTTATCTTGTGGGTCCACCAGCTCACGGTCACCTTGCCCCATTCAGTAAGGATATCCGGGTGATGCCCTTCCTGCTCAGCGACCTGACCTACCTTGTTT
>DASYRH010000107.1:0-3085 GCA_036004585.1 Nitrososphaera sp. | reverse complement strand
AATGACATCGCATACTTTTTCGTCATGGTCTCTTCGGATGACCTTAGGACTACTTTGGTTGGAATGTCATTTACAAAAGACACCAGAAGTGATGTATTGCCCGACATCGCAGCCTTTGCCTTAACTGCCCCGCAGATAGAGAGCGCAAGGTTTAGCTTGCCGATACTATCCCTAAGCATGTTTATTGTGTCAAAGTAAATCTCTGCCATCCCTTTGTTCTTCGGTCCAACAAACACCGACATTGGATCAAGTGACACCCACTCTCCAAGAGATGGGTCGCCCTTGCCTTTGCCAGAGCCAAACATCTTTTTGCCGTCATCTTTCTTGCCCATTCCCGGCTTTGCGTTTTCCTCCTTGGCGTTGAGGGCTTCCTGCATCTCCTCGGTCCACTTTTGCTGTAGTTGCTGGTTCTTTATCGTGCTTGGTCTGGTGTCCCTTAGTATGAACCCGAGCGTTTCCTCATAGCTCTTTATCATGTCATTGTATTTTGCCTTTAGGATTCGCAAGTGAGTTTCAAGTGCGCCAAAGTTGTCAAATGACAGGATCTGAATTCCCGCAGCGCCTGCCATTATTCGTCGCCCTCCGAATCAGGGTCACCCTTGTGCTTTATCTGGACTTTAACGCGCTGCATCTGTTTTGCAACCTTCTTCAGAGTGCCTATCTTTTCCGTGGCCTCGTTCTTCTTTTCGTCAGCGCTCTGATCCAGCTTCGGAATTATTTCTTCGAGCAGGCGCATCACCTGGCCGCTGTTAAGCTCGGCAAACTTTTTGGTGATAATGTTGCCTGTTGATTGTAGAATAATTACTTCGGCGTTATTGTTAAGAATCGCGCTCTTGATTCCCGCAAAGTCTGCATGGAACGTCGACGGAGAAAGTGACAATGAAACTTTTAGCGTGTTCAAAAGCATGCTTATCGAAGATCCGATTGAAACGATGATTTCGCTTTCCTTTGAAGTCAGCTCGTATATCTGCAGGGTCTTGTCGACTACGTTGTCAATGTCCGCTAGAAGGTTCCCGCTCTTTCCTGGCTCACGGATCCCCTCTTCTAGGATCTGCACGTCTTCTACCATTTATGAGAATGGAGGATTTTTTGAATATCACGGTTTGTGTGTAAACGCCTGTTACTACAGTTTTCGAGTAATTTGTAACTTTTTAGTACACAGTGGAGCTCTTATCGATACCTATCTTTTATGCAAAGTAACATGGAATTCAAGTTCCAGAAGCGCAGGGGTATTGGGACTGTAATTACGACCCTCATTATCCTCATCGCCTCAGTCGTACTGGGCGCAGGGGTCATTTTCTTCGGGGGTTCGCTATTTCAGACCAACACCGAGAACGAAGCAATACAGGTATCGAACTCGCACATATGGGTGCTACCCAACGGTACGTCGTCAGAAGCAGGTTTCGTAGTTCTGAACACAGGTGGAAAGGTAGTATCCGTTCAAGGTATCACTATCAGAGGACAGTCAGTGCCGACAAGTTCATGGTACTACAACACTGCCGATGCATCAGCCACAAACATTCAGAAGGAGTTGACATCAGACTTAACGTTGTCAACAATTAATGTGAATGGAGCAGCTGGTGAGGAAACATTCACACTTGCAACAGGCCCGATATCACTGGCCCAGGGTAAGGCAGCTTTCATCTACCTAGCTAACCCGGCTGGAATATCCGCGATTGACGGTGGTCTGTCCTTCACCATGAACGTACAGGCAGGCAAGGCAAGCGCAGTACAATCGATCTCTGTGATCAACGGCTAAGCCGTCCTCTCTTTCTTTTTTTGATCAAACATGTCCGCTTTAAAGTCCTTAAAGTTCAAACTCTCAAACGAGAATAAGAAAAAAGAGGACGAAGATTTTCTCAGTGCATTTGCTGACTCCAACTTTGAGGATTCAGGCTTTGGAGCTCAACTTGACAAGGTCGCCAAGCACATCGATACCATCGCAACCAGCGATTGGTCCCTTGGAAAAATCCCGGAAGGCTACAAGAGCCTCCAGCGTTACGCGTTAATCCCTCCGTTTTGTTATGTATCTATTTTGCAGAATGCAGAATTTGCCGATATCGTTTACAATGTTGACGAACTTCCTCTGAATCAAGACGAGGTCAGGATTTACTACAGTATCAAAGAGCTTTTGGAGAAACAGATTGATTCTCCAAGGATGCTCGACAACATTGAGTCAAGCTTTACGGCCGAGGTAACAAAGCTCCTAAAAGAGCATTTTGTCGGCGACAAGACCCAACCTATCATGCTCGAGAAAGTAAAGTATTATCTAAAGCGCGATATCCTGGGACTAGGGCTCATTGACCCGCTATTTCAGGATCCGTTCATAGAGGACATCACGTGTGGTGGCCCTAGCAAACCGGTCTATGTGTACCATCGTCGTTACGAAGGTGTTCGCACTAACGTGGTATTTCGCGACGCGGAATTCCTCGATGGCTATGTCATGAAGATTGTGCACCGCGCAGGTAAGCACATCAGTGCAGCGCACCCAATCGTCGATGCGTCACTCCCTGGTAACCACCGTCTTGCAGCCCTATACAAGAAAGAAGTTACTACAATGGGAAGCAGTTTTACTATCAGAAAGTTCAGGGAAGACCCAATTACAGTTGTTGACCTTATCAATTCTGATACTCTTGACGTCGACATGGCTGCGTACATCTGGCTTCTGCTGGACAACAAAAGGTCGCTCATGGTTATCGGGTCCACAGGTGGTGGTAAGACTACAATCCTCAACGCCGCGACCGGCCTGATCAACCCATCTTACAAGATATTCTCAGTAGAGGATACCGCTGAAATTAACATCCCGCACGAGAACTGGTTCAGTCTGGTTTCAAGGGCTAGCTTTGGACTTGAAAGCCAAGGTGAAGTAAGCATGTTCGACCTGCTCAAATCTGGTATGCGTCACAGACCACACTATATGCTGGTAGGTGAGATCAGGGGTGAAGAAGCATACGTGCTTTTCCAGGCCTTAGCCACAGGTCACGGTGGCATGGCTACGATGCACGCAGATGATTCAGAGGCGGCTGTTCGAAGGCTCATGCAAAAACCCATGGACATCCCAGCAGCGTATGTTCCACTAATGAAC
>DASYRH010000106.1:0-8935 GCA_036004585.1 Nitrososphaera sp. | reverse complement strand
CCCTGTTTCTAATTTCACCTGCTTGATCCTCGGTATAGTAGAGAAACACGATCTTGTCACCTGTCGCGTTAGTTCCTTGCGCCACCGCTATTCCAAGGAGACCCCGCTCGCTATCGCTGTTTACGAACACGTCATGAACAGGATTTTCCTGAAGCTTACCGTCAAGTATGAGGCGCAGCCTTCCGTTATCTTTCTGAGTAATCAAGAGGTCATCACTGTCAAGAAAAGCCATGCTTGTCGGCTTGGCTAATCCCGTCGCAACCTTTTCGACGCGCAGATTAGCGTCATTAACGTAGGGCAGGCTGGAGTCAGGCAAGACGTCAAAATTGTCACCCGGTTTTGTCTGATTATTGACCGGAGGAGGATTGTTAGGTGTATCTATCGTGCCAGAAGAATTGCTGCTAATTCCAAAAGGTATCGCAATGCCAATTCCTACCGCGGCTACGGCGATGACTAAAAGTATTATTGCCTTCATCCTATTCATTTACGGAAATTATATTTATTTCTCGTTATTATGCATTGTAGAATGACTCCCGACATCTTTCCATTAGGAAAAGTCTAAAACTGTAAATCGATTGCAGCGGTAACGCGCACAACTCTTTAATGGTTACGTCGGCTAGCACCTGTCCGTTGTCAGCGAGCTCACGGGTACTATTGGATGGATCTCCGATCCGCCACAGCCGAAGGGGTAAACGGATCACCATGGAGAGTGTACTGTATGTCCTCAGAACGGCCCAGGAACCCGGCGGCGCCACCCTCAACAAATTAGCGAGGCGGAGATATGGAAATTATAGGGATGCCTCTACTGTTGTCAATAAACTGGTTCAGTGTGACATGATTGCAGAACAGATCGTAAGGGATCAACGCCAAATACCCCGGGTTTCATTCCTCATAACTGACAAGGGCAAGACGGTCCTGAAACTCTTTGAGGGCTGGTGAGGGAACCCCGCCTCAGGACATTGTGCCGACGATGTCTGATGTATTACCTCCGATATAGCTTGTCCCGTCAAATCTGGTACGCCGGGTATTGCTCCCGTCAAATTGGTCGGTACTCCAAGCTTCGACTTCAACTCGAGCGGGACCACTGTATTCCACCAAGATCATATCTCCAGCCTTGATGGTATAGGGGCTGCCAAGTGTAAAGCTATAGTTAGTAAAGGAGGTGGACAATGAGCTCGCATTGATCGTCTCGCTAAAGGTAGCGACGACAGTACCTCCTGAGTTCCTTACGAATGCGCTGATGTTCCCTGACGGGGAAAGGCCCCGTCGCAAACGGACAGTGAGTTTGGTGAGTAACTTGTTTACCAGTACGGATGACGAAACTCGCGCTTCTTCCCCATACCTTGTGCTGGCGCCAGAATAGAGGCTCCCGACGGCATTCCCCGGAGACGGCACATCGTAAAAGATCTCTGGAGTTCCTGCGCCTCCGCTACCCGAACCCGGTATCCTGATTATCCTCGCCCGCGAAGGAATGTTTGAACCGTTTAACACATGTAAGTAGTAATATCCCGGTGGTGCAAGATTTGCATTCAGAGGCGCGTCAACAGTTACGGAACTTGAGGTCATGCTCTGGACGTCAAGACTAACCAAGCGCATATTCGAGTCGTAGTGATGCGTCGTGTCTGGACACTTTACAAGGGTGGCCCGACTGATGTTTGAAGCATCAGGGGTGGGTATCGTTATGGAGTTGTCATATCCTCCAACCGTAGGCGAGCCAGAGATCGTGGGTCTGGTAGCTGAATAGTAAGCTGGACTAAATATTTCCGTTCGCAGTTCCCAGGTGCTCCTGTTCGGAGTGCTCCCTGCATTCCATATCCTGCCGTCGGAAAGGAGCAAGGCGACCTGATGATAGACACGAGAGACTGTTGCAGCATTAAGGCTTGTCCATGTCTCGCTTTCAGGATCAAATAACTCTGGGACGCGGCGAGGGTTGCTATTACCCTGACCTGCACCACCAACTACCAGTACCTTTCCATCTGGAAGCATAACCGGGGCAAGGTACTTTCTGCCGTACTGCAATGAATCCACTGTTCGCCTGCTTGGGTTGCCTGTGTTAAAATCCAGAATCTGAACTTGCGAAGTGGCGGGCTCGGCCGAAGTTGGCGAGCCTCCAACGACCAGTATCTTTCCCTTTTCCGAACTGGAATTTTCCAGAGGAAGAAGGACTGAAGTTCCGTAATGTCTGTATGACGGGGTAAAGGTTCCCAGTGTAGACCACGAACCACTTGTGCGATTCCATAGGCGGATGTCATCAAGCATCCCTGCGACCACTATGTTACCACTGGGCATCAAGTGCATCCTCGGGTAAAGAAAGAGGTTGGGAGACGCTCCGTTGTACGAAGGTGAACCGGCTCCAGGACAGCTGGATGCAGCGCTCGCTCCCACGGTGTATGTACTTCCACCGCTTGTCGCAGACTTTACGCTCCAAGTCCTTGTTGAGGAGTTGTATGTCTCCACAAGCCTGTTATGATCACCATATTCGTCATAGCCCCCTGTAGTCATGACATCCCCATTAGGCATCGTGACGCAAGTGGGATACCATCTGCCGTGCCTCATATTCTGAACTTTGTTAAGCTCGCCCGTAGACCAGTTGAACTCGTATGCAGTGTCAAGCCCATGCCACTTGCCATTACAGTTATCAGGTGCAATGTCGTATCGCAGTGTACCCCCTGCGATCAGGATGTTGCCATTTGGAAGTGGTGCCTGCCCGGCGCAAAATAGGTCTTCAGACATGCTCACACTGGACTCCGATCCAGTATTAGGGTCCAGGACCCTAGCCTCAAACGGTCCATCCTGGTGCGATGAATGGTATCCCGATCCTGCAAAATAGAATATTTTTCCGCTAGGCAGTACCGACGCGTGGATCGCCACGGTTGTCGTATTTGAAGACAAAGACCACTGCCCAGCCGACTGAGCTGAAACCTCGGGGTTCCGAGAAGGAGAGCGCTTTTCCGTGGCCAAGATCCCCAGACCGCCTAGCCCACCTAAAGCAAGAAATGAAGCGCCGGCACCCATGACTTTCAGGAATTCCCTCCGACTGACTTGCACGTTAATGCGGTGTCTTCTTGATATAAAAGACGTACCGAGAAAATGCCGGCATCAAAGTACTTTTGACAACTAGTCCTAGAGCCAAAAGCGGTATGATTTGAAACGAACAGAAATCCGGCTAGCGAATCGGCTAAAAAATGAACCGATAAATATCAAATTATGCACAAATAATCTGATTGTGAAAATACCGGTCCTACTTGCGATATCACTGGCTTCGGCAATCGGAGGCTTGCTGTTCCTTTCTGGAAGCATGAACTTTGCTGTTCTCGGTGCCGGTCTCTATGGCCGCGACAATGCCCCCCAAGCGGAGGCAGCGATATTGCCCTTGCAAGTCGTCGATCGTTTTACTCAAATCCAAATGGAAGGCGACGGTGAGAGTGGCTCAAACATGAAAGTGGAGGAAGACTTTGTGGATCCAGAGAATCACTGCGAGTTTTGTACGCGAGTTGAGTACATACCGGGTTCCAAAGGCGTGACGGGATTTGCCTATGCCTCAGACGAGGCACTTGATTTGACAGGCGCGAAGAAAATCCGGTTCTGGGTGATGGGCGAGGAGGGTGGAGAGAAGGTCAAGTTCATGGTAGCCGGAACGAAAAAGAACCTTGATGCCGGGCAAACTAGAGACTCGCTGGGCATTTTCAACACTGAAATTTTCGCTCGTACGAGCAAGGAAGTGACGCTCAAAGATGATTGGACCAAGTATGAGCTGGATCTGCACAGAATAGATCTGAGCGGTATAACACATCCCTTTGGACTGGAACTAACCAAGGGTTCAGATGAAAAAAGTCAGGTTGTTTACATAAAGGGCATAGTCTTTGAGAACGAACCCTTACGACCTGGGAACGCCCTAGAAGCTATTACGGAGGAAACCGGCGTGTCCTTAGAGATCATGTCAAAAGGAACATTGAGCTATACCATAGGGTAGCAATCTTCTACACCTCGCAAAAAATAGCAATTAAACTTGGGATTGTACGGATGTTTTATTCGAGCAAACTTTGGTCTCATGGCACCGCCACCTTTGTTTCTAACATCGGTTATCCGCAGCAAAGGACACTTCGCAGTAATTCTGATTTCAGAAACTTTGCATACAAAGGGTGTAACCTCTAACTGATGCCTTATAATCAAGTATGTCAAGTAGATTCTCGGCTTGAGGCTGAAGGATGAGCTATTGTCATGCGTCAGGGACCTATACCGCGCTGGACTGACAACTTCGGTTTCTGGCAACCATAGCGTTAGATGCAACGACTGGATGTGGATTACCCCATCAGGCATTCCTAGGTATTCGATACTTTCCTCTGATCTTGCAAAAGTAAATATCCACACGGGCAAGGTCGTACGGAAGAAGAAGCCGAGCATCGAAACGGGCATGCATCGAAAAATCTACCTTGCTTGCCCTGATTTCCGCGCCGTGATCCATACTCACAGTCCGTACACCATCGCAGTGTCAATTTCGTCAGATTTTAAGCATGTCATTGAAGAAGCAAAGATTGTCGTAGGAAATCCTGCGGTCATCCCGAACAAGCCATCGGGGTCGGATGAGCTTGCAATAATGGTGGCCAGTGAATTGAGCGCTGGGGCCAGAGCAGTCATTGTAAAGAACCATGGAGTTATAGCGGCGGCAGCTAGCATACACCAAGCACGAGCGATAGTCGAATCGCTTGAAGAGTGGTCAAAAATTCTTACTCTGAGTAGGGTACTTGGCGGCGCTAAAGATTTTCTTGACGACCATTAGACGCCTAGGATTTGTTTCAATAAAGCCCTGTAATCCACTTTTTCTTTCTTGCTGCCAGGAGAGGGCAACTCGAAGATTAGTGGAATCGGCCGTTTTGAGCGAAGGCTTGTGAGTTGGGGTCGTATTTCCTTGCCGATATCATCGCTCAAAAGGACAAGTCCAATACCACTACTGTCACCCATCCTGTTTATTTCTGTCAGGGCTTGAGGTGCATTATCTACCTTGACGCCCTTTACTCCGGCAAGCTGAAAACTGGTGACAAATACTCGGCTTCCTATGGCGACTATCTGCATCGCACGCAATTACTCCAGTCCCTTTTTATTCCTTTTGAGTTAGGACAGAAAACGCCTTATACCGTCGATTGATAATCAAGACAAATTGGCAGCTTCAAAACCGGTGTTACTATTGCTTGCGGTTGCGTGTCTTGCATCAGGGATCCTGGCGATCCCAATGGCTCTCTACTTGGGTTCTGGCCCAATGCTCATAATCGCTGCACCTGGATTTATCGTCGGCGCGTTCTTTGCATTAAAGTATGCAACTTTTGATAGAAATAAAAGAAAACAAGAAGAACACAAGAGAAGCCGTAACAGGCATAAGCACTAGCCCGCTACAAGGATATACAGAACAACCGCGCCGAGGCATGCAAACAATATCATCGTTGCTTTCCACAGCCCAAAGCTGGCCCCATCGCTAATGTCCCACATTCCTCCCCTGATATCGCTTGTAGGGCTTTGTCGATATCTTTTCTTGATCTCTTCGTAACTGTATACACTGCCGATATCAGCAGGCGGCGTCCAGCTAGGCGACTTTTCGTATTTAGTAGAAGCGCCATCGTATGTACGCCTAGAATTATCGTCAGAGAGGACTTCGTAGGCTTCAACTATTTTCATGAACTTTTGTCGTGACTCTTCGGAATTCTTGTTCTTGTCAGGATGGTGCTTCATTGCCAAACTCCTAAAGGATCGCTTTATTTCGTCTAGCGACGCCTCGGGTCCTACGCCGAGTATTTCGTAGTAGCTTGGCATCTGGTACAGTTTGTGGAACAACTAAATAATTATTTTCATTGGAATTGCGTTTCTTCCCGTTCGTAATTCTGACACTCTGGCTAGAATAGGTAACGGTCTGTATCTTGCACTCAGCCCGTTATGAGTTCGGCCTTGCGCTTCAGGGCTTGGTTCATTTGCTCAAAACCAGCAAAAATATCCTTGTCGGTGTCTTCCCCAAAAAAACCAGAAAGTAATCCTTTAAAAACTTCCCTTTGAACAAACAGAGTAGACCCCGACTTCAAGGTTTCAAGAGAAAAAACGTGTTCTCCAGCTAGAAGTACGCTCTTACCCACCCACCTGAGCTCTCGACCACTTTCCACTTTTGTTATGATGGGCTCATAAGTCCGTTCCTTTCCGCTGGGTGTCCGCAAACTTATTCGGATTTTCTTCCCTAACCGCAACTCCCCCGAAACTTCGTAAATAAATGGATTCCACGAGCCGTAATTTTGGAAATCAACGAGCACTCCCCAAACGCGATCTGCTGGCGCATCCACTTCAACTTTGGAGCGGATTTCTTTCAATACGCTTATCGACTGAGTTTGTTTATAATTATCTTACTGATTTCTAGTGGTTAGGTTGATCCTTATGACATCTCCCTGCTGTAGTACTATATCGCGAAAGTCGCCGTCTGCAAACAATCGGTCGTTTACGTATACCTCTGTGTCGTACCTAAGTATGTCGTCTCCAAGCCAGTAATAAAAGAAATGTCCGAGCGTAAAATCGTATGGCCTTTCGTACGCTACATGGATAACGTTGTCCATTAGTGTATGGACAGGCCGAATGCAATTTTCACTGAAGCCTACGTCCCGAACTGTCGATCGAATACCGTCCTCAAATACCTCGATTGGCACCGACAGCTGGTAAGGTTGCTGCGTCGGATCCGTAATGCATTGGTTTACGGGATCCTGACCCCTAAAGTATGATGTTGCGGCAGTCGTCAACAATACCGACACACCAATGAGCCCAGCAAGGCTCAACATAGAGTAAACCAATTTCTTCTTCTTTTCAGATGCGGCAGAATCAACCATTTCAATAGGTGGATAATGAAGCGATAAATTCCTTTTTCCTAGTGTGCTTGCACAATGCCGTAGAGCATGCCGATCTTTTCAAGACCCACAAGCATTGATGCTGGCGTTGTCGTGATCCATATCAGCAGTGCTGGGACTGCAGCGCAAACCATTATGGTAAGAATGATTAGCCATACGGCAGTCATTTTTTCTACCATGAGTTATCCATTTTCTTCAATTTGCTGAGGGTATATAAATTTTCAAATGCCCATCAGGCCGAGTGTTGAGGGTCTGTGGATCTCGCCTGCTCTCGCAGTGAGTCGAGCTCAACCCTCAATTCTTCGCCTCCTTCCATGACTTCTAGCAGGGAGATGGCTTCAATGCTCTAGCTCCTAAGGTTCTGAAATTCCTTTTGAAGTCTTTCACAAGATCGCATTCTTTGACATGAGTAATGCTTCGGCATCGGGAAATAGCCGAAAAGACTCGACGATGAACTTGAAGAAGTCGGTCATATCCACAAACAGAGTAGGCATTGAAAAGAATGACACGCTAGTTTCGTTAACATGCTGGCTCCAAGAAACGAAAGTAAGCGAGATTCGTAAATACGAGTCTTACATACTGTTTCGCATGCCACAGGACGAATATTCTGTCCAAACCTTCAAAGATTCTGTCAAATTCTACCTCCCGCGAGTAGAAGGATACCTTGAGACCGTTCGCGAAATGGCTGCGAAATACAGCGGAATGTCCTTGATTGAATTTGACGGATACTTTGAGGGTAGATTTGAGCCAGTCAAGTACACTCGGATAGAGATCCATACCAACGATGTCGACGAAAGTCAGATGATGGAAATGGCCAATCGACTCCGACAATCGCTAAAACAAGATAGCCTAGCCTTTGAATTTAACAACAAATTGATTCTTATCGGAGAAAGGGTGCGTCACTGAAAATCATGCAAGGGCTTATCCTTGTGGGCATTGATTTTCGTGGCTAATTCACTATCATGTTCTGAAACAATATGCCGATTCGCGCATCCATCATGCATAGTGCCAATGTCGCAGAAATCGCAAGAGGTTACAAATTCCTTGTCGGCAAATTGCTTTTTGCAAAACTTGCAGGTTTCTGAGCCAATGTCAAAATCTGATAGGGGTTTCAGCCACGGGTCGCGCCAAAGAACGATCACGGGATCATTATGAGTTTGTGACTATTTTTCCTTTTGCGAATCCATTGCCCTCATTGCACTGTACAATAGATTATAAGAGTCCTGCAGGTTGCCCTGAATTTGCATTTTGGACTTTAGCTTACCTATCCGTGTCTCTAGCTTGCTTGCCGGACTTGTCAAGACCCGTTCTATTGCCAGGGCTTTCCTCAAAAATTCCCTGATATGCTTACGAGCATAGGGGTTGTCTTTTATCAGTACAGAAATAAGCTCAGGGTCATCGGTCATGATGCTTTCCGCCAATATCGACTGGAGGGCAAATGTCGTCCCGGATATTTCCTTTCGCAAGGTGTTTCTCTTTGAAGAAAGAAAATCTGCGAAAGCCAGATTGCTAAAGTAAGTCAATCCCAAAACTATCCCGATAGCATCATCATGCTCTTGCGGAGAAGGGATGACTAGTAGCCTGGTGCCTGGTAAAAGATCTTGGGCTTTTCGCAGCTCAGTCTTTTCATTTTTCACTGGCACCAACAGGATTCTTAATTCATTCTTGTCTGTGGCCCCAGGACCAAACATAGGATGTATGCAAAGTGCCACCAAGTCATTTCTGAGTGCTGCGAGGGCGGAAAACGTTTTCTGCTTTACTGACGAAATCTCACCCAGGGCGGCGCCGGATTTCATACTGGATGCACATTCCTTTACCAGTCTTGGTGTGAGCCTCACAGGAACACAAACAAGAACAAAATCTGCATCCTCGACGCACATTGCCAAGTTGTCCGCTATTCTTATGGCCGAACTCGAGAAACTTAGTGATGCCCTATTGCGGTCATAAGCGTTAATAGACATGTTCTTTGAGGCAAAATAATTCACAAACCATGACCCCATTCTTCCTCCCGCGCCTATAACGGCCACTTTGCGTGACAACTAGGCGTGCTCCCCAAGCACAAC
>DASYRH010000105.1:0-5690 GCA_036004585.1 Nitrososphaera sp. | reverse complement strand
TCGTTGGCCCTGTTAATATCCTCATCAGAAGCCGCAAGCCTTGCTACTTCGGGGATATTGTATTCGTAAATGTCAGAGAACATCATGCCAAGGACTTTGGCGTCAGGCGTTACCAGCCTATCGCTGTCGTAGCTAAGAGATTCACTTCCTATCTTGTAGCGAAGTGCAATTCCGAGGCCCCACGGATCCGCGTCCGCAAAGACTACTACCGGTTTCTTCCATTCCTCGTTAAGCGCCTTGACCATCATCCTAGTTGCCCTGTCTGGCTCGCCAGAGCCAGTAAGCAAAATTGCGTTGTACTTTTGGATAAAGCCTGACTTGCGGATGTTGTTAAGAACTGTATCCTTTTCCACGACCATCACAAAGTCAGCTTTGACTTTGACTATCTCTACATCACGAATATTGGTAGGTATGAGTTGTGAGGTCGCCCTGCTGCCGAGGTTGCAATCAATAATGTCCCCACCCACGCGGAGAGTAATCGGGCCCGATATCATGCCCTTTGGCTTTGAAGTGACAGAAAACTCTTCGCGGGGGACGCTTGTAAGTAGCTCGATTGCCTTTATTGCGTCGTCAGAATCTTCCTGGCCGTTCCAGAATTTCTGCTTGTTCTTGTCGTCGCCAACAGTGCTCAGCGTTGCATAGTACATGCCTCTGATGGTGCTTTCCATTTCCTCATCGAGCAGCCTGCGAACAGCGTTGGCCATGACGAGATACTGCGCAAAAGTGGGGATCTTTTTCGTACTATCGGGACTAACGCCAACAGTTTTTTCACCAATAGTAAGCATTCTCTTCTGTTCGGACCAGACCGTGTTGTCATAGCCTACCTTAGGGACATTCAGCACAGGCATTGTTTTTTCCTCCACAATGTCGTTACTGACGTCCTTCATTATCACCTGGATTTTTTTGATTACTTCTTGGTGGCGCTTGTCCTTTGTTGGCATTTACTTTTTCCTCGGCTTTTTCTCGACAACTTCGTCAAGCGTGGTCTGGCTAGTTTTGTTCTTTCCGTGCGACTCCTGATCCTTTGCCTTCTGCTTTCCTTTCGTCCTAGCTACCGCAATTGCTTCTTTTTCCTTCATCTCTTCGCTCTCTACTTCTTCTTCAATGCGTTCGCCGGTGATGGTGTCTTGCTTCTCGGGAACTGCTGCACCCGTGATCTCTCCTCTTACGTGCTTCTCAGCAAGGACATTGAACGCACCCGTTAGCTTTTCAGGATCGATCTTGATTGATTCGGATATCGCGGATATGATTAGTGGGATATAGTGTTTGTAGAGGTTGAGCCTGTTCTGAGCATCCTTCATGCGAAGCTCCCTTCTAATCTGGGCGCTTACCTTTCTGTAAAGATCGGAGAGGCAGAACTTCATGTATTTCTTGAGATCGCCTTCAGATGCAATGCTTTCCTTTCCCGCAGTCTTGTAAGGGATCTTTGTCGAACATATGTGGAAGAAAATGTGAAGTGGCAGAAACTCGACTGCCCGATCTGACTTTATTTCTGCAGTTGCAAATTGCTCCTTTGCCTCTTTCTTTGTAATTCCCATCTTGTTTATTTCTACCTCTGAAACGACTTCCTTGGCAACGTCCGAGCCCTCGTCGTAAAGAAGAGGTATTTTGTTAGCGTACCTGAAAAGTTTGAATGAAGGAATGTCTCCCCCGTAGGCAATCCCACACTCTACAATTGTGGGCCTGTTGTTAATCACGCAGGTTCGCGAAGAATATGCCGTCAGCGCCGGTTTTAGGACCTTGACCGAAATCTGAGGTCGTTGTACCTGCTCTCCCGCGGAATTGGAAGTATCAACCCTTGTCGTGATAATGGTGCATTCAGAGGTCATCCCGGCAGTGAGGATCTCCTCGCCAATCGGGCTCAAATGATCCGTATTTGCCTGCTGAAACGGCGTATGCTTGCAAACGTTCACGATTTCAATAAGTTCCTGCTCACCGTACTTGTCAGCGTGCTTGTTTTCTTGTCCTGCCTTCATGATAATGTCTTTTGCCTTTTCGGAAGACATTTTTTGAAAAGAGCTCGACAGTACCCCTTGAAGGGTGGTCTTTTGATTCATGTAATTCATTATTGCTTTTTTCAGCGTCTGGAGGTCCATATCTGCTGGATGCGGAAGGACTTCTTTGGCCGGCTGCGGCATGACTTCTGTCCTGCGCTCAAATGTTATCTTGCCCTCATCAGTCTCGTATTCAATAATCGCATAAGGGTTGACGACGCTTGTCTGGCTAATGTAGTCGTTTATCTTGTTCTTTATGTTCGATTTCGTAATAGGTGAAAGTTTGGTGTGAAGTATTGCCTCAACTCTAAAGCCAGACTGTCCAGAAATTGCTCGTTCCTCCGTGGCAACTTCACGCCTTACCATCTGAATTGGCTTGTTGGTGCTAATGTCCGTCCTGAGCTCAAAGTAGTACTCTGAATCCTCGTCCGCGGACTTTGACCAAACCCTTATCGGATGAATGGTGTCTTTTGTGGAAAACGCCGCGATCATCTTGAGGCCGACTCCGAAAAGTCCCCTCTGCTGCTTCTCAACGTATTTGCCGGAGGTCAGAAATGCGCAGACTGCAACCGGCACCTTGTCAGAAGGGACACCTATTCCGTTATCTTCGCAGGTTATCATCCACAGGTTATTCGCGAGATCAAACGTCTTTAGTGACAATGATAATTTGGGCAGGATGTGGCCCGTTTCACAAGAGTCAAGTGAGTTCTCTATCAATTCTCTCACCGCCATGTAGA
Organism: Nitrososphaera sp.; assembly: GCA_036004585.1. Lineage (GTDB taxonomy): Archaea > Thermoproteota > Nitrososphaeria > Nitrososphaerales > Nitrososphaeraceae > Nitrososphaera. The sequence goes on along the minus strand of DASYRH010000105.1, from coordinate 2,959 downwards.
GAATGCGCTCTGTGGTAAAGCCTGCCAGCGCCGAGTTGTCGACAAAGAACTCGGATTCTGCCTTCTTGTCATACCTGACCTTCCCCTTGGGGCTGGCAGTGGGAGGTTTTGACTGCGCGGCTGCAACCTCAACCTCAACAGTAGCGTTCTGTTTCAATTGTTGAGATTATTTCGATAACTCAATTTAAGTGATTGCTCAAAATTTGGCATCTATAGAGTCAAGAAAATTTACTGCTAGCAAGTTTTGCTAATCGATCTGCGATCCATATGGGGTAGTAGCACTTTTCAGCTCCTTTAACTGGAAGCTCGGAAAATTCAGCAATAGTCGCTTCTTGCCTTTCTGCACGACGATAAAGTCTGATCCCGATCCTACAATTGAACCCTCCACTAGATCCTTCAGATTCATCATACTGAATTACGGGCCTTCGCTTGTAATATAATTTGCTCGGCCCACGGAATAATGCGGTCATAAGGTTGCGATTAACAGGTGCTGTCCCTCGATATCAGACAGGCTCGAAGAACTCCTTTATCTCCTTGGTTGGACTCGCCGCCGCATATCTGACCGCATCGATCTTCATCCCTGGTGATACTCGCGGCAGATGCTACTGCATTTAACGCCGTATTGTCATGCCTCAAATTTACGTAAAGGAAAGTTAACCGAATAAACCTAGGCATCATCGCTGCCAGAGGTAAACTGGTATGGATTGTTGCGTGCGCTTTGATTGACCAGCCCAAACGAATTTCTAACTAGCTGATACATCGGGTCATGGCAGGGGCAGACGCACATCTGCGTAATCGTAGAAGAATCGGCTTTTGTCTCCTTTGTGAAGCCTTGACATTGGCCGTGATCATTCTTCAGGCAGTCGCTAGACTTCACGCTGTCGTGATCACCGATACGATATTTAATTGATATGAAAAAGGACGCATTGTCCAAAACTCTTATATGATTTTCTCTCGTTTGTAATATATGGATACTTATTCCGAGAGCAGGCCTTGGGGGAAATTCGAAAAGTTTCATGAGAATAAGCCCTGCACAGTGAAATTGATCTACGTTAATCCAAATTCACGGCTGAGCCTCCAGTATCATTTTAACCGCTCGGAATTCTGGAGGGTAGTAAAGGGGACGGCCACTGTAGAACTGGATGGCGAAAATTTCATTCTGAAGGAAGGCGATAACCTTGAAATCCCAAGAAAGGCTGTGCACAGGTTGGGTTCACTTGGTGCTGGGTGTGTGGTAATGGAAATAGCGTATGGGAATTTTGACGAGCTGGACATTGTCCGCCTTGAGGACGACTATAGTCGCGCGCCTGCAATTTCTTCAAGCAAGGCATCTGCAGCTGATTGATATATTTCAGCCTCTTTATTGCCAGTGTTGAAAGAACCAGAATTCAAAGTTAGCATGACAGGCGCGTCAGTATCGCTTGCAAAAAAGAAAATTGAAATTAGCCCCGAAGACGATATTACAGTGCTGAATCTTACAAATGAATACGGCAACTCTCTTCGCTATGAGCTGAATGTAAATCAATTCGACAGCCTTCTCGCTGCCCTGTGGCAGTTCGTCAAGGAGAGGCAACACTAACGATATATAGGCACATTCAAGAATATCGGCGGTTGAGCGACCCATCAAGGAAGATCACTAATGCAACTTGATACGTTCAAGGCGAGTCTTGATCCTTCTTTATTTCGCATATACAGACGCTACCTTTACTCGCGCTATAAAGCTACTGACTATCTCGCACTGCCAGAAGTAGTACACGAAAAGGCAAAAGAGAAACTCCTCGAGATGACCCACAAATTCGTCGAGAACGCGCCATATTTCGATCCGGGGAATCAGCTTTTGGTAAGGATAGGCACTAAGGTGCTGAAAAGTCCGGTTGGCTTGGCGGCAGGTTTTGACAAGGATTGCGACTTGCTTGTTCCAATGTCCTACGTCTTTGGGTTCCTAAACCCGGGGAGTGTCCTTTTGCACCCGCGGAGCGGCAACCCCCAGAAACCAAAGAGGGGAGGCACTGTGCGAATATCGGTTGACAACGATCGGGAAGCGATAATCAACGCGCAAGGATATCCCCACAAGGGACTAGAGCACGTCGTGAAGAAACTGAAACTTTTTTCATCAGGAGCGCGCGGGCAGGGGAAAATTCTACTCAACTTTTCCGGCATCACAGATGAATACACCGAAGATGCGGTGCTTGACTCGTGCAAGGAAATCATAAGCAGAACTTCTCCATATGTGGACTTTGGCTTTGAGGACAACAGGACTTCACCCAATACGGATTTTAACGAGGTGCTGCAGACGCCAGAATTTACGAAAAAGATGATTGACCTTATGAAGAGTCATGTTCCTTCTGGCATACTCAAAGCTTCCAAGATTTCTCCATATTCAAAGCTCCCTCCGCCTGACGAAGAAAAAATGGCCAAGATGGAGTCGATAAAGGTATTTTACGAGAATGGGGGTGAAATGGTGGTCCTCGGCAACACAAGGCCAGTGAGCACCAAGAGTCTCAAAGAAAAGTTCGAAAGACAAGTGGCAGGTGAAAGCGGTAGACCCCTGCTTCCCTATATGCTGAAGATGGTCGAAGATGTACACGCTCGATTTCCCAGTCTCGCAATAGTAGCATCCGGCGGAATATTTAGCGGTCAAGATGCGTGGAGGGCATATGAAAAAGGCGCTACTCTCGTATCTCTCTATACCGCACTTACTTTTCGCGGTTTCGGAGTAGTCAGAGAAATACACGATGAACTGAAGAAAAAGTTGGCAGGAGCCTCCCTGATTGATTTTATCGAGAAGCGGGATTCAAAGATTCGTTGAATGTTTGTCGGTAACTAGTGAGCGAATAGGCAATAATCTTGTCATGTCAAATATGTGTAGTGGACGAAACGTTATGATGATAATTCTGGCCCCTATCTTGGTATTCAAGCAGCATGACTTCGCCATAGAATCGGAATTGCCTGACGAATG
>DASYRH010000104.1:0-9867 GCA_036004585.1 Nitrososphaera sp. | reverse complement strand
GACCTCCCTCTGCTCCTGCTCGTCCATCCAGGGCTTGTTAATAGCAATCATGTCCTTTGGCAATGAGCGTGTATCATGCAGGGTCAATATTTATCATATACACTAACCGGCTGTTTGCTTATAACGGTAAGTGTAATTATTTTCGGAACAATGCGCCCAGCTTGCCTGAAAGTCCATACATACATGATATCGCGATCGAAATCACTACTGCCATCAACAGATAGCTAGAGAATTCCGGGACTGTCGCGTGATTGGGCAGTTCTGAAATGGTAACTATCTCGTATCCTTCGGCATCAACTGAGTCAAGTAACAAATCGAGCTCGCCCAACTGATCTGAATCAGCAATATTCTGGAAGCTGGTACCTTCTCTTACAGAGTACTCTTGAGGGTGCATTGTTACAACCGCGTACCCGAACTTGTCGATGCTGTCGTTGATTTCGCGCATTGTATCCCTATGACTCGATCCTAACCATTCCGTATCGTCTGCGTTGAGGTCTCCAGTCTTGGCCTCGGAGGGAAAATGATAAATTGCTTCGACACCTGCAGGACCCGTCACGTTTCTGACAAATGGTGGATGGTCTTCAGTCACATTGGCACTCACGGTATGGAGGCCGTTTTCAACCATGGCGACCAAAGTGTCTTCATTCATTCGATTGAACGGAGTGATAAAGACTGACGGCTGCACTCCTAATTCATTTCGGATCTTGTCATTTGACTTTGACATCAGGTCTGACTGCTCTTGCATGCTAAAGACAGTAAAGTCCTCATGGTTCCAGCCATGGTTAGCCACATCTAGCGAGAAATGTTTTGATCCGATTTTTTCCTTGAGAAAATTCACTAGCACAATATCATAACCAATATAGTTCCCTATGACGCCAACAGTGAGGCTCGCGTTTCTTTCTTCGAATGTCTCAATAATCCGCATCTGTGGCTGATTTAGGTAATAGTCCTGGATGTCATCAAGTCTGAATGCCACACAATTGCAAGACGTAATCTGGCTTTGGGATATTTCCTGATTCTGGCCATAAGCATCTGAAAGTGGTAAGAACAGCAGCACTGCTGCGAGCCAGGTCAGCTCTTTCAATTGGATGATGGTCGTATCCCGCCTACTAATACCTGTGTCCGTATCGATGTCCTATGCCCGCGGCATAAATCCTCACAAGAGATCCAGAGGAAGAATCTATCAAGGGTCTCTCTAGATACGCTAACGAAAAAGAAGCCGTGGAGACTCTCACCACACACTAGTGAATTTTATCCAATGTCACTTCGATAAGAAAAGATGCAATCTCAAAGAGTTTTGATCGTTGGCATGGATGGTTATATAGGCTGGTCACTCGCAATGAACCTTGCAACCAGGGGGCACAGAGTTGCAGGAATTGACAATTTCTCGCGGAGAAAAAATGTTGCCAAAGTGGGCTCTGACTCGGCGACCCCGATATGTGGAATGGAAGACAGGATAAGAATTTTCGATCTAGTATTTCGCAATTTCAAAGGCAGCATCTCCTTTAAGGAAGGTGATTTGCTCAACTACAGCTTAACAAGAGACTATATCAAATCATTCAATCCTGATACAATAGTTCACCTCGGCGAGCAGCCATCTGCTCCGTTCAGCATGATCGATAGAGAACATGCAGTCTACACCCAATACAACAATGTAATTGGAAATCTGAATCTTTTGTATGCAATTAAAGAGAACGTTCCAAACTGCCATCTGCTCAAGCTTGGAACGATGGGAGAATATGGCTATGATACGGAATTTGAAATCCCAGAAGGGTTCTTTGAGATAGAGTACAAGGGGAAAAAAGCCACGGTCCCATTTCCAAGGATGGCAGGGAGCTGGTATCACTGGAGCAAAGTCCATGACTCTAACAATATTATGTTCGCCTGCAAGCTGTGGGGACTTAGATCCACAGACGTCATGCAAGGAATTGTATATGGTACGCGAACTGGCCAGACGGTCTGTGATGAGCTCCTCACCAGGTTTGACTTCGACGAAAGTTTTGGAACTGCAATTAACAGGTTCTGTGCTCAGGCTGTTATCGGGCACAAGCTTACGCCATATGGTAAAGGTGGACAGACGAGGGGATATCTTGCACTTACAGATTCCATTCAGTGTCTGACGATAGCCACAGAAAATCCACCTGAAAAGGGAGAGTATCGTGTCTTCAACCAGCTTGACAAGTTGTACAAAATAAACGAGCTAGCGTCCACCGTTCAAAGGGTCGCAGCCAAACATGGAATTAGTGTAGAGATAGAAGCTGTCGAAAATCCACGGGTAGAAAAGGAAATACACGAATACAAGGTCATAGCCGAGAAACTAAGAAACCTAGGATTCAAGGAAACGCGCACCCTGGAGCAAGAAGTAGAAATCATGCTCTTGGACTTGACGCGTTTCAAAAAGAGGATACTCGCAAGGAAAGAAGTGATCATGCCAAAAACCTACTGGAAATCAAGTACTGTCCAAGTGGCCAGAAACCACTGACAGACTTACGGTCGGTGGTGAGCAAATAACATGACTAGTATCGTGGCTGGGGGAATAGTAGCAACAATAGTAGTCATAGTGATCGGCGTGATTGTTTCAATACAGCCATTTTTCCAGCCTCCAAAGGGCCAGGCTACTCTTCTAGTCATTAGCATAGTGAGCGATGAAAACATGCCAACTTGGTGCGAGAATGTCGCCAAGCTTCTGAATGATGGGAAAATTAACGCGGCTGTATTTTTCAGCGGAAAGGTAGCACAAGAAAATCCCGGATGTGTAACCTCTTTTAATGAACACATCGACATCGGAAGTAGCACATATGGATACGAGAAACTGACCGAAGTAACAGATTATTCAACACAGCTGAGCGAAGTTACAGCAGGCAAGAAAGCAGTTGATGAGGCAGGAAATCTTGACTCTAGATCATTTAGGGCACCTTACGGAGCGACTGACGAGAATATCTATTCACTACTTAGTCGTTCCGAGATAGTCGCAGATTTTTCGTACAAAGATCGGTATCACAAGTTCCACGACGGTCAATTCATTTGGTTCGAAATTACCGTTATCGATCTGACATCATCGGACGAGAAAATTAGTGACATTGAATTTCCGAAAGACAGGCCTATTCAGGTTAACATCGATAACACAGTTCCAATAGAAGATGTTGAATCGGCGATACTTCAACTCAAGGAAAAGAATGCCGAGTTTCTAAACGCGTCGGAGCTCACGGGTCTCGAGCTTACGATAAGGAGAGAGGTTTAGACAAGTTGCAAGCCCTTCAGAATCTGAGAACCAGTCAAAGGATCGGGTCCGATGGCAGAATCGTGGTTCGACCCCATGCTCGAGCCGTGAGGTATGTTTTTCTGAGCGCTATAGTGGTGTACCTAATCGTAGGCGGGTACTACTCCATTAATTTAGGAGACCCCTTCATGATATATTCAACAATCATACCCATTCACTCCCTCACACTACTCGTGATTGCCTGGACTGTCTACACTGACCCTGCCAAAGGAGCTATTGGCAATGATCTAGTCTCAGTGGTAATTCCCGTGTACAACCAAAAGTCTATGATAAGCTCAGTAATTGATGCTATTTTTATGTCAACGTACAAGAACATTGAAGTGATTGCGGTAAATGATGGCAGTAAAGATGGGACCAAGGAAATATTAGATTCCCTGAAGAGCAAGTATTCAGCTCTGAAAGTGATCCACAAAGAGAACGCGGGGAAGAGAAAAGCCGTGGGAACAGGCTTTGCCGCATCAAAGGGCAATTACATAGTATTCATAGATTCTGATAGCATTATTCATCAAAGGGCAATAGAACAATTCGTGAAGACATTTGCGAGCAATGACCGCATTGGTGCTGTGGTAGGCAATGCGAGGGCCTGGAATGCAAAGACAAATCTTCTCACAAAACTTCAGGCGGTTTGGTACGATGTGCAATTCAATATCCACAAGACATGCGAAAGCGTCTTTGGTCTTGTAATCTGTTGCTCCGGATGTTTATGTGCATACAGGCGGGAATCCATAAGTGAATTCATACCCCTATGGGTAGACGCGAAGGTCATCATTGGAGATGACAGGGAGCTGACTTCGTTTGTGACTGCCAAACCCTGGTCGAAGCCTGAGCTCTTGTCACACTTTGCACAAAGGCGGCTAGAAAAGGCATCACGATATGATGATGCCGAGGACAGAATTCTTACTGCTCAAACACTTATTCAATGGAAAGCGGTTTATGTCGCATCTGCAGTTGTATTTACAGATGTTCCTGAGAAATTCAGGGGCTTCATTAAGCAACAAATCAGATGGAAAAGAGGATATCTCCGTGCACAATTTTTTGTGAGCTCGTTCTTTTGGCACAACAATCCAGTCATGGTGTTTATCTTTTACTTAGAATTCATGGCTTCACTAACCATGCCAATCGTCATCGTTGCAGTATTCATATACGAACCATTCTTTATGGGTGCGTATATCTTTACGATCTTTTTTGTCGTATCACATTTGCTAACAGGATCAATGGAAGCTCTTGACTCGCGTTTCAGAAATCCAAAAGACAGCACTTGGAAATATAAGCCATTAATGAACATACTTTCGTCATTGGTGCTATCTTGGTTGGTGGTCTACGCTTGGCTTACTCTAAAGACGGACAAATGGGGAACAAGGTAAAGTTGGATATCATCACAAATAATCCTGGAGAAAGCAGAGCCGGTGAGCAGTCAAAATGTCTTCTGAAGGCACGGTCATTTGAAATTAGTCGGGATGAAACTTTGATACCTTGTCACGGTGTGCTGGGACATATGTGCACTGAAGATGATGAGGCTACGTTCGAAGCACTTAAAGAATTATGTCAAAAAGGGAACGTTGACAAAGTGAGGATAGCATATCGTAACTACACTTTTGTACTAGTCGGTGTCTCTTTCGCTGATGCGAATTCAAATCCACCTAAAATTAATCTCGGAGCTGAAAGGAACTACAAGTTTAAGGCTAGGAATGTTCATTTGGATACTTTATCGGCCTAACATCAGTTTAATACGGCTCAAGTCTCGATACGGAAATTGAATCCAGATCTGATAACGCTCGATTCCTGTAGTTAGCTATCTTCAGACTGCATCGGCTGGATTTTCTTGTCGCTGCAGTGGGAGCATGCTACTCTGACCATGACAAGGTTAATTCTCCGTGTTAGAAAGGCATTTTCCTCTTCGCTGGTAATTGTAACCGGATTCCCGCAATAGGTGCACCCTTTTGTGAGAGACATCTCCTTGCCTCTTAGATCATGTAGAGTGCTAATTAAGCTTCCTTAAGTCGCCGCGGGAAATACAATTCATGTTTCAGAGTTGCAATGTGGAGGTTCCCTCTTGCCTTGTTAATGTCCGCTAGGGAGTAGTAATATCCATCATTAAAGGCTCTTTTGCATTAACGTGCTTTAAGCAGTGTAATTAGTAATAGAAGCTAATGATATCTGTAGTCATACGGAAAGATGTACAGTTCCACTTTAAATCATCTTAGCAATAGAGTGGATTATCGTGGAGCATCATGATCGCCCTTCGAACCTTAAGGGCTCAAATGTGCAGTAATATTGCGCAGTACCGTCAAGTAAGATACAGAACCGCTTTTGATTCTGCCAATTTTAAATATTAAGTGGACGTACTAAATGCCGCACAGATGAATAAACTGCTATGAGAGTCCCTTATGGCAAGCGCATTGCTAGTATCTCCCTTTCAGTACTTCTCTTTGTTTCAATTCTTGTTATCATAAGTAATCCGAGTTATGCGAACGCAGAAGTACAAACTCGGAATACCACGAGTAGCTCTGCTCCTGAAGTTGGTGCCGCTTCCGGCTCTAACAGATTTCTTGTGTGGGAAGACTCGACACCCGGGAACTGGGAGATATTTTTCAGACGAAGTACCGATAATGGTGCTACATGGAAGCCTACCGTTAACCTTAGCAATAATCCTGGACCTTCCCAAGTGCCGCTAATAGCCGTCTCAGGTTCTCACGTCTACGTAGTATGGCGTCAAGCGAATACCGAAGGCTTGCTTCCTAACATCTTTTTCATACACAGCGCTGACAATGGCGCGACTTGGGGACCGAAAATCAAGATAAGCTCCAGTGGCTCGGTTCAAATCCCCTCTTATGACTTGGCTGCTTTAGGTGGTAACGTATACGTAATTTGGCAAGACAGCAGTGGAACGTTATTCCGGCGTAGCACCGACAACGGTGCTACATGGAAGCAGGCTATCCCTCTTTGCGCATGTGGCGGTAGTGATCATCAATTGGCAGTTTCCGGCGTCAACGTTTATGGTACATGGAAGGTCGGCACCGACATCCTTGTCATAAGAAGTACAGACAGCGGCGCTTCCTGGAAACCCCTGAAGTATCTCACTAATAATGATGGCTTTGGGCAGGTCGGTGCTCCGAGCATAGCCGTCTCTGGCTCCAACGCATATGTGGTCTGGCATGACAGAATTCAGGGGAACTATGAGATATTCATTCGACGCAGCACTGATAATGGCGCCACTTGGAAGCCCCTGGTCAACTTAAGCAATAATCCCGAATGGTCTGCCTTTCCACAGATAGCCGCCTCCGGCTTTAATGTCTATGTCGTATGGGCCGACGAAATTGTGCAGATACCAAAAGCGCATTTTAGCGAAGCTGACATATTCTTGCGTCGGAGTACTGACGGCGGCGTCACGTGGAAACCTAGGGTTGAGCTGGTCGACAATCAACCCCCGTCGCTGAACCCACACATTGCAGTTTCTAGTTCCAACGTTTACGTAGTGTGGGAGCAAAGGAGCGATAGTACAGATTCCGCCTTACATGATGTGTTTTTCCGCCGAAGTGCAGACAATGGAGCTACATGGAAGCCTCTAAAGAACCTGAGCAGTGATGGAAAATCCATTGATCCACAAATATTTGCTTCTGGCTCCAGCGTATATGGAGTGTGGATTGCTGAAGCTACACCCTCCAACTATGATGTATTCTTACGGCGCAGTATAGACAATGGAGCTACATGGGAATCAGCAAAGAACCTTAGTGACAATGCCGGAGGGTCTAGTCGTCCAAGTTTGGGCGTGTAGCCCCATGAGAGCTGGTCAGAAGCATATCAGATTCTTGCTCGACGGACACGTTTCTCATCTTTTCCATGATGTAACAGGCTAGATACATACTAGGCAGGGGAATCATAGACATCTACTTGCCCTTTCTTTATTAGCTGAACCCAAGTCCTCCGGACTGTTCGCGCCGTTCGCTTGACTCCATTCTTGTAACGCTAGTCCATAAACCAACTTCGTGCTCTGGCGATACCGAGGTCTTCTTTCAAGAAATTCCCGACAGGACAACTGATGTATTTAGGTCGTAATTGCATAATGTGTTTTCTTTGATTGATTTTTTTCCATTCTAATACCTAGTGGAGCTAAGAATAAGAATACGGGGATCGTGATTGGGAATAGTCCCAGGATCATGCGAATGGAAAGACATGCAGAGCCAGTAATTGCAGAATCCAAAAGGAACCTATTATTCCATTGTGACAACCTTGACTGCATCCGCTATCTCCAGGATAACGGCTTTTCGGGCAGCCTGGACTTGGTCTACATAGATCCTCCATTTCGGAGCGGTGAGCGCTATTATTATCGAGTCAAGAACAGAAACAACTTGGCGTTTACAGATGTCTGGAAGTCTGAGGAATATTTCCAAATGCTGGAATTGAGGCTCAAAGAAATCAGGGAGCTAATTTCAAAGTCAGGCTCTATCTTTGTCCATCTCGATTGGCATTCCCTACATTATGCCAAGGTCTTGATGGACAAGATTTTTGGCCCAAAGAATTTCAGAAATGAAATTATCGTGAAAAGAGGCCGAAGGAAGAACTTGCAGTACCAGTTCTCTTCGATTGACAAGATGCACAACGCCTACGATTCGATGTTATGGTATTCAAAGAGTGAAGAAGCAAAATTCTCCTTGCCCCTTGTAAAGAAGCATTCGGAAGCAAAATGGATGGGCTTTTGGAGCAACATCAGCAGGCCCACCATGCGCTATGAGATTTTCGGCTACACGCCAGAGCGCGGGCAGTGGAAGTGGTCAAAAGAAAGAGCACTGGAAGCAATTGAGAACTATGACAAATACTCCAAAAAATTTGCTCCGAGGATGTCGCTTGAAGCTTACTGGACAATGGGCAACAAGTCACAAGAGTTCATCCGCAAGCGAAAGGGGGTAAAGTACGCAGAGTACTGGATCCCGCCAAAAACCCACAGGATCCTGGATAACAACTGGCTAGATGTCGAGGCCTACAGCTATTCTACCGGGTACGGAACGCAAAAGCATGAAGCCTTGCTAGAACGAATTATTTCACAGTTCTCAAAACCGGGTGACCTTGTCGCGGACTTTTTCTGCGGCTCTGGCACTACCCTACTTGTTGCAGAAAAATTGGGAAGAAGATGGATCGGCTCTGACTCGTCAGCAGAGGCGATCTCGGTCACAAAGAAAAGACTGGGTGATATCCAGTACTCAGTGAACTACCAACGCCTAAAGACGTGGGTAGTTCACACAGACCTTCAACGAAGACTATAATGCAGATTACTTTGTAACGTAGTTGGAAAGCAAGTATGAAGCATAGTAGTACCGTTTAATACGGCCTAATGGCGAAAGGCCTGGTATTTCCTTATGGTTACTATCATGATTTTTCCCTATCCTTGAATCACTTTCATCAATGTAACATCTAGTAAACACTCTAAAGGTATTTTTCTCCTGTCATACTTTTACATCTGTTCCATACACGCTTATAATCATCTCTCGCATAACGTGCCGCCATGCAAGGTCAGGTTGTCCTTATAGCAATGTTAGTGATATCCGTTACGGCAGCTCCAGCATATAGCACGATCTTTAAGGTAGCTGAAGGTCATACTCCAAATCATGCACCCGTAATTAATGGTCTGACAAATGGTCAGGTATTTACATTTGAGGCAGGCGAAGGAATAGTAGGCAAGATTTCATTCGGCGCTAGCGATAGCGACGGTGATTTTGTCAATATCGCCAATACCCCCCTGCCTTCGGGGGCTTTTTATGAATTCGTCGAGCAATTCGAAGGAGTTACAGGGGCATCAATTACTTTTCTGGACGGCACCCCATTCGTTGGAGAGTATAGCGTCACGTTCACAGCTGTCGACGAACACGGATCGCAATCTACTCCAGTGACAATTCAAATCGTCGTTTCCCCACCTGATTATCTCGATATCACATTCGCCAAAATCCATGCTGGTCAGAAGAACGCAATGATGACAATAAAGGTCGAAGGAGATGTCACGCCAAACATTCAGAGGCCTCCATATGGGTTTGCGGCCCTCACAGAAGATGGAAACGGCATACTCGCCGTTGCGACCCATGCAGGGCTTCTTGATAGCGAAGATCAAGACCACCCAGGCGATGATATCATCCACACGCACGCAGTCGATGTTGTGCCCAGCACGGATTGTGTAAACGGGATAAAGATCGCATCCGCCTCATTCGAATCCCCAGGTAAACTTGTTGTCGACACAAATAGAGTCAAAGTCAGCAAGGCTCCATCTGAAAGCTTTGGAGACTTTGACGGCACAGTCATCTCATTCATCCTGACGGTAGAAAATGGAAACATATGCATAAACCCTGTCGATAGCTTTGTCAAATAGATCCAAGCCAGTTTTCAGACGACAAAACGCAATATTCCACGAACCACCTTGATGTTGTAGTGATTCTTTTGTCCTTTTACCGTCATTATTTCCGTTCTAACGCTGTTTAGCTTTAAGCCATTTCCAACAGATCATATCCTACACCCTAATGAAAATTTAGAACCTGCGTTATGCCGAAATTACTTCAGTAATCGCGGCTCTCTTTACCTGCTTTGGTATCCTTCCTAACCTC
>DASYRH010000103.1:0-4308 GCA_036004585.1 Nitrososphaera sp. | reverse complement strand
GGGCCGCGGGCTGTAGCCATAGATCCCAACAAATGCGATCTTTGCGCCTGTCTCTTTTTCTCCCCGCTTTGCCATCAAGAGGTCCTCTGCAGAATCGCCTGCATAGACAGCAGACTTCGCACTCATCGTCTCCATTGCCCTTCTGATTGCATACGGATTAGGTTTGGCATACTCTCGCTTTTCGTCTTCGAGGAACACGCACGCTTGCAGATCGAAATATTTCATCAAACTGCGAAGGGAATATTCTGCAGCGAGCCGGCTTCTGCCAGTAACCATCGCGAGCTTGCCGCCGAACGCCTTGTAAAGTTGGCGCATTGTAGATGAGGTGACTGCCAGGACATCGTTCTTGATAAGCGGCCTCCCTTTCCAGTATTTCGGCTCCAAGTGATTCTGCCGCTTGAACAATTCAGGGCCATAAAAGAACTCGTCAAAGACTCGCGCCAGCATACTTTCCTTAACAGGAGCCGGGTATGCCAAGGTGTTTTTCCATTTCTCTATCCCGTAATCTGCCAAAAATTGCTCGACACTTGCGATTCCAGTTTCATCGGCATTTTCTGCGACACTAAGAAGCAGTCTCCGCCCATCCGCTGTATTCTTTGGCGGGTTGGAAAGCATTGCCAGCGTTATTGCGTAGGTGGTATCGGTGTCGTTGTTGAACCCTCCTGATTGCCGGAACCTGAGTATAATTTTGTCCGTCACCAGTCCGCGAAAAGGCCTGCCTGACAGCCGGGATAGCATGAACTCTGCGGTTTTTTTAATCGCCGTATTGTAGGACTTGCGGATGTCTACAAGGACGCCATCGACGTCAAACAGGGAGCAGTCGTACATCTAGAGCAATGCCTCTTCAACGGTCTGAAGGAACCTGTCGTTTACTTCTGGAATCCCGATAGTTACTCTCATGCATCCCTTGTGGCCTGGGACACTGCCTATCAATTTTACAGCTATACCTGCGCTTGCCAACCCTTTTGAAATCAACGCATAGTTGTTGCCGGTTTCGATAAAGACAAAGTTTGCATCGGACCTGAATGTTCTGATCTTGCTAATTCTTGAAAGCCTTTCAAATACTCTTTCGCGCTCCTTTCTGACCAAGCTGATTGTCTTTTTAACCTGCTCTGATCTGGCGAGGACACCCGATGCTATCGCAAGTGAGAGCACGCTTATGGGGTACGGCGACTGAATAGTTGACCTGAAAATCTTTGTAAATTTTTCATTTGCTGCCATGTAGCCCACCCTCGCGCCAGCCAGCCCAAATGCCTTCGAAAGCGTACGCAGCACTATGACGTTGTCGCGCTTTGTCGCTTCGCCTGATAGTGAATAATCCGCAAAATCCACGTATGCTTCGTCAATGAGTACTAGCTTGTCATCAAGAGAATCCAAGACTTCAAGTACAGTTTGCCTGTCAAACTGGTTTCCAGTGGGATTGTTGGGTGAGCAGATGTACGCCAGGTCTGATTTGCATGCACTTTTTACAAATGCTTTTGTTGACAGATCGAAGTTTTTTGTTAGGGATACTTTTTCGACTCTGATACCATGTAGCTCGCACCTATTGACAAAATAAGAAAATGTCGGAGTAAAGACCGTAGCGCTCTTGCACCCAAGTGAAGATAGCAGAAGCTCGATAACTTGGTCAGAGCCGCTGCCAGCTGCAATGCATTTTTCGTCAATGCCGACATATTTGCTCAGCCGGGCGTAGAGCTGGCCTAACTGGTCAATAGGGTATTCTCGCAGGTCAACCTGTGTCGCGGCTTCCTGCGCGATGTCTTTCACGAATTTGGCATCGAGGGCAAAATTTTCGTTGGAATCGAGCTTTATCGCCCCTTCGATCCTTTCCGGAGGGATGTATCGATCTAGCTTTGATATTCTCTTGATGCTATCTGCAAACCTCCCTTGCTTCACTTTTCTTTCATCCTTGCCCTGACAGCTTCATAGTGGTTCGGAAGACCCTCCGCTATAGCAATCTCTCTAATAGATCCGGCAACTTTTATCAGCCCCTCCTTGGTTACCTTGACCTTGTTGACGACCTTGACAAAGTCAAGTACAGAAAGAGAAGCCCGGGATTTTCCAAATCCGAGCGTCGGAAGAACGTGGTTCGATCCGAGGCAGTAGTCGCTTGCAGAGGAAGGCGTCATCGGCCCAACGAGCACTAGGCCTGCAGTCCTGATCTTCTTGGCCGCTGCATCGGCATTTTTGGTGATGACTTCGATGTGCTCTGGGGCAAACTCGTTTGCAAATTCTATGCACGAAGACTCTCGCTGACAAATGGCGATAAAGCCGTTCTGCTCCAAGCTCGACTTGACAATATCCGACCTCTCTATTTTCTCTACGATAGAATTCACCAGAGATTGCACTTCATTCGCGAGGCTCTGCGAGCTTGTCACAAGGCCGCAGATGGTGTCTGCGCTGTGCTCTGCCTGCGAAACAAGGTCGGCCGCGACTATGCGGGGATCGGCTGAGGAGTCAGCATAAACTAGCAATTCTGTGGGACCCGCAACCATGTCCGTAGACACCATTTTAGAGGCAACCAATTTTGCCGCGGTGACGTACAATCCTCCTGGACCTACTATCTTGCTCACCGGCTTTATCGATTGTGTACCATAGGCAAGTGCAGCTATTCCATGGGCCCCGCCAATTTTATAGAATTCGTTGACGCCGCAGATATCGGCCGTCGCTATCGTCAATGGATCAACTCTGCCATCATTTCTTGTCGGAGATATTGCAACGATTCTCTTTACGCCAGCCACCTTTGCAGGTACTGCACACATGACTAGTGTGCTAGGGTATCTTGCCTTGCCGCCGGGTACGTAGCAGCCGACGCTTGCAACTGGAATTATTTGGCGCTCAATCTTTACTCCTTCAAATGTTAGCACAAGCCCCCTGAGCCGCTTCAAAAGGGCCCGCTCGCTCTTCTCGAGGCGCTCTTTCATCAGCCTTATCGTTTTGGCCTGCTCAATCGAGATGTCCCTGTACGCCTGGTCAACCTCCTGCCTTGTAACACGCAATGCCTCCGGCTTTGCGCCATCAAATTTCTCGGCGTAAGCCAAGAGTGCAGGGTCTCCTCCAACTGCAACCCCTTTCATTATTTCGCTTGCACTCTGAATCAGCGCGTCAGAGATGGCGGCAGACTTGCGCAACCCAGCTGCCTCTGCAGTGGGATCCGCGACATTGATTACCTTCATGGCTCAGGAGTATCCATCCAAGTTAATTTCATCAAGAGGCAGTATCTGCCGTGGTTCGAGCACGACAAGGCCCTGGGCAAGTTTTCTCATCTTTGGAACTATTCTTATGAATTCATTCTTGTCAATGACCGTATTTACGCCAAACCATCCGTCTTCTGAAAGCGGGCTTATTGTAGGTCGCTTTAGCGCTGGGAGCTCTTTGAGGAGCTTTGGAAGGTTCTCCTTCCTTACATTTACAAAGATGTGGAGTTTCTTTCGTCCTTCCACCACGCCTTTTAGCAGCGCGACCATGTCAGCAATCTTTTCGCGTTTCGCAACGTCCTTTAGCGACTTCTTGTTTGCGACTAGCACTGCAGTGGATTCTGCCACATTTTCGATTATCTTTAGATTATTCTGCGAAAGTGTGGTTCCGGTTTCGGTGATGTCAAATATTGCGTCAACGTCTTCTGGAGGCTTTGCTTCAGTTGCGCCAAATGACAGGAATATCTCTACCTTCTTGTTCTCGCCGACTCGAAGCCACGGCGTTATTATCATCGGGTCTGCATTGCCGTAGTGTTTCTTGTAAGACGGCCTGGCCTTAAAGTAAGCCGATGTAGTTGTCAGGTACTCTGAAGACACTCTAATAGTCTTACCCTTTTTGGCAAAATCCGCGATCATTTCATCAAGGTTAGTGTAAGGAAAACTGGTTGGGACGGCGATAACTTGCTTGACCCTTCCAATCTCTAGGTCTAGCAGCACCTGGACATCTGCCTTGGCTTCGAGTATCCAGTCCCTGCCGGTGATTCCCACGTCGTAAAAGCCCTCCTGCACATAAGTAGGGATCTCTTGTGGCCTGAGGATCTTGGTATCGATCTCTGGGTCGCCGAGTTTCACTCTGTATGTTCGGCCCCGGCCGCTGACGCTCTGCCACGCCTGCTCCAGCAGCTTGAAAGTGACCTCCTCGATGCTACCCTTTGGGACTGCAAATTTCAGTGTAGCCATTATGATGCCAGATGAGCAAAGTATTTCGCAGGATATATATCACTTCTGTCAAGATGCATGCTTCGCTATTGTGGCTAACTATCTAATAGCTGATTTCCTGTATGGTCCGCGTGTCCTTTTCCGGGCCTTCTCTCCTTCCATCGTTCTTTTC
>DASYRH010000102.1:0-11372 GCA_036004585.1 Nitrososphaera sp. | reverse complement strand
ATCGTGCAGCTGTCTGAAAGGTACGGCCTCAAGATTAATCCAAAAGCCATTGTTGCCGATCTAGCAGTTGGAGAGCAGCAGCGGGTCGAGATAATCAAAGCCCTATACAGGGACATTGATATCCTCATTCTCGACGAGCCCACGTCAATGCTGACTCCACAGGAAGAAAAGGCATTGTTTGCCACTCTTGAGTCGATGGTAAAGCAGGGCCTGTCTATAATATTCATCACCCACAAGCTGCACGAAGTGATGGAAGCGAGCAACAGGGTGACAGTGCTTCGCGGAGGTAAAGTAGTAGGAACGGTAAAAACATCCGAAACTAACGAAACAGAACTCGCAAAACTAATGGTCGGCAGGCCTATCGTTGAAAATATAGAATCAAGGGTATTTGCCAGCAGCCCTGCTGTTCTTCAGATCAAGAACGTGTCTGCACTTAACAATGCCAATGTGATGTTCCTGAAGGATCTGTCGCTTGAACTGAGAAAGGGCGAAATTCTGGGCATAGCCGGTGTAGATGGGAACGGCCAAGCAGAGCTTGCTGAGGTGATAGCAGGGCTCAGAAAGGTCCAGAGCGGCGAAATAAACATGGACAACATGGCAATAACAAACCTGTCGCCTAGGAAAATTAGAGAATGGGGTCTTGCATACGTTCCCCAAGACAGACTCAACACTGGCTTGATCTTGGAATATTCAATCGCTGAAAACCTGATCCTTGACCGATGGTACAGGGAGGAATACTCTGGCAAGGTATTTCTGAAGCAGGAAAAAATGAATGATTTCGCAAAAAAGGTCGTGACTGACTTTGAAGTGAAAGCTCCCGGAATCAATGTTCCAGTCAACTCGTTATCGGGTGGAAACCTACAAAAAGTTCTGATGGCAAGGGAGCTCGCAAGAAATCCAAAGGTCCTAGTCGTGCACAACCCTACAAGAGGACTTGACATCGGAGCGGCAGAATACATCCACAAACAACTTGTAAAACAGCGCGACAATGGCGTGGGTGTTTTGATGATTTCCCTTGACTTGGATGAAATCTTGACCGTTTGCGACAGGCTTGCGGTAATTTACGAGGGCAGGATTGTGTCTGTTATGGATAGAAAAGACGCAAATGTCGACGCAATCGGCCTTATGATGGGCGGTAAGGTAGTTGTTACGCCGGAGGGGACAAAATGAGCGTCCTCGATGTAATTACTCAGACTCGTAACAAGTTTAAGGATGTAAAGTTTTTTGTTCCCTTTGCATCTGCCAGCTTGGCTTTCGTTGTAGGGGCCATCATCCTCGGCGCAACAGGAATTGACGTAGGGAGAGCGTACGCCACGATGTTCCAAGGTGCTTTTGGATCTGTCTTTGGGTTCGGAGACGTGATGTTAAAGACAATATCGCTTCTGCTGACTGGGCTTGCCGTTTCAGTAGCATTTAGGTGCAGACAATGGAACATCGGGGCTGAAGGCCAACTCTACATGGGCGCGTTAGGCGGCACGCTTGTAGGCATTTCCATGGTGGGCATGATCCCAGGCGTTGCGATTTTTCTGGGAATAATTTTGAGTTTCATCTTTGGATCGCTCTTTGCCCTTGTCCCCGCGGTGTTAAAAGTAAAGTTTGGCGTGAACGAGGTTATTTCGACTGTGCTACTAAACTTTGTCGCGTTCCTCTTCATATCGTTTTTGCTGCATGGGCCCATAAAGGCGCCGGGCTTTAACCCCTATTCGCCCGAAATAGACGACGCGTCACAAATGCCAATACTAATTCCCGGAACGCGCCTCCATGCCGGCCTAATCATCGCCGGCTTGGCGACAGCGGGAGTCTACTATCTATGGAAGACAAAGATCGGGTTTGAGATTAGAAGCGTTGGGGCAAATATCAAAGCGGCACGCTACGCCGGGATGAATATCACGAGAAGCGTCCTCATTACTCTTGGAATTAGCGGCGGACTGGCCGGAGTTGCCGGCGGCTTGTTGGTCTCAGGAGTCCAACACGTCCTAATCGAGGGCATCTCTCCGGGCTACGGGTTTATTGCTGTCATTATCGCGCTACTTGGGCGGCAGCATCCAATAGGAGTCGCGATTGTAGCGTTTTTCTTTTCAGTTCTGATGACAGGCTCTGAAACCATGTATAGAACCCTCGGCGTTCCAAGTGCATTTTCCATGACACTTCAAGCCTTGGTTCTTGTTTTCGTATTAGTTGGGCAGTTATTCGTAGTCTGGCTTGGCAGAAAGAGGATCGGGGGCGCAGTCTAAAGATGGCGGGTGAAATCGAAGCCATCATTGTTGGAATAATCGCATCAGGTATGCGGCTGGCCACCCCTGTACTTTTTGCCGGCCTGGGCGAGAAGATCGCAGAACGTTCCGGGATTCTTAATCTGGGGATCGAAGGGATGATGCTCATGGGAGCGTTTGGCGGTTTTATAGGGACGTATTTTACCGGAAATTACGTCATAGGAATCCTGCTTGCAATGGCAGCCGCGGGGGCGCTCGCAGTACTCAAGGGATTCTTGAGCATCACGATAAGAACAAATCAATTGGCTGCAGGTCTGGCCATATGGCTTTTGGGAACTGGGCTTGCCGCACTGCTCTACAGATTGACCTTTGGTGTTCGAACCGCAGCACCCAGCGTCTACCTCATGCCAAAAATAGACATACCCGGCCTTTCAACTATCCCCGGCATTGGACCCATATTGTTCAATCATGACCCGCTGGTCTACATCGCTTTACTTCTTGTGCCCGTGACCTACTTCTTCATATTCAAGACAAACCTTGGTCTAAAGATAAGGACAGTCGGCGAAAATCCAAAGCAGGCAGATGCCCTTGGAGTTAACGTATACAAGATCCGCTACCTTGCAGTGATAATTGGCGGGGCACTGGCCGGCATAGGAGGCGCATACTTTTCGCTCGTCCAAACGGGTTACTTCCTTGAAAATGTCACTGGAGGAGCAGGATGGATTGCACTGGCACTGGTGATTTTCGGAAGGTGGAAGGCGCACTGGATAATGGTTGGGGCATTCATATTCGGCGTGGTCGACTCTTTCCAGCTTGGTCTTCAGGCGGTAGGAACATCAATACCGTTCCAGTTCTTGCTTATGCTTCCATATCTGATTCCAATAGCAGTCATTGTTGCGATGTACAAACGGTCAGGAGCACCCGCAGCTCTTGCTACTCCTTATGTAAGAGGAGAAAGGTAAGGCGTTTCTACAAATGAGAGCTAGTCGACTATAGTGCCCTTCTCTAGTCACATAATGTGACCTACCTTCTTTAATTTATGATATATAATATTTAATCAGCAAAAAGCTACGAAACTATAATAGATTCGCGTCTGGATGCCCGATATGAGGTCTTTTATCAAGATAGCTTCAACATTCGGAGTATTAGCATTGCTGGTACTCGTGTCTTCGATGGCAGTAACCGGCCCTCTTCGAGTCGCTCACGCGCAGGACAGACAACTAAAGATCGCCTTAGTGACGGACGCTCTCTTTAGCGACGGCGGCTGGGGAGCTACCGCGTATAATGCGGCCAAGCAACTAGAGACAAAGTATGGACATCAAGTCGCTTATGCAGAAAGCATCGCTATTCCGGAGATAGAAGCTACGTTAAGGCAGTACGCGCAGGACGGCTATGATCTCATTATCGCCCCTGGATTTCAGTGGGGAGACCCGGCCGTCAAGGTCGGCGCGGAGTATCCAAACACAAAGATCGTGGTGTTTACGGGGACCGTAAGCTCTAACAACGTGGCATCAATCTTTCCAATGCAACAAGAAGGCACATTCCTTCTGGGAGCACTGGCTGCGATGATGACCAAAACGGGCACAATTTCCTATGTGGGAGGAGACCAATATCCAAACATTATCAACATATTCGAAGGGTACAAACAGGGCGCCAAATACATCAATCCAGACATTAAGGTTATTGGAACTTATCTGGGCGACTTTGACAACCCGGCCAAAGGAAAGGAAGCGGGGCTGGCACAAATCAATAACGGCGCTGACTTTTTGTTCCACGTTGCTGATACATCAGGGCATGGCGTCATACAGGCCGCCAAAGAAAGAGGTGTTTATGCATTTGGAGCGGTCGCAGACCAGAGCGGTCTAGCGCCGGACACGGTTCTTACTTCGTTCGTGCTTGACATAGACAAGGCGTTTGACCAAGCCTTGCAGATGGTTGAACAAGACACCTTCGAAGGCAAGATATTCAAACCAGGTATTGAAGCTAGCAAAGGCGCTTCTGGCGAAGGAATCGTCTATCTCGCGCCCTTTAACGAATTGGACAGCGAAGTGCCTGACGATGTCAAAGCAAAGCTGCAGCAGCTCACTCAGGATGTAATTGACAAAAAGATACTGGTTCCTGAAAGGATCAAGGCTACAAGCGACATTGCAGTGACTGCAAACTTTGGAGACCAAGCGTTCGCCATAACAGGCATTTCCAGCGACATCAAGGCGAACTCGGCAACTATTAACTCTGGCGTGTCCGTACAAGTAGAATTTGACAAAGCCGGCGAGGTTGAGTTAACGCTGCCAAAGAGCATGATAGACGGTATCTCCATGGTGAAGGCCGGCGACGCAGAAGTGCCCTTTGAAACGATAAGCACTTCGGATACTGCAAGTACCATCAAATTCACAGTGCCCGAGGGAAGCAGCTCTGTCGAGATCTCTGGCGCAACCGTTGTGCCGGAATTCGGCTGGATAGCAGTGCTAATCCTCGGAGTAGTGCTGGTCGCGGTGATAGGGCTTGCGCGCTTCAAGGGAACTTGGATGAACCTGGAAAGGTTCTAGCCTCCCTTTCTTTTTTGTCTTGCAAGAAGTCGGCTAAATTCCAGCCCAGCAGAATACCCCAGAATTGATATTCTACATCCTTGGCTAGCTCATTTTGCCGGCGTGGCCTGTAACGGCGGGGCCAGATGTAAATGGGTTCTGATGGATCTTACAGGCAGCATGTAGGCATAAACGAGTAGAAGCCCTGGAACCTGGCAATCTTACAATATTACCTTCTGCTCTCTACCCGCAAATTTTCCTAGGTATTCATTTCAAAAAGGAAATAAAAAAAGGGACGAGGTATGTGTTATTGACCTCTTTTTGTCACTGCCAATATTCCGCCTGTGATGCCCAAGATCGGACCTATGAAGAATCCGCTCATAGATATCAAGCCCACAATTGACGACACTAGAATAGCTGTGCTCCAACCAGTAACGTTGCTGCTCTCCTTACGTGTGTAGAGTTTGTATCCACCCAGTATGGTCACGACTCCGCTGCCGATAGATATTGACGATACAGTCGCCAATGGCCACCACAAGCCACCCGGCATCATATTCCATCCTCCCCACATCATTCCTCCTCCACCCATCATTCCGCCGCCCCAAGGCCAGCCTTGCTGTTGCGTCGACATCATTTGCGGGTTCCAAAAACTGAATGCTGCAAGAGCCACCGCTCCCCCGAGAATCATGAATGCTCCTCCTATCAGTGCTAGGATCGCGGCTGGCTGTAATACATTAGTTCCAGCTTTCACTTCATTTGCCATTTTCCTATTTTCACTTCAGATAGATTTTGGACACTCGCGAATATACACCGTTCGTTTGCAGTGCAATACATAGCACTTAATAAGATTCGTTGTTTGAATGAGATGCCCAAGAATCCACTGAAATTTGGTTCGGGCAGCGTACAGACAATGGCACAACTTGGAATATTGCAAAGAACCTGAGCTGCAATGTTACCAGTTATTGCAACCCACAGATAGCCGGATGACCCTCGCGGCATGTAAACCCTGGAATGTCTAGCGAAACTGATGTGCCAGTTTAGTAATTCCTAATCGAACGAGTATATCGAATGCTCTCGGATCCTTTTTTAGAACCGATATCGGCACGGGATCAACTGGTCCCACTTTGAAATCGGAGCCTAAGGGTGTGCCTTGCCTAGTACTTTGCGTTACGCAAACAGGCGTCGCAGTATCTTTGAATTATTACCGCGCCTTCTATCTTGAAGAGAGCTTCAGTCGTTGCTACAGCCGCGCAGATTATACAGAATCCCGATGCATTCTTGTTGCTTGATGTTGCAGGCCTAGTCTCGAATGGTTTTGCCATTGTATTATCGCCTATTCTAATAGCGTGTAGGCAGTATGTAAGGTACCCGATGGATAGTTCTGCATCACGAGTCGCATGAGGTTGATGCTAATCTGGTCATTGCAGGGCCTGAATCGTCTCTTCCTGTGGCGATACAAACAGCCAAATTGAAGCCGCGCTTGGGCCAAGGCGTATTCGTGCCATGCAAGTCGTGCAGGGTATTGCCGGAGACTAAAAGCGAAAGGTCATTCTTCAGTTTTGATAGGATTTGCACTTCAAAGTTTATGGTAATTCATATTCTGGAAATCCCGACATCCGGATTGGTTGCGCTGCTTATCGCGTCGCCATACAAGCGTTATAATTCAAGGGCGACGCATTGAGCGTCAATATCCCCTCACAACCACCATAAACCCCACCTGAAATGTGGTAAATGCCAGCAGTTATTTTCGTCAGTGGGGAGCTTGAGGCGCCACATGCAGGCTGAGCACTCATACTAGACATCTTGATGCCTGCGGTGTTGTGAAAACCATATAGGTGCGAACGTTGAGTGTAAGTTATGACAAAACCATTCCAAACTAGACCTGCGGGTACCGGTACGAGCAAATCACCAGGCTTTTGCATTGTGTGCTCTGCGGCTGCAACAACAGAGGCGTTGTTCAAAGTTGAAGATGCGATAGTAATTCAGCGGTTTTGCGATAAGCATCTTGCTGGGGCAAACTATACAATGGCAAAGAACTAGAACACGAAATGTGTGGGATTTACTGCCGGTTCTGGAACACTTTGAGACTAGGTCATGCCACTAGTCTGAGCTGCGCCTAGTTCGAGGGATAGCCGGCAGTGCCATTTTACCAAATTGGTCTATCCGTGGATCGAATCTTGTATGCGCGCTCTGGTCTACGTAGATTCTTGCTCACACACTAGACGTCGCTGGTTTTTTCAAAAGAGCCTTCACTGTGTTTTTCAATCTACGGATACCGTACCCTGTTTTTGACGAGATGACTATCGGATCATTTAGCTCTAGATCCTTTGCGATCGATTCCACCATTTGTTGGCCGGAATTGCCATGATCGTTATCATCATATTTGGTCAGAATGACTATGACTTTTGATTCGTCAACTTCTAGCTCTCTGAGCACTTGCCAGCAGCTGTAATATTTCGTCCTGATGCTTTCTGCATCTTCTGAACAATCAATCAAGAGCAGGATAAGTTCCGCTGCCAGTGACTCTTCCAGTGTCGATTTGAATGCGTCTATCATGTAGGTAGGAAGTCTGCTGATAAAGCCGACGGTATCTGTAAGCAGAACAGTAGCCGTCGCATCCTCCAACTTCATAGATCGCGTAGTGGTTGAAAGTGTTGTGAACAGGCTGGAAGATGTTTCTTTTTGTTCCGTTGTGAGCAGATTAAAGAGAGTTGTCTTTCCCGCACTGGTGTAGCCTACGAGCGATACAACAGGCATCCTTGTTTTCGTGCGCTGATGATGATAAAGTTGACGCTTCTTTTTTGCCTCGTCAAGTTTCTGTTTGATAAACTCCATTCTCCTTTTTAGATCGCGGAATTTTACATCAACTACGTACTCTCCACTTCCACCCTTGCCCGCCCGTTCCTTCCCAGTCGTCATTTTTGCGATTTCCCTTACCCGGGGCATTTCATATTTTATTTCGGCCAGCTGGATCTGCAGTTTGGCCTCGTTAGTGGTTGCCCGTGAGTTAAAGATGTCAAGTATCAGCCGTTCTCTGTCGATTACCTGCGCCCCTGTCAATTTTTCCAAGTTAAGTATTTGCTTAGATGTCAGGTGTTCATCGACAATCACCTGTTCTGCGTGTGATTCTTTGACGAATGTTTCTATTTCCTTTGCCTTGCCCGCACCAATCCCATATTCAGAATGATTGATGTATTTCTGGGTAAAAACCCGCAATATCCTGCGGTCAGCCGAATCAACCAGACTTTTGGCCTCTTCAAGGACAAAATTGCCAGGATACGTTACGAGAACTACATTTCTCAGGGATTTGGCGGGAACCTGCATCATGACCAATCCATATAGTCGTCAGCAGAATATTCATTTTTGTGGCCTCTTGAACAAGTGTGGAAAGTGTCAGCATTGGCGGCTGCCGACTTGACCTCTGCGTTGCTGCCTTCAGGCACATAGTGGCCCGCAAACACTTCACCACAGGTTCGGCATTTCAACATGAGCATCGGCAAGTGAATTATTCCTTACCTTTGCTTTTGAGTAGAGCTTGGAGGCTCGTCCTTCGGACGATTTCCTTGCTTATCTCTTCACGCTTTATCTGTTCCCCCCTGCGTCCAGGAGTTGCCATTTCTTGACGAGCTACTTTCTTTATTTCGTCTGACAGTTCGTCGGCCCCAAAATGCTGGCTAACAGAATTGTTCACTTTTTTCTTTCGTAGTTCAATAGCATACCTCTCTCTAAAGTTCATTTCTTGTTCGGTATCTATGACTGTCATCTCGTGATCATCCTGCTAGCATTGTCAATTCGAGATTCTGCTACAATCATTGTGAGGCATGACCTTATGCTGTCAATCGAACGGAGCTTACCTACAATCCCGGCTATTCCCTTCTCAGAGTCTGAGTCAACCTCGGCGACTATGTCATAAATCCCTGAGACGCCGCTCGCTTGTGAAACCCCAAAAATCTTTTTCATCTGAACTACGATGCTCTCTTCGGAGCCCATATCGCAATTCAAAAACACAAAAGCCTTTGACATGATTATCTTATGCGTTCCCGGTATAAAAGGAAACTATGCGCTGGCAGGGTTTCCAAGAACAGGAAATATCAAGACGAAACGTTGAGGTGCATGTTATATGGGAGTGCTGCATATACAAAGGCGTGAAGATGAACCATGCAGTCCTTTTCAGTATTGGCCATGCCAATCATAAACTCACTAGGGGCATCGGGCTACCCGGCACTACAAACATTTCTCTCACACGTTCTGGACAAGACAAATAGGTTTTTCTTGCTTTCTAGCAGAAAGATGTTCTTTGTCCTCTTGACTGCGATGGCAGTTGAAATGCTAGAGGAAGTGTTCTGAGAGAATATTCCCACGCAAAGGTGTGAACCATGGAGGTCCACTCTTTTTTTTTCTTGACTATGTAAGTCCGACTAGTTTGCTCGATATAGCGCATCGCGATTGTAAAAGTCCGCTGCGATTCCCGGGTCGGTTTCATCCAGCAGAAATCTTGCGGAATAGCTTCCGTAAAGTACAGTATCGTGCATAGTCGCTATTTGAATCGGGTGAATTTTCTGCAATGCACTGCATTCTTGCTCCTTAAATAAATTGGGGCGCAAGATCCCTACGTGAGACAGCTGTCCGAAGAACGACGACTAACAGTTAGTGAATTTATGAGCTCGCCAGTAGTCACAGTTCATTCGAAAGCCACCTTTGTGGAGGCCGTTCAAAACATGGTGTTGAACGGGATCGGTAACCTTGTTGTTATGGATGGCAAGAAGGTGGCAGGAATCATCACCGAGAGGGAGTTGTTGCGTCATTTGGTGCTGAACAAATCGATTCCAAATAGACAGGTTAAGTACTTCCTGACAGAAAAATTCATCAAATTAGACCCTGGCACAAGCATTCTGTCTGCAGCAAAATCTATGATCGAAAAAAAGCAGAGGTTGCTGGTTTTCCATAAAGCCAGTACGGGCGTTTCGCAGCTCGCTGGAATAATAACCGCTTCTGACATTATCAGGGGATTCCTCGAAACCGACAGGAATCCGGGACTGGAAGGGGCGATGACAAACAGGATTTTCACCCTCAGGCCGGGAAATACGATTCTGGCAGCTTCCAAGCGTGCTTGTTACATCTAATGGATCTCCCTATTCGATATTTACCGAAAGAGACTTGCTAAATAGAGTTCTCGGGCACGACGTCGACATTGAGGAAAAAGTCGGACCTTATAGTACTCGGCCTGTCGTGACAGCTCCTTATGGCATACGTGCTAGTGACGCGGCCAAGTTGATGTTTGCCAACAAGATCAAGAGGTTGCCGCTGACCGAGGGCGGCAGGATTAAGGCGATGGTTACCGCGAGAGACCTTGTTGAAGCATTCCAATGGGGACGCTAACAAATGCAGGATACATTAAGTCTGCAGCGGATACTTGTGCCCATTGATGGCTCTGAATCTTCGTTTCAGGCTGCAAAGTACGCCGTCAGGATTGCCAAGATTGCAAAGGCGGAAATCATTTTCATGCATGCAGTCGTCAATCCGCCATATATGGACTACAAATCTCCGGGAAACGTAATAGTACATTATATCGAGGAAGCCAAACGTCATGCACAAATGTGGTTCGCAGATCTAGGCAATTTTGCCGAGAAAGAAGGAGTCAAGTTTTCTTCAGAATCCATTCTTGACATTGCATCAGCCGCGGATTCGATCGTCAATTATGCTGAGGGCAAGAAAGTCGATCTAATAGTGATGGGCACAAAAGGAAGAACCGGGCTGAAGCGTTTCCTGCTGGGGAGCGTAGCCGCCGGAGTAGTGGCCCACGCAAAATGCTCTGTTCTAGTAGTCAGATAGAACTCAGGCTGGATTGTGGGCCAGTGCGGTAACTATATCGGACTTTGTGACAATTCCTACAAGGGCGCCTCGAGGGCTCACAACCGGCAGTCCACTGATTCTGTTTCTGATCATGACAAAAGCAGCGTCAGCCAAGTCTGAATCCGGTTCAGTTAAGATAGGGTCTGGCGTCATGATGTCAGATACTAACATGCGTGCCTTTACCCCTGAAGGAATGAACGCGTGCACTTTTCGTTTCAACCCTGTACCACCTTGCGTACTAACATAGGCGCCGAGTGGTAATAGATCCTTTCCAGATACAATTCCAACTGGGCTTCCATTCTTTGATACCACCACTCTTGATATCCGGTTTCCCATCATGAGCATGATTGTGGCGTGGATAGGCTCGTCGGGTGCGACCGTGAATACTTTTTTCGTCATAAATGCCCGAACCTTGTGACGTAGAGAAAAGTATTCTACATATGCGTTCACAAGGTCGGTTTTAGTAAATATTCCCTTCAAGTTATTCTTGGCATCAACCACTAAAAGCGAGCTCACTTGGTTCTTTTGCATTAGCTTGGCGCAATACCTCAAATCGAAATCCGGATTGACGGTTATCAGGCCCGTGCTCATTATCTCGTCCAATCTTATCTCGTCAATGCGCCGGGCAGGCGTTTGCTCGTATAGAAATCTTGCAATGTCTTTCTCGGTGATTATTCCTACTGGTCTCCCGCGCCTTTCAATTACGACCCTGCTAATGTCGTACCTTATCATGATATTCTTGGCATCAGCTAGCGTTTGCTCGGGTCGAAGAGCTACCGGC
>DASYRH010000101.1:0-8228 GCA_036004585.1 Nitrososphaera sp. | reverse complement strand
CAAATTGCAATAGTTATGTTTTGTGGTAACTGCGCTTTGGACAAAGTTAAAAACGACGCCAATCCAACTCAAATTGATTGGAAGAAATTTTTGCTCAAATCGACAGAGCAGAGGAGCTACTAATGGAGTTAGGAGATACAGCTGTGTCAGACTTATCGAGGAATAGCATTTCATTTAGAACCAGAATTCTCACACAAGAGGTTTTGGCTAAGATGGCATATATTCTAGATCAGACGATGTGGAGCTTTTATGAAAAAAAGATAAGGTATTCGCTTGCCGCGACTGAAAGAAAACATGCAGATAGACAAGTGTATTTCCCTATTGTGTTAAAACAGACCGAGTTGATACCGAAACTCGGATGCGCTGGGATGAAAGACTTGAATATCAAGTATCCAAAAGTCTTTTCATATCTGGATTCGATACAGCCTTATTATAAGGGATATGAATGGCTGGCGGTTTTTAAGAAATTTGCAAATGAAAGGCACATACGTTTATCTCGACAAGAAAGAGTAGAACAAAAATATCTAGTATTGGAGCACGGAGGCGAGCGACACAAGTTATGGAGTGCTGCGCAAGTTGGCAGCGCGGGTCTGTCCGTGGGTGGCAAGAGGATACATCCAAACCAGCTTCTTAGTTATGACTCGGAACATATCATGACCGATCCAGAGATCAAAATAGAGAAAAAGAAATCAGTAACACTCGTGTTCGCTGGTACTAAAATAGATGCAATCGGCTTATGCCATACTTCGGTCATAGAGGGAAGAACTATGATTAGCCAGTTCTTGAGTCTGTGTTAGCCCATCCGCCAACTTGTTACAGGCACAGAAAATACACCCATCCGCCAAGTATGATACAGCACCTCCATATTGGCTCTGTCCAATATTCGTTTGACAATTGTATTGTCAAATTCGTTTGGTGTCGCCTTAAATACCCTGGCGATGGGTTTCATCATTCCTAATGTGTTCATTCCTCGTAGCCCAATGTGCCACGAGCAACAGTCCGCCCAATAGAGACAGAATTATCGCATAAGGCAAAAACTGATCGTAAGGATTGCAACTGTTTATGGTTTGTCTGAATACAAAGCGGATGGCACAATTGCCACCACCTCTTATACCGGGGAACGCAATGACAGACGGCAGCACAAGTGTAATCAGTGCATCTCCAACTGACAGAAGAGCGATTGCAGCTAGAAGATAGCCCTTCATTAGATGTTAAGACTGGTATCCGCTATTTTGATTTCATGCAAGCGTTCTGAATTACAGTCATGATCTTGTTCTGCCCCTCAATCTTTATGTTAGCAGCTTCAGCGGGTGTTTTGCCGAACGTATCGTGTTCTCTAAAGTAATTGTGATAAAGGTGGTATCCTTTGAAGATTCGAGCGTACATGCGCTTGATCCCCCTCATGATCTTCTCTCGATCGCGGATTTTCAATCTCGTTCCTTCGCATATGACAAACGTATGCACACATACATACACATCTTCTTAATCGATCACCAACGAAAAATAGCGTTGCAACTGTACGTAAGGGAAAGGCAGATGGTTCGCAAAAACCGCCTCCTATTGCGTCTGCGGATGGCCCTATTTGGTTGCGCAAAACTATGCGAATTCGACAATCTAGAGTTCTATGTCTTTCGCTGCCCAGTTCACGGGATTATGACTGATTACGCGCGAGGCCACGGACGCTACCTAGACTGTTCATACTGCAGAAACGGGTAAGACTGCTGGCGAATCTGTGTGGATGTCCTTGTGACAACCCATCCTTTATTATGCAAAGTCTGGTAGGTTTTTCAATCGGCCATGGTCTGTAGAGTCTGCGGGCATTCTAATAGTGAGCACAAGTCTGTCTCATCTGGAATGTTTTATTGCAGCAATTGTAACGTTGTCGAACAGGGTGTCTCGTTTTCAATCGATGCAGATGCAACTCCTGGTAACCATATCGACCCGTCAAAGTCTGACGATGTCCAGGCAGACATGTATCGGTCTTTTAAAAGATTAAGCCGTCCACGCTACGAATAATTATCTTGGTTTTCGGCGCTTGCGCCTTTCCGCCTTTGCATATTTTTTGCTTCCAGATCTCTGGGCGCTAAAGGCATGGGTCTTTGTGACATCGCGTTTTCGAGGCATGTATCTATTCGAGTAGACGCTAATTGGGTATTATATATTGTTCCTACCGCTGCTCTTCCTTTAGTTTTGAAAGCCTTCTCTCGATCTCACCGACTATCTGCCTCTGGTTAGAATATCTAGCGGCCTTGTGCAGCTCCAGGCTTTTCTTTAAGGTCTTTGTGAGCCATTTCCTATCCTTGAACTCGAAGAAAATATTCTCCCACTCTTCAGAGAACGCCGTGATCACTTTTACAACCTTGCCAATCACGCTATGCTTTCCAACCGTAAATGTCGAGCCGGAAAGCGTGTCTTCTACCGTCACTGCACCATCTACTATGCTGACCTTTCTGACTACAGCATGTTCCACCGATAGATCCTTGACGTCAGTCATTTGCAAGATCTGGATGTAGTCGCCCGTCTTGAGCATGTCAACTACGGCGTATACAATAATGTCGCCCGGATACATTAGGTTCGGGATATATCTATCGGAAATTCCAACATGGCCTGAATCTGCGATCAATAGACCATACTCCTCCTGGAGGAATTTTTTGCAAGTCCAGTAGACCTGGGACTTTTCAGATGCAGACATCCTTTTGAGAAGTTCTGCAAGAGTCGAGCTAGCATTCTTTTCGACAGACAGAATTTCGTCAGCTATTGCCGCAATCCTGTCCTTCTTTGTCAGCAGAGGTGGTGATGACCCTGTAGAACTGGTGTCAGATTGAGGAGACGACAACCAAGTCTACTAGAAGATTCTTCCTATTAAAAATATGTAAAATAGAAACCAAACAAAAGCAATAAATTAACTCGACACATTCGTGCTAATACATGCAAGACATGAACAGGATACCGCGCTGGGTCGTCGAAAATGACCCGTCATGGGAAAAGTCAATCGATTCTAATCTCGGTACGCTAAAGTGGACAAAGAAAGGCTCGGGAATTACCGCAGTTTGCTCTCCTTCGAGCATGTTTTGCGAAATACTCGGTCAGGAAGAATCGACGGCTGGCCTGGCTAATGTCGCGTCCAGCTTTACAAAAATGCAGAAGCAATCAATTGCAGGCACTGGCGACATCTCAAAGTACCTCTCCAGCCGTTATCTCAATCCAGGCATAAACGGCCCGCGGCTCGATTTAAGAAGGTCCAAGTCTTTTTAGAACAATCCTGGCTGCAGTAAAAAAAGAACAATCCATAATAGGAAAACACCACAAAAGCTTAAAGGAATGACTACAGCTTGTCGGTGTCTTTACGCCGACCCCTACCTACTGATTGTTGCAGGACAAGGGACTTTGCCAGCCTGCAACAATTATAATTTTATATAAACACAGGTGATGCTAACTTTCATTGCCTTCTCTTCAAGATGCGATACAGATCATGGTCAGAGATGCGGCTAAACTCGCCCAAGGGACTCGAACCGTTGGATTGGGAAGTGGGAGCACAGCGGCGAAAATTGTAAAAGAACTGGCCAACCTCAAGGACGACAGGATGGTATTTGTGCCTACCTCCACTCAGATCAAGATAGAGGCAGAAAAAAACAATCTAGCAATAGCGGACGAAAATAGAATTCCGAAAATCGACATTGTCTTTGACGGAGCGGACCAGATAGACGGAGGATTTAATATGATAAAAGGCGGAGGTGGTGCGCTCTTGCGAGAAAAAATCCTGATATCTTCGGCAAAACGTGTGGTTATCCTTGCGGACGAGTCAAAATTCGTAAAGCAGTTTTCAAGGCCGGTGCCCATTGAAATTCACCCCATGGCGCGCTCGTCAGCGTCAAGGAAATTAGTCGAGGCTGGTGGCAGGCCCTCTTTGAGGATCCTGGACAAGGGTTATCCATTCATTACAGAAAACGGAAACCTGATCCTCGACACTGCTTTTGCTTCGATCAAAGACCCGCGCGCAAAAGAGATCGAACTAAAGAGCATCCCAGGAGTCATGGAGGTTGGAATATTTACGAGAAAAGCCGATGTATTCTACAAGGCAAAAAACGATGGGACATTTCAAAAGATTACTACATAAAAAACGACACCTCCTCTATTGAATGCACATACTGAGAGTAGTACTTTTATACGACAAAACACTTCCGACTGCGCATGTCAGACACTCCTCCCGTAAAAAAACAGTCGCTGATGGACGAATTCATTGGCTTTCTAAAAACATTTGGAATAATCGGCCTGGCAATTGCATTTGTAATTGGAGCCGCCGCTTCAAAGTTGGTTACCGCGTTTGTATCTGACATTATCAATCCCATAGTTGGCCTTGCACTGCCATCCGGCAACCTTAAGACCCTAGCCTATAACGCCACCAATCCCAATACTGGAATTACGTCAACCTTTGCCTATGGCGACCTGATAGCGAATATAATTGACTTTCTGATAATAGCATTCATCGTATTTCTGATGTACAAGCTACTGTCGAGGTCCAAATTATTCGGAGTCGAAGACAAGACAAAGCCGGCAAAGTAAGTCTCACGACGGCCTCGGCACAAACTCGCCGTGGCCCTGTGCGCCTTGGTCAACATGTCCATCTTCCATTATGACTCTGCCCCGCACGATTGTCATGACGGGCCACCCTGTCAGCTTCCAGCCATCATAGATGGTGTAGTCAGAGTACGATTGCAGTAGTTCGGGAGTCACAGTCTTTTGCTCGTCAAGATCGACTATTACAAGGTCTGCATCTGATCCGACCTGAATCGTGCCTTTGCGCGGATACATTCCAAAGATCCTCGCTGTATTATGGCTAGTCACTTCTGCAACGCGCTCGATGCCTATCCTACGCTGGTTGACTCCCTGGTCTAACAGAACAGGGAGCATTGTCGCTATTCCGGGAAAACCGGCCAGCGCAGTCCAGAGGTCACCTTTTCCCAATTTCATTTCAAGCCGGTTGGCTACATGGTCGGTTCCTACGGTGTCTACGATGCCGTTTCTTAGCGCCGACCACATGCTCTGAAGGTCACTTTTTGATCTTATAGGAGGCACCACCTTTCCTGTGTTGCTTGCAAAATCGATGGTATGAGTAAGATAATGCGGGCAAGTCTCGATGTAATAGTTTGACATTCCTTTCTCCCTCTCGACAAGTATGGAGTCAAGGGCGGCGGTTGACCCTACATGGACAAAGTAAAAGTTCGAGCCATACTTTCGCCCTATCTCTGAAATCTTGGCGACACTTTCCGCTTCAGAGGTCGATGGCCTGCAATCCGACCATGCCTGCAGCCCTGTCCTGCCTTCCTTAATTCCCGTCCTGACGCCTTCTGAGCAGGCGTCCGGATTTTCGGCGTGGACGAGTATCGTTGAATGAGCTTTTGCACCTACCTGAACTATTGATTCCAAAAGATCATCGGTCATGTCCACTTCGGCTTCTCTGATCCCGTGAGTTTGCGGGTTAAGATCCATAAAGATGCGGTTGAGGTCTGCCCCCAGATTCATGTAGATCTTGAGCGACCCTACCCCTGTTTCCCTCAGGTAAGGAATGTCTAGCACCTGATCTGGCCTGAGAATCGATGCATGAATTGAATAGTCGATATAGTGGTTCCCCTTGCTGGCCTCAAGCTGATCCTTCAGGGAACTATAGTATCGTTCATAGAGTCTGAGCATCCTTATCATAGTCGTGACTCCTCCGACCGCAGCGGATCTCGATTCAGTCTTTGCTGCTTCGTCTATAGGAGTGTATACTCCGTAATGGACATGCGGGTCAATTGCACCAGGCAAAACGTATTTGCCCTTCACGTCTATCTTCCTTGAAGAGGCTATGTTGCCGCCAGAATTTGTCAAGGCCTTTATTTTTCCATCTTCTATCATGATGTCAGTGTCAATAATGCCGACCTTTGGAATTACAGCAGATGCATTTGTCAACAATAGATCGCAGGAGTTGCTTGCATGTGCCAATTTCTGTTCTTTTCCAGTAGCATCGCGGGGCTCATATGTTTATGCATCAAAATTCAATTCGGAGGCTGGTGCAAGCGGAAACTAGCGAGGTGGGGGTCGCCACGAATCCTTTGGCGAGGCAGGGTCCGTCGAAGGCATCTTTGGAATTGCAAGAGTTTCTCTGACCACTCTCTGAAAATCTTTCAAATAGCG
This sequence comes from Nitrososphaera sp., assembly GCA_036004585.1. Taxonomy (GTDB): domain Archaea; phylum Thermoproteota; class Nitrososphaeria; order Nitrososphaerales; family Nitrososphaeraceae; genus Nitrososphaera. The sequence goes on along the minus strand of DASYRH010000101.1, from coordinate 2,054 downwards.
CGACAAGGAAAAACCCGCGACGGAATTGCTCACCCGGACCCTCTCCTCTTGGGTAGCATTCAGCGCGGACGATATGATCGCGGGTGCATCTATGAGTGTATGGAACTGGTACTTTTTGGAAACTACTTCTGTGTGGCCGCCCATGTCAGGCACGATTGCGATGAGACCTGCGCTCATTGCCTCAATTATGGAAATTCCGAACGGCTCGCCAGGCAGCGGGTGGAAATAGACTTTGCATTTGCCCAGGAGCGTTTCTAGCCTTGTCAATGGAGCGTTAGTTTCCACCGTGACATAATCCGACACCTCAAACTTCTGTATCATGTCGATAATGCCATCATAGTATTTGACTGCGACGGGATCGTCCTCCATCAGGTTGCCTGCGATTATCATGCCCTTTCCAATTTTCTTTCGCTTTAGAATGCTGGCCAGACGGATGGCGGTCTCCAGCATCTTGCTGGGATGCACCCTGGATATTACCAGTATGTGATCGCTTTTTTCGGAAGAGGATAGGGCGGGTCGGAACTCGTCGACATTCACCGGTGGCGAAATGATTAGTGGCTTCAACATGGCATAGTTTTCACTTGCTAGAGTTGTCAAGATGGCCTCTTTGCTGAAATTCGAATTGGTGATTACCAGCGAGTTCTCAAGCATGAGCAGGTAATGCTCCCGGAGCTCGCGCCACATCCTGCCACGAATTTCCGTGTCATCAGAAATCTGTTCGTCTATCAGCTTTGAATTTGTAAGGTAAGCAAAGTAGGACGCGTCGTGGGAATCGATAAGGTCTATCGCAACCGGGAAGTGGCAGTAGGCTATTGTGTTCTTTATCGAAAAGCTGGGGAGGAAATAAGGAAGCATGTCTGCATGGGTGTTTATGTTGATATCATAATCTCTGGTACGCCATTCGTCATCCTGCCCTGGCTTTGTTGATGCGCCAGTTGCATCGATTGGCAGCATGCCCAGCGAGTTTATCCTCTTGATCTTGTTGAATAGTCTGCCAACTCGCTCGGCTCCGAAGGCGTACTTGAGCCTCGAAATATTGGGCTCTCTTGCCGTGGTAAGCTCGACGTCAAAATTCATTTCAACAAGCGCCTGGATCGTGCCCAGTGCCACCTGCTCGGCTCCGCCACACGGATTCAGGTCGGTATGGATGATGTTTGCCCTCATTGCATTATCCGAATATACAACATCCTTTCCCAATAACCTTACCGAAAGAGAATGCTGTTCGGTCGGGCGGATGGGAGTGGGGAGTGGTGCTGCGACGTCTGCCGTCAAATTTCTCCGCATGTTGACATAAAAAATACTGACAAGAAAATTAATAGTTGGGAGGTACAGCGCCGCTCCATCCGAGAATAGATGGAATCCTTCGCATGCGCATACGATCAGTGGAATACGTTCGCTTTAAAAGCAGATTCTTTCCTGAAGAAGACGCAAGAGCACGTCCTTCAGGGCATAGATCCAGGCGGCCATTACCGTGCAATATGGTGCAGAGATGCGGCATATATCCTGAGGGACTGGTTCATGTCAGGAAACGTCGGCGCGGCATTGCAGCAGGCGTATTTGATATGGTCACATCAGATAGAGCCCGGCAGGGAAAAGTTGGTCTACGGAAGGGGCTCGCCGAACATGAAATTTGTATCAGAGACCGTGCCGGGGAGGAAAGAAGTGGAATTTGAGGGAGCGCTCCCAACTACGATATACCATGAAGGTTTCTCTGAAGTCTACGGCCAGAGTCCTGACATTGATTCAAGCGCACTAATGATCTCGACTACATCCTACATGTTGACACAAATCTTGAAAGATGAGCGGCACGCAGGGCCCCAGAATAGACGCTTCAATATTGAAGGAGCCGGGATGGGAGGTATCGATAGATCGGAGATGGTTCGGCTCTTTGTACCGAAAATGTTGGCGGCGGCTGATTATCTTGTAGGTCGCGACCTCGACAATGACGGGCTTTTGGAGCAGAACCACAATGAAGACTGGATGGATACGGCACTAAGAACTGGCAAGATCGTCTACAGCCAAGCCTGCTGGATACTTGCCTTGCAGGACCTGTC
>DASYRH010000100.1:0-15664 GCA_036004585.1 Nitrososphaera sp. | reverse complement strand
AATCGCCTTGATCAAATAAGGCGCCATCCTGTTTGAAACCCTGATGTGGAAAGTATTCTTTACTCTTCCATCCTGGGCAATAACAAGTTCGTTACTGAATTGCTGGGGCGCAGTCTTCCTCGCTCCCAAATAAATCGAATTATACGACGCTGTTAGGAAGTCAATCTTGACGCCCAGATCCTCGCTTGCTTCAATTGTGACATTGTACGTTGATACCTGCGAAATGTTATTCATTGCGAATCTGACCTGTACTTCAATAAAAATCAGAAAAGGAACTCTAGTTAACTGCCTAGTCATCGAACATTGATACGGACCTTTCTCGAAACGTGGATGCTAGTTGGATCTATGAACCGCCAGCGTTTCTCAACCGCACGGGTGATTCCAATTCTGGGAGTCGAAATTATTCTCTTGGGGGCTCTCCCTTTCTCGATGAAGAGTTCAGAGTCTGACCTGGTCATGTCCACGTCATTGAGAGTGGGAGTAATTCCCATCGCCCTCGTCAATCTGCCTGGGCCGGATGCGAGAGAGTGGAGGTCATCTTGGTTTCTATTCGACTTCATTAGCGCGATTCCCTCTGCGGGCTCGAGCGCCCGGATAAGCACTGCACCCGCAGGCTGCTTTGGCGACCTGGCGGAGACATTGACACAGAAGTGATTCCCGTAAGTGAAATAGACATACGCCCGCCCGACCTGTCCAAACATGACCGAGTTTCTATGGGTTAGACCCGTCCTGGCATGGCTGGCCTGGTCATCCCGCCCCCCATAAGCCTCGGTCTCAACAATTATCCCCGCCAGCCTTGACTTCAAGCCGTCAACCACAAGAGATCTGACAAGCTTCATCCCGACAAGATCTCTTGCCACCACCGCTGTCGGTCGAGCGTAAAACTCCTCGTCTATACAGTCAGTCACATGAATTCCTCAAGGGAGCTCTTGCCGTCCTCCATTGCCTTCAACGACGATGCCAGCTTTTTCAGATCAGATTCTAGAACCGACACCAAGCTTTTCCGGTAGATCGCAGCAGCAGGATGAATGGTAAGGAAATATTTTTGCCCGGCTTTTTCGACTATTTTGCCCCTATTTGCAGTAATGGATCCTCCACCCAATAGTGAAGAGTAAGCCGTCCGACCGAGGATGCAGATCACTTTCGGCTGGATAAGGTCGATCTGTCGTTCTAGGTAGGGCCTGCATGCAACGGCCTCGTCTTCCTCTGGGACCCTGTTACTCGGTGGCCTGCACTTTACCACATTTGTAATGAATACCTGGGACCTCTCGATTCCAGCCTTCTGGAGGAGCTGGTCAAGGATCTTCCCCGCTGCACCAACAAATGGCCTGCCTTTTTCATCCTCACTCCTCCCAGGGGCTTCCCCTATGAACATCACTTTTGCAGACAGCTGGCCCTCGCCGGGGACCGCATTTTTCCGCGTTCTAGAAAGTTTGCATAGTGGGCACCCCTTGACTTCTGCGGCGACTTTTTCGAGTGAATCTTCAAGAGGCTTTGCCAAGTTACTCACTGAGAACGCGAGTTCTTTGTACATTTGGAAGCCGATAGTGAGAGCAGTGCGATGCCCGTAACGACGCCAAAGAGTGTATAGACGTATGAATTTGTCATGAAAAAACAAAACCGACCTGCCTCTTCAAGAACTGATCGTGGATGTACTGCTTTGCTCGTGCTGTTAAGCGCACTCGGACACTTGTTTCCGTCAATACTAAGGTAGATAGCGCTCACGCCGCTGACTGCCATAGTCATGATTCCAACTCGCCGGTACTTGCGCGCAGCACTTGCCGCCGGAATCACTTTGGTCCTGACCTGATCTGGCGAATAATACCAAGGATCTCGTCTGCGTCTTCCGCCTCTGGGTTAATCTCCAGATACATGTTAAGGATTTTTAGTGCCTCCTCGGACTTGCCCTCCCTCAGGAGAATAACCCCCTTGTCCCTTGTGGCCTCTGGATTGTACTGGTCAATTGCCAGAATCATTTCGTTTGCTAGTGAATATTTCTGCATGTCCTGTGACTCGTAATAGCTTCCTTTCAGGTTGTTTAGTATCCTGATCACCACCTGGGCCGGCGTCGACTTTTCAACTAGCGCATGTGTAAGCGGAATATTTTGTCGCGGGAATGCCTGATCCAGTAGCGCCTTCAAAGAATAGTCGTCCATTATCCTGCCCCCATTAAATGGATCGACAATAATCTCTCCACTGCCATCTTCGAGGACGTGCTTTACAAGAAAATGCGCAGGAAAACTGACGGGGTACATTTTGAAACCTACGACTTTTGCTACTGCCGAGTACAGCACTGAAAGCGTTATCGGAATTCCGGTCTTTCGCTCTAGCACAACATTGAGGTAACTATTGAGCGGGTTGTAGTAGTCGTTTGTGTTTGCTTTGAATTTCTCCACATTGAACAAGAGGTCGTTTATTTTTTCAATTATAAGAGTTGGACGGCGGGGGGTGTTTGAAGATTTTATCATAGTAGTCACTTGATGGCCCATCGATTCTATCTTTGCAAGTGTCCCAAGTACATCAAGGTCAGGATAGGCAAGTATCCTGGCAATATGTAAAGCATGAACCGGGAGCCTGTCAATCTCATCTGAAGAAGTGATCTCAGAGACCGCGCTATTTTTCCAGTCTGAGATCAAAGATTCGATATTTCCGTCCACTTTGTTGAATGTTTTAACATTGCGAGAGATATTTATGTCAATCAGGGCAGGCACAATTTGGATACTCACTATTAAAGTATATCATCATAGAATTCTACTTCTTCAATATTATCGCATGTACCAAGCAAATCCAAAATACTTCCAGATTGGAGGAAATTATGCTAAATGCTTTTATTCAAACCTCCTTGCTGTGTGTCCTATGGCAGACGGTAAAGTGGATAAGATTATTGGCAAAAAAGTCGCTCTGCTAGGAATCGCTGCTTTAGTGGCTTCGCTTGCTTTGGTTTCTCTGCCAAGCAATGCCCTGGCCTATAAGGCGGATGATCCTGCAGTCATTTACCACACCTGGGTGGATCAAAATGAAGATGGCGTGATAGACGCGGCGGACGAAGTAGTCATAGACGAAGAGACAGGCGAAACTGCGCTTGTACCTGGGGAACTCGACGCAGGCGACAATGCCTGGATGTTGACAGCCTCGGCGCTTGTGCTCATGATGACTCCTGCTGGCTTGGCTATGTTCTATGGAGGTCTGGCAAGGCAAAAGAATGCAGCCAACACGCTCCACATGGTTTTCATTACTACAGGCGTGATCGCTATACAATTCACACTCTGGGGCTACAGTCTTGCATTTGGACCAGACGCTGGAGGATATGGGTTCATTGGCACCTTGGACTGGGTAGGTCTTCAGAATGTCCTGCATGACGTTCCATCAGCTGCGTATTATGGCATTAACGGCCCAACCATACCTCACATGACTTACATGGTATTCCAGATGATGTTCGCCATCATTACGCCCGCACTTATAGTCGCATCGCTTGCAGAGAGAATGAAATTCAGCGCCTTCCTGATATTCATTGTTATTTGGGCAACATTTGTCTACGACTTCGCGGCCCACTGGACGTGGGAGATTACAGGGGCGGATAATTATGGCATGACCCCAGGTTACTGTAACTTTGGCGGTCCTGGTGGCGCGGCCGGCTTTGGTGGCTGTGTTGGCGCACTAGACTTTGCAGGAGGTACGGTCATCCACATTACCTCCGGTTGGTCAGGACTCGTAATCGCCCTGATGCTGGGACGCAGGCTGGGATACGGCAAAGTCCCGATGGAGCCACACAACATTTCGCTCGTTGTGCTTGGTGCTGCGTTACTGTGGACTGGCTGGTTTGGATTCAACGCCGGTTCAGCAGCAGCTGCAGCCACAAACGCTACTAGCGCGTTCGTTGCGACCCAAATCGCCACAGGCATGGCAGCTGTTACGTGGGCACTAATTTCGTGGGGTCACACTGGAAGACCTTCAACTGTTGGAGCAGCCTCGGGTGCGGTTGCTGGACTGGTGGCGATCACTCCTGCATCAGGATTCGTGTCGCCAATGTCTTCGATCATTATAGGCATACTCGCTTCGATAGTGTGCTATGCAGCAGTTGCGTTCAAAAACAAGCGCAAGTGGGACGATGCTCTGGACACATGGGGTGTGCACGGTATCGGTGGTCTCGCAGGTGCTCTCCTCACGGGTGTGTTTGCAGAAAAGCGGTTCACTCCCTGGGGAGACGACGGCCTTGCGTTCGGCAACCCACAGCAGTTCATTGACAATGCAGCTGGAGCATTCGCAGCCGTTGCCTGGTCGTTAGGCATCACCGCTATCATCATCAAGATCATGGACGCAGTTTGGCCTGGCGGCATAAGGGTGACACCAAAGGAAGAAGAGGTCGGACTCGATCTCTCGCAGCACGGCGAAAGGGCCTACGTTTCATAAGGGAACTTTTTTCCCTTTCCTCTTTTTCTCATTTTCTAGTCGACTCGCCCATAACTACCGATTGAGGAACATAGCGGTTTTCCAAGCTCGAAACAATTCAGGACGGTGACGCCCAGCTCAAGTTGTATCAGGCCTGAACATTGCCGGAGACTGAAATATGCTAGTTCTCGTATTGTCTCTTGTTAGAAACGTTCACGCTAGAATTTCATGTGTCTCTTATACAGGCCGACCTGAACTCGTAACCGGCCCCGCTTTTGATCACGGACTCTATCGCCCATAGATTTTTTGCTGATGTCAACTTAGACGTCAATCTTTTCGATAATTCTCATATCTTTCTTGAGTAAAATGACAGCACAGCGACTAAGAGAAATAATCTTATATCCAAGTCTTTTGGTTAATGCGCTTGGAATGAGTGCTCGCGGCAAGTTCACGACGGGTCAGACTTGGGGAGCTTTGAAAAAAGCCTGGAAGGGTTACAAGATAGCGAAGGTTCAGTCAGACAAACCTAGGATGACTGAATACGCCAAAAAAATCAAGACGCTGCAGGGCGAACTCGGCATAAGGCAATCAACTTTTCCAGAAGTTGGAGTGTAGATTACTCGTATACCGCTACAACCTTGTGTCCTAGTTTGACAAGCATGGGTCCGATGAACGTTGTCAGAGCAACAGCCATCCCGATTATCGGAAAGAGCGTATTGCTTACCACACCAAGATCTTGGCCAGCCTTTAGCACGATAAATGAAAACTCGCCCAGTTGGGCCATGCTCAAGCCAATACCAAGCGCAAATGTCTTTTCAAATCCAAATAATCTGGCGCCTGCGTAGACGCCACCAAGCTTGCCAAAAATGGTGACTATCGTTATCACCGCTACTGGGACCCAGTAGGTCGCGATCAGAGAAAGATCCATCAGCGCGCCTATCGTTACGAAAAATATGGCAGTAAAGATCTCCCGCGTAGGCGAAATCATGGTCGAGATCTGCTCTGAAAACTTGCTCCCTGCAATGATTACGCCAGCCAAAAACGCGCCAGTGGCGGCAGAAAATCCAAGCTCGTGGGAAAGAAAGGACAGTCCAAATGCGGTGCCTAACGCAAGCATGATGGTCACCTCGTATCTTTCAAGCTTGGCCACGAGCGAGAACAGCTTTGGCATGAAAAGCATTCCTGCGGCTATAGTTCCGCCGATAAAGAGTGCGATCTTGCCGATTGTAAACACGATCTGTCCAAACTCAAACGTTCCGCTGATAACCCCGGAATGAATCGAGCTCAGAATGACAATTGCTACAATGTCTTCAATGACCAGTATTCCAACCATGAGAATCGCAGACGTTGACTCGAGCTTGCCCATGTCCTCGAGCACTTTAACGATAATGGCGGTGGAGCTGATGGAAAGTGCCGCGGCCAGAAACATCGAATCATAGAACGACCAGCCAAAGGCAGCACCGACTCCGAACCCGAGTAAAAGCATGACCCCAACCTCAATGATCGCAATGCCTCCGCAGATCTTGCCGATGGCTTTAAGGCGACGAAGCGGGAACGCCAGGCCTACGCCAAATAGCAAAAGGACAATAGCGATATCGCTAAAGTTGTTGAGCATCTCAGTATCCTTGATCAGGGAAAAGGGACCAAAGGGACCTATGAGGATCCCTGCGACCAAAAAGCCGAGAATCATCGGCTGTTTGAAAATGTAAGCCAGCGCCCCTACGCCTGAGCATACTAGAAGGAGGTAGCCTAGGTCGCCTACAAGTTCAATCCCTGCGCTCAATTGACTGGCATCAAAGAGAATAAAGTCGCTTTATAACCAAAAGTCAAGATTACTTTACTTTTCCATTAATGGGGTTGCGATACATGAATTATGCACTAAAGTTATATACGACCTCCGCTTTGGTGGATCTACTTGGCATCTCGACAAAAGGAAGCCGAGATTATAAGTGAAATTCTGCTAAAAGCCGCGAGCGAGCCGGAATTTAGAAACGTACTCATTAAAAGCCCCTCGACCGTCCTAGAGCAGTATGACGTTTCGCCTGAGGCAATAATGATCATTCAACGCAGTATCACAGACCTTACACAGTAAGCCTTTGCCTTGACCATTTTATTCCCACATGGCGTAAGAGGATTTGAAAGAAAATTCCACGCGATTCCTAGTTGGAATGCCTACCAGTGCCTTCGAGCATTCTGCCTCATGTCATAAAATAGATACTGCTGTGCGTAACCTGCGTACTTGCCGAAATAACGGCGCATTTTTTCAGAAATCGATTCATACTGACGTGGAGTCAGTTTCTCTCCAATCCTGCAATCGTGAAGTGCTGAATAGTGCGTGGATAGAGCTCGAGCAATCCATACATCAATAGGAAATGCATCAAGTTTGTCCAGTGAGAATAAAAGTATGCAATCAGCGATCTTGTTGCCAACTCCATAAATTTGTAATACTTGATCTCTGGCCTCTTGAAATTCCGCATTACTAAGATCGTGCAAGTTCAGTCCCCCTTCCGCTATAGCTTTGGCCGCCGCTTTGACGGCCCTCGCCCTATATCCTAGGCCACAAGATCGCAGCTCGGCGAGGGACGCTGAATGGAGCGCATTCGCGGAAGGAAATGTAAAGAATTCGCGTTGGTCACAAGTTATTCTATTTCCGAACTTGCGAGCCAAATTGTAAAGCATCCTGCGAATCATGGGGATGTTGGTATTGCTTGCGCAAACAAAAGAAAACAAACACTGATCTGGATCCTGACGAAGTAGGCGCAAGCCTGGGTATTTCGTAATAAGCGTCGCGATAGTTTCGTCGCGGGCGAGCGCTGCATGTATTCCTTTGATGTCGTCGTCGAGCCTGAAAAAATTCCGTTCCCAAGAGCCATGCTCGGGGTACGAAGAAAATTCTACCCCACCAGACTTGGCGACAAATTTGAGCACATTTTGCCCGTTAATTCCGTACCAAGCGCCGTCAATCCTTTCCCAGAGAAATGTCTGACCACTGTTGATACTCGTTACGGGGTCAAAATCCAGGGCAATGGACTGATCTACCTGCAATCATCCTAGCCAGACCTGCTGCCTTAATGAACCTTGTCAGAACTTTTCGGACAGCATTAACGTTAAATAAATGACACGCATGGTTCCTTTTGTAAATGACCTCTAATGAACCCACGGATCCTGTCGAGGCCTTCAAGAAAGTAGTTGAAAAAGGGAGCGAAGCTCAAAAGGACTTTCTCAAACAATTCTCCTCGATACAGCAAGACGCCATGCAAAACTATTTCGCTGTTCTCAGAGGCTTGTCGTACTACAATGCGATGTTCAAGACTACCGTCCAGAGCGGCGGAAGGATATCGATCCCCGAAGCTGAAAGACAGGCACTCAATATTGAAGACGGTGACCTAGTCCAAGTAATCGTCGTACCCATCGAGCGAAGACGGAAGAAAGAATAACTAGGCATCGTTGCCTATAAGAAATTTTAGCATGGCCTTGCTAAATGACATGGGCTTTTCGATATATGGTGTGTGGCCGCAGTTTTTTATGACAACGATTTCATTGTCTGGGATTTCGCTGTACTCTTTTGCGTATTGAACGGGAATCATTCTGTCACTGTCTCCCCAGATGAGGAGGGTGGGGCAGATGATGTCACTTATCCTCCCTTTGAGTACCGGGGCGTACCTCATCCCGAGGAGAGTGGACATGAAAGCGTACTTTGCATTAGGGAGCCTCATCCTGTTCACGAAATCAAGGACGGTTTCCTCGGTAACTACGTCAGGATCGAACGCCATCTCTTTGAATGCCTTCATGGCATTTTCATACGTTGGGTAGAGAGCGGCCATGATATAGCCGTCTAGAGCCGGCGTTGAAGTTCGCATCATGCCTGCCGGGGAAGTCAGGATAAGCTTTTCTATGCGCCTGCCAAACCGTATGGCATATTCGGTCGCAAGGTGCCCTCCAAATGAAGAGCCGGCGATAGACGCCCTTGACACCTTCAAATTTTCAAGGAACTCTTGCAAAAAATCAAGAAAAAAATCTAAGGTATATTCGACTGAAGGCTTGTCGCTGTAGCCAAAGCCGATAATGTCAGGAACTATGACGCGAAAATACTTTGAAAGAGGCGTGACCACGCGGGACCATCTCTCTGCAGAGGCTCCAATCCCATGCAGGAGAACTAGGTTCTTTTTAGAGTGGGAAGAATCGTAGTCTAGGTAGCGAATTCCATAGCCACTGACATAAGTCATCTTTTGTGGCACGGCCTGTTCCTGCAAACAGTTCGATACTAACTGGACTTCACTTAATATGTTTATGCGGTGGTAATTATTGCGAAGCAATACTAAGTACCGCGTGGTTTTGCGAACGCTGCTCATTATCTTTCAAGAAATCTTTAGTTAAGAGCCAAAGGACGACAATCACGCTTTGCCGCTTGCTGAACTGTTTGATATCGTCCTCGCATAATAGGCGTATTTTGACATGAAATACCTGCCGTTCCTACGAACGATATCATGGTAAAGATGAGGGGACTGCGTGAATGCAGGAGTGTCTGATTCGTAATTGGCACAACTCCAGCATATCCATTCCGTCCAATTGCCATCAAGATAGCGGTATTGCTTGCCGCTGCACCGAGGGCAGATCCTGTGTGACATCTCCATATTATTGCGGAATGGGTTTTCTAGGGGCTTGCTCAACAAAAGTCAATCATATGCTAAATTCTGCTGCTTAAGCAAAGTTAGTTTAAATCTGCCAGTGACCAGATAAACATAAAATTGGCATCATCGGAGAAACAAATCTCGATTTCGCTTGCCGCGGACCGTATTGCCGCTGGACAAGATCTCCACGGAAAAATTTTCATTGGATATTCCGGCAGATTTGACAGCCTTGTAATAAATTCCCAAATTGAAAATTCTAGCGATGTTTTCTCTTATCTCAGCCTGAACGGGAAAAAGATAAACCACCCATACGCGCGTCTGTCAATCTTCAAGGCAGAGCTAGGAGGCAAAAATCCTGTTGAATTTATTGCTAGCACAAAGCACATTCCGTTAGGTGACTACTCTAACGTCAAGTTCCGTGTCTCAATAATACAAGAGCATAAGGAAGTTGTCAGCGACGTCGCACAGATACGGGTAGTAAAGGCCTAGGCAAAGTTCTCGACTACCTCAATGCTCCCCTGCATCCATGGGTGCGGCTCGCAATGATATCCGTAAGTTCCGACTTTGGTAAAGACGAATTCAAAGGTCGTACCTGGTAAAACAAACCCCCCCTTGACTTGCTTAAGACTGTCGAAATCCCCATTAATCTGGTCTTTGTAGGCGTTATCAGATGTAACAGTATGAGGAACCGTATCCTTATTTTCCCAAGTCAGTCTGCTGTCAATGCCAATGGTCACCCGGGCTTCCTTTGGTACAAAGAACTCTGGGTTGGCTTGGAGTGAAGATCCGGGGGAAATAGTTATTTGGAATGATTTTTCTGGATCTAGCACGGCTTTTGGCAGAATCGGTTTTGCGTTTGCTTGTGGGATATAGATGAACTGGTAATAGGTCATACTGACTGCAAGAGCAACAACAAACGCAACCATGGCGATGCCGCCAGAATGATTTTCCATTACAGGATCCGATCCTTACTTTTGATAATTTGCAATATAAAGCTTGTTTGCTTGCTCAAATCGTCGCAGGACCCTTTGGTCGATCCCTGTCAAATTCTCCCGATGCGGTTTTTTCGCCTGTCGCAGCAGTCTTGCCCTCCGCACCCGTACCTCCGGTCGCATGCTTTTGTGGCTGCGAAAGTTGTGGAGTCTTCTCCGAACTTACTTTTGAAGTTGCAGTTGGAGGAGGCGCTAGTGGCTTTTCAGCCTGTGGTGCAGCAGGAGCAGGTTTCAGGGCTGCCGGTGCAGGCCTCGCCGCTGCGGGAGGAACCGGCTTTGGAGGAGGCGCCTTTGCCATCGCACGTCCGTACCGATACAAGTGGAACATTCCCGCAAATACTAGCATTATTATGCCCAAGACAAAGAGAGAGTAGTTCTTCATCCCTTGAATTACTGCATAGTAGGCGGCAATGTTCAGGTAGACCTGGAAGGCGAGTAATATCACGAACAGAGCGAAGAGCCACCTTTGAGAGAAGTTTATCGAGCTCTTGCCCGACTTCTTTGGTTGCAGTTTGGCGTTGGCCTCTGCGTGTTTGGCCAGTTTTATCATCATATAGGAGAAGCCAAACGACAGTGGTACTAGCAATATCATGACTAGGTAAAAGAATATCGGGTCAATGACTAGTCTTTCTAGCAGAGCCTTGTCTCTGTCCGGATCGATGTAAAAGCCCCAATAGGTAGTAACAATTATCTGCGCAAGGCTGGTAATCCCAACTGCAGTGATTATTGGCCTGTCCTTCCAAGAAAATTTCTTGTACCTATCGACGAATGGAACTATTAGTAATGCAAAGATGAACAGTCCTGGCCACGCGACTCCTGTGATGAACTTGTCGTACATTGTCCTTAAGAAAGAGTAAAGACCCGTTAGGTACCATTCGGGTACAGTGATGCCCGGCGGGACTCCCGGGTCGAATGGGAGACCCATTCCCACCGGAAACACTCCTCCTGTAAGCATGATAGCGCCAGAGATTGCCATGACCATCGGCACATCAAATACCAAAAATCTTGGGAAATGCACTACCATGAGGCCGAGGAGCGCGATAGGCAGCATGAACACGTGGAAAGTGTAGAAGCGCAGCACAAAGTCATGGAACCCGGCCCCAAAGAACGCTTCCCGCATCTGCGGTCCCATTATAGGAATTGAATTCGTCAATGAAGCCGCAATTGAAATTGCTAGCTCGGCCCGCTCGCTAAAGATAATGTCATAACCGGTGAATGCTTCAAGGATCGTAAGCACGCCGAGTATGATCCCTGTTACCCAAAGGATTTCGTTTCTGATCTTGTATCTTCCACTAAAGTACTGGTAGTACATGTGCAGCAGAGCCAACATGACCATCGCATTTGACGCGTGGTAGTGGATGTTGCGCATGTGGAAGCCATAGGGGATGGTATTGTTGATGTTGTTGACGCTGTCCCATGCCCTATCCAGTATGGGTTCGTACCACAGCATTAGCAGCGCTCCTGTTATTCCGAGAATGATGAAGAGAACAAAAGTAAGCATGCCAAGGAATCCAAGCGGGCTTACGAACCTTCCTGGGAATGTGAATTTCAATCCCATGAATATAGTTCGCTCTACACCGGTGTATACCCACCGGAGGAACCTTACAAAGCTATTCTCATACGTTAAGGTAGCGCCCAAATCCCACTATCCCATTCCCGTTAGGACTCCATACCGGAGGTAATACCGAAAGATCGCCATTAGATTCAGCCGCTAGGTCCAATTTTGGAAGCACATTTGAAGGCGGACCCTGCAGTGACGCCGGTCCGGCGAACGCCTTGCCTGTAAGCGGATCATACATGCTGCCGTGACATGGACATTCACCTCTCTTCCTGCCCTCCTGGGGCCAGTACTTCCACAGACACCAAAGATGAAGACAGACCATGCTGTATACGCGAAAAGCAGAAGCATCATTCGCTTCACCGCCCAATTCCTTCGGAAGCCTAATAATCTGCCAAGTGCGGAAAGATTCCTTGTTTAGCGTTTCGTCCTCACTTCTAGGGTAAATAATTACATCAGAATGGTTAACTTGAAACTTGTTAATGTTCACTACCGTGCCGTCAACATACTGCGCAGGCGCCTTCACTGAAACAGTCCCTGCAGGATTTGGCAGAAATTTGCCCCAGTCCACGAAAGGAGTAAAAGTCATTACAGTACCCGCGGCGGCCATCAGCTTGAGAAAGTCGCGCCGATTAACCTTTCCTCCCGGTGGAGGGCTCGACATACTAGAAGAAAATGGTTCTGCCTAACTTAATAAATCTTTGGAAACAGGCATTCTGGACTTAAAAAAGCCGGATAATGAATACCTGTCTCCGCAGTTAAGCGCTAGTGGCTCTCTGCCGCTTCAAACCACATAGTTCCGTCGAGTTTCGCGTATTTTACATATGCATTGGCCTTGTCCACACCCTCCAACTTGGCATCCTGCAAGTTAGCTTCGACCATTACCGTCTTTGTGATCTTGCATCTGGATAAATCCGCTCCCTGAAGGTTAGCCCACATAAGATTTGTACCCGTCAAGTTAGCGTGACTAAGGTGAGCGTTTTTCATTTCCGTGTACATTAGCAGAGCTTCAGTGAGGTCTGCATTTTCAAAATTCGCGCCATCCAGACTTGCTTGCACAAGGTTAGTCCGCTTCATAGTAGATCGCGAAAAGTCAGCGCCGTTGGCAATGATGCCATTCAAATAAGCACCTGACAGATCTTTGCCGGAGAGATCCAGACCCGAGTAGTCCGGCCTTGTGGTCAAATTCCTCATCCTCCACGCATTAAACTCTTCAACTTTTCCTCCAGTTAGAAATTTGAAACCTTCATCAGCGCCAGACAACGTCGCTCTGGTTGTTTCTACTCTAATATATTCGTCAGCTGGGAGGCAGCCAGGGGTTCACGCCCTTTTGAAAACGGAGAGCGTCTACAAGACCTTCTGCATAGCCGATGCTAAGAACCGCGAGTTCTGGTTTGCCTTGATTTAGGAAACGCTCAGCGTCAGAGATGTAATATTCAGCATTGTCCAGGACTTCGAACATCCCCTTGTCTCCAAGTGAATCCTTGTCCTCTCGAAGGATCTTACGCATCTGCTGAACGGCAATCTTGGCCTTTGGCGCATAGCGCAGGACCATCTGTCCGGCAACCCGTGTTATTCCCTGCGAATTATCAGAGGGCGAGTCAAGATTCTGCGTAAATAAGACGATAGCGTCTGATTCCGTAAAATGCATCGAACCCGTTACTGCTATCGAATGCGGGCCTTTTCCAAAGTCAAGTTCAACAAGTGACTTTACTTTTCCAGAAATTATTTTCTGGTCTACTTGTCCCACGCGTGAAGCCACTATCGCAAAAGTTTCCAGCGAAAATACCTGATGCTTCTCGCCTGCTTCCAGATCGAGCAGCATCTTGAAGACCGATCGAGGATCTAGGAAGAAGGGCTCGCCAGTGCCGTCATACCTGTATTCAGTCAACAACAAAGTATGGGTGCCTGCAAGTAGATTCTCAAGAATGGCGTTGTACACACTGATCGCGGATTGCGGTTCCGACATTATGGTGACCATTCTTCCAAACTTGTAGACGTGAAGTCCCATTTCGCCGATGGCAGAGTAAATGCCGGAGGCAGAATGCAGCACTGAGGTCTTGATGGAATTCCTTTCCGCTCTAACTCGAAGCTCGTTGTGCGTGGTTGCCATCAGCGGGTCGCCGTACGTGACCAGTGCAACCCGGCTTGACTTTGCCGCCTCCATGATCTCGCGGCCATCCTCGACAAACCACCTCTGAACCGGCTTGACCTGCGACCCAATCAATGAATTGAGGCCTTGAATGTCGGCGTCCTGGAGCGTGCTTGTGAATCGCTCAACGTATACCAAGTCGCATTTCTTTAGAATATCAATGGCTCCGATGCTTATCCCTGAGTATCCACCAATACCTGCACCAACAAACCACAGCATAGTCAGAGGCGGCTATTCCGCCAATATATCCTCTACATCTTTGTTTTTTTCAGGTGGTGAAGTCGGGACATATGGAAAAGCGCCCGCCCGTAAACTTCGATGCACGAAACGAATTCCTCGATGCTGACGTGTTCGTCGGCTGTGTGCGAAGCGTGCGGGTCACCAGGCCCGTACGTTATGACCGGAATCTTGAAGCTGTGACCGAGCACATTCATGTCCCCCGTGCCGGTCTTGCGCAGGAGCATGGGCCTTTTTTTTCGCACGTCTAACACTGCCAGCAAAAGGGCTCTGACAAGTGGCGAAGAATGATCAGCCTCAAAAGGCTCGGTCTTGTCTTCAATCCTAAAAGTGGCCTTGACTCCTTTTGCCGCGGCAACTTTTGATACTACTGTATCGACAATGCGTAGTACGCTGTCGCAGCTAGTTATCGTCGGAACCCTGATGTCTATTGTTATCTTGCATTTCTGAGGAGTGACGTTGTGGCTCGAACCCCCTGTTATTTCTGTCAAACTGCAGCTGATCGACTTGGCTTTGTTTTCAGCTGTCCCGACCCGCTCGATCTCTGCCTTGACGGCAGTCCAAAAGTCATGCATTTCTTCAATCGAGTTCTTGGCAAGCCAAGGAGCACTTGCATGAGCGCTGTTGCCTACGTCAATAGTGAGTCTAATGGCGAGCCTGCCCTTGTAAGCTACCGTGATGTTTTCTACCCCCGAAGGCTCGCCAAATATTGCATAGTCAACGCCGAGCTTGCTCTTCACCAGCTGCTTTACGCCTGTGGCGTTGCCTTCCTCGTCGACTACACCCGCGAAAATCACGGTGCCACTTTGCTTTGGAAACTCTGACGCGGCCAGGAGCATGGAAATAAGCGGAGCCTTTGCGTCGGATGCGCCGCGGCCATAAATGTGGCCGTCTTCCACCCGGACTGGGATTTGGCCAGGGACTGTATCCATGTGGCCACATAGCAATATTCTGGGCTCGCCGGTCCCCTTTGATGCGATTATGTTGCCGACACTATCGATATGAACCTGTTCAAAGCCGAGTTCGTTGACACACTTGTCCTTTATCAAGTTCGCAAGGGATGCCTCAGACCTTGAAGGCGTATAGATTTCAAGCGCCCTTTTCAAAAGCTCTACTGCATAGCTCGACGAAACCATCGCTATCCACGCTTTTTCGCTAACGTGTAGTCGATCATAAGGCTGGGAATATCGACGCCTGTCACTCTGACCGTATTCTTGAATTCAGTAGTATTATTTACTTCGTGCACTATCAGACCGTTCTCCTTACTCTCCATGAGGTCAACACCGACAATTTGCCCGCCAAGTGCCCGAGCTGCACTCAGGCAGATGTCCTCAAGCTCCTTTGTGACTGGGCAAGCCTCAGCGTGTCCCCCAAGTGCCATGTTTGTCTTCCATTCACCCTGGCCAGAGTATCTGTAGATAGCAGCCACAACGCTATCGCCAACGACAATGGCCCTGATGTCCCGAGGCGGCCGCTCGACAAACTGTTCAAAGTAATAAATTTGATAGATGGGAAACATGTGTTCCCTGTCTTCGATCACGGCCCTTGCCGTTTCTTTGTCACGCAACAGGGCGATGAGCCGACCCCAACTTCCAACCGTTGGTTTGATTACTGCAGGATAACCCATTTCGTCAAGGGCGGCCATGGCACCGTCTTCTGAAAAGGCAGCGAACGCCTTGGGAGTTCTGACTCCGGCCTTATCCAG
>DASYRH010000099.1:0-17068 GCA_036004585.1 Nitrososphaera sp. | reverse complement strand
CTGACATCAAGGTCATACACACAAGGGAAGGTCACTTGCCGGACCTGTCAGATGCGCCTTACAACAAGCTACTCCGCAGCAAGCTCATTGGAAATGGCGTAGGGATTGGCGATGTTCCCAAAGGAGGCATGGGGCGATTGCTAGTAAGAGGAGAAAAGAACTGGGACATTATTGATGACCTCTATCCCGTTGAAGGCGAGTATGTAATAGACAAGGCAGGCAAAGGCGCTTTTGGCCAAAGCAACATGCCCTTACTGCTAAAGAACCTCGGAATTACTCATCTAGTAATAACAGGAATTACGACCGATGTGTGCGTGCATACAATAATGAGAGAAGCAAACGACAATGGATACTGGTGTCTCGTTCTTAAAGATGGCACCGGCGCCACCGATCATAGTAATCACGAAGCCGCGATGAGGCAGATCAAGATGCAGGGCGGAGTGTTCGGCTGGGTCTCAGATTCAAAAAGCTTTGTGCAGGGTATAAAGTCTGCTTTCAAGGATTAGCGCACTTTCAGTCGGCACCTTGCTGTCAGCATAGCTTTTAATTTTACGTTGGGGATAGTAATCGCATCACCGATTGGTAGGTGATAAAAATTGAAGGTGGCAAGAATACTTCAGCACGAAGAGACCTATGGTCTAGTCAATGCTAAGGGAAAACTGGCTACTCGAGACGAAATTGTGAAACGAACAGGTCTGCGCCTACCAAATAGCATTGAAGAATTCCTGTTTGCAGGGACCGCTCGTAAGTTAAATGATCACGCAAAAGAGCTGGTGTTTGCTCAAGACCTAGGCAAGTTCAAGCTGTTGCCCCCAATAACCAATCCCTTCAAAATAATATGCCTTGCCTTCAACTACACAGACCAGGACACGTGGGTAAGATTTGGTAAGAGCCCACCGAAAGAGCCTGTTATCTACATAAAGCCTCGAACGACCCTTGTGGGTCCATTTGATGATGTTGTCTGTCCAAAATTTGTGACTCAGCTCGACTATGAAGGCGAACTGGCTTTTGTTATCGGAAAAATTTGCAAAAATGTTTCAGAACAAGATGCACTAAAGTGCGTCGCAGGATATTTTGTGATGAATGATGTTTCGGCCCGCGATATTCAGTTCACTGACAAGCAATACACAAGGGCAAAAGGCTTTGACACATTTGGTCCGTGCGGGCCATGGCTGACGACTCCTGACGAGATCAGTGATCCCTGCAATCTGCGTATAACGACAAAGGTAAACGGCGAAATTCGGCAAAACTCTTCGACCTCCAACCTTGTTTTGAAGGTGGACAGGATAATACACAGCTTGAGCAAGGTGATGACCCTAGAGCCGGGTGACATTATATCTACGGGAACACCAAGCGGCACCGTGCTATCACTTTCTTCACATCAAGGATATTTGCAGCATGGCGATGTTGTTGAAGTAGAAGTTGAAGCTCTAGGAAAGATAAGAAACAAGATAGTATTCTCCTGACTCGGTCATTGAATAACAACTTAATTTCCACAGTAACTAAACTTCGGTTCCCAGCCGTTGGACCCGAGTGGCAGCAAGTATGTTCTCCGAGCATCTCATAGGCATCGGCTAAGGCTTTCCAGGCCCCTGTAAAGCGCATCCTGATTTGAAGGAAGGTGCTCTACGATAGGAGGCCGCTCAGATCTAACATGCAAAAAGCTTTGAAAAATGTGAAAGAAGGTCTGCAAAAGTGCGGGAAGGTTTGAAAATCGACACACACTGAACCCAATAACCTAGTGGGACCGGTGGGATTTGAACCCACGATCTCCAGCGCCCCAGGCTCGTCGGCTGTTTTGCAGCCTCTGACATCCTAGACCAAGCTAGACTACGATCCCTCGAAAAAACAGTTTTGTGCATCCTCTTTTAAATGTACAGAACTGTTCAAGGTGTTCTGAATTTGTTACAGGTGATCCACACACACATGTGTCCAGATCAGTGGAATTTCTATCGACCGTGACAACAACCATTCTAACATAATAAACATGTAGAATCCATAATAGGCATTGTTGTTGACTCAAAACAATGTCACAAGATACAGGAAATTTTGTTTGTTCTGCATGTGGCCAATCATTTAGAAGCGAACAAGAGCGAGAAAGTCACAACCAGCAGCAACACCCAGAAATGGCAAGAAAGTCTGGTCAGACGGCATAGACCGACCAGCTTTTTTTATTCTCAATATCCTAACAAGAAAGTCGAATCCGCGAATTATTGAAAGCTATTTTTCCTTTGTGAATTCTATTTCCACGTTCTTGTTCCTAATCTCTATGGTATACGCCTCATAATCGCCAACTGGGATCGTGTCGAGAACCACGTTTCCACAAATCGGGCATATCTGATATCCTTTAGAACCCCTCAATAGCGACGCCGCCCAGAGGCAGCTATTGCATATAACAAGGTCGCGATATTCTTCGCCGGACACAGAGCATGGGTAGCCTAGCGGAAATAAAAATCAGACGGCCTTCATTCTCCGGAATGAAAGGATCCCGAACAATCCCAGACCGGCTGTATACGCAACTAGTATCCCCATGTCAAGCGCAAGAGAGTTGCTGCCGGCACCGAGCATCGCCTGACGTAGCGCGTCGACGCCGTATGTTGCCGGGTCAGCTGCAGTCAGGATTCCTAGCCAGCCAGGCAAGTCATCAAGGGGAAAGAGCGCCCCGCTCAGGAAAAACAGCGGAAAAACGACAAAGCTGACTATCATCTGGAACCCCTCAAGGCTGTACATGTAACTCCCAAGGGCGAGGCCCAGTGAAGTCAGGCCAAACGACATCAGCAATATCACTGCTACTGCTTGGAGAAGTGATATCGGAGTGAATGGAACTCCAATTGCCACTCCAACTGCCAGCAGTATTGACGCCTGTATCAAGGACGTGGTCATGCCTCCCAATGTCTTGCCCACAAAGACCGTGGCCCTGCTGACAGGCGCCACCATGACACTCTTTAGAAAATCAAATTTTCTGTCCCAGATAATATACGAGCCAAAGAACACCGAGCTGAAGATGATGGACATGGCCACGATCCCGGGGAAGATGAACAGTTGGTAATCTACTCCAGGTATTGTTGACGGATTGGCAGCGCCAAGCCCCGAACCGATGACAAACAGCCACAGGATTGGCGTAAACGTCGAAGCAACTAGCCTGCTCTTCTCCCTCAGAAATACCTTGAACTCGCGCAGCCACAGCGCGTATAGCTTTGTCGCGTGATCTTCAATCATACTTTGCATATCTTTCCATGAAACCTCCTTCTGCCTGTTCCTTGTCTATTTTTCTGCCTGTAATCTGTATGAACACATCGTTAAGAGTGGGACTTGAAAATTCAGCAGACTCTGCTTCCACTTGCTGCAAGAGAATTGGAAGTGCCTTTTTGGCATCCTTCACGGACAGTACCAAGAATCCATTGCTGTGCTCTATTCTGCTGACAAAGTCCAGATTCTCGATCGATTTTACCGCTGTGGGATCTTTGGTCTTTATTCTGATAATGTCGCCTCCAAGGCCGGCCTTCAACCCCGCAGGAGTATCCAGCGCGACGATCTTGCCTTTGTCAATTATCGCAATTCTGTCGCAGAGCATGTCAGCCTCTTCCATATAGTGCGTCGTCAGAATCACTGTAATTTTCTCTTCTTCCACAAGCCTGCGGACATACTTCCACATGACCTCCCTGCTTGCTGGATCAAGTCCCAGAGTTGGCTCGTCGAGAAACATGACTTTTGGCTTGTGGAGCAGTCCCCGGGCAATTTCTAGCCTCCGGCGCATGCCGCCAGAGTAAGTCTTTACCTGGTCGTTTTTTCTGTCTGCAAGGCCAACCAGCTCCAGCACTTCCTCGATCCTCTTCCTCCGTGTATTGCGCGGGACGCTGTACAGCATGGAGTGCAAGTGGAGGTTCTCGTATCCTGTCAGGATATCATCGCTGCTGGGCGCCTGAAATACGATACCGATGCTTGATCGAACCTTTGCCGGCTGGCTGACGATATCGTACCCGTTTACTATTGCGCTGCCCGAAGTGGGCTTGAGCAGAGTCGCCAGCATGTGGATAGTAGTAGTCTTGCCGGCTCCATTTGCCCCGAGCAGGCCGAAAATTTCATTTTCTTCGATATCAAGCGTCAGCCCGTCAACAGCAGTCAAGCTGCCGTAAGCCTTTACCAGGTCACGGATCCTTATCAAGCAGAAAGTAATGCGCGCTCTACCATATTATGTCTTGATCCTAACAAAAAATTGTAAAAGTAAAAAATTACTTGCCTATTCTGAACATCTTGGTCCCGCAGACTGTGCAGATTCCCTGGGTAGCGGGCTTGCCGTTTTTCATTGTAACCTTCTTTTCGTCTTTCATGTTTCTTTTAGCTTTGCACTTTACACAATACGCTTCCATAAAGCCCGTATGCGTGTGGGGGTAAAAGAAGCTTTCCACTGCCTAATTGCCACTATGTCTCAGGAACTAGCCAATTCACGATTGAATCGAGCTCCTCGCAGTCTATAGTGACCCTAATCGGTCCAAGGGGTGATTCCTGCTCGTCCTCAATGACTGCTGCTATGCCTGCTGCTGCAGCTTGCTTGTTCAGGTAAAACCATGTAGTGTCGCCAGATCGATTGTCAAGGAGCATCCTCCTTAGTACGCCCATTGCTGATCTCGATCTAACCTGTTCGTAGATAAGTGAAAGCGGCTCTGTACCGCGCGCCCTACCTACAGCCCTGCTGCCGTAACGGAATTCTGGGTAGCACTTGTCGACTACGTTTTCAATCGCGGCAATCACTTTCTGCGGATCTTCTGAAGGATTCACCGTGGCTTCTACTTTTATTTCGATTTCGGAATGGATGTTGGGCCTTCTCAACTCGTGCACCTTTCCGCTTCTCTTACCCATTCATCAACAATTACACACGCCCGTACCTTCAGCTGTTCCATAGTCAGTTCGTTGTTTGATAAGGTTTCATCCGCAAGTGCTATGGCTTCGCTTATTCCAACTGAAAGCTCGCGCTTGTCCCTGCCGGCAAATTCGTCGGTACTTGCTGGCGCGTCTGACCTCCTTCTGCCCTTTAGGTGCTTAAACCGAGTATCCTGCGACGCGTGGATAGCAAGCAGCTTGACGAGTCCAACTCTCCTTAGCACCTCGACTTCGGGTATGCTACGGACGCCATCAATGACAATGTTGCCCCATGAGCCATCCCTTTCAAGTTTCTTGAGAACGAGATGAGCAACGGCCCCCTGGCCCAAGTCTTCCCTCAGTTTAAGCATCAGGCGACCTAGGTTGGCATCAGTCGGTTCCAGACCCTGCATCTTTGCTTCTTCCCTTACAGCATCGCCCATGATGATGCCTGCAAAGCCTTTATTTTTTAGAAAAGAGGCGACAGTTGACTTGCCCGCGCCAGGCATGCCTGTAAGGCAAACGATAAGTCGCTTACTTTGCAATTCTACTCGGCCGAAAGATCCCAGTAGTTGGCGTCTTTGAACTCTTCCTTTGGTTTGCCAAGTGACTTCCATTCCTTGAACGACTTTGGATAAAGTTTCACGTTCTGAAATCCTGCAAGTTTTAGCGCATAGTAGGTGAGACCTGACAGAGTACCCACGCTTCCGCAGTATGTGATTATCTCTGAGTCGCTTTGTATCCCCCTGTTTGCTATCATGCGCTTGAGTTCCTCGGCTCCTCGCAGTATGCTGCCATTTGAGCCGACCATCGTGTAAGGAATATTCTTTGCACCAGGAATGTGCTCCGTCAAAAAGTTGAGCCTCTCCCTTGAATCAACTAGGAGCTTGCCCGGCTCTGCCTTTGCGGATTCTACATATTTTGCATCTGCATGTATGTTGCTGTTTACTGCAAGCGAATGATTCGCTCTTGGAAAACTATTTGACTTCTTTTCAGTTTCAAGCCCGAGTTCTTTCCACTGTTTGAATGTCATCTCTAGCAGAGCAGTGTTTGAATGGCCCACGTACTGAAATGTCCATGCAACCCTTGCCGCAAGCGCGCCAAAAGTGTCGTCGTAAACGACCACTGCCGTCCTGCCTGATATCCCAAGCTCGTTAAGCATTCCAATGATCTTTTCCGGAGAGTCATTTTCTAGAACTCGGGCCAGCGGAAGCGAGACGGCGGTGGGTATGTGCTCGTTGGCATAGTCATCTGCCTTTCTGACGTCTACGACTCGCACGGCCTTTTTGCGGATGAGGGACCGCAGCGTGTCTGCGTCGCAGACAATCGGGAGCTGGAATTCAGATGCCTTTGCTTGTGGCTTTTTCTTTTTCGCGGCGCCACCGGTCAAGCGGCGCATTCCCCTCTCGCAGTCTTGGCACTAAACCTAGAGTCGCTTCCATAGTCCATGTATGCGTCCGGATCCTTGTCGGGTGCAGGAAGCTGTACGACTTGTGCCAAGGCTTTCTTGATGTCGTCGAGGTTCTTGATAGTTCCACCGCCTCTGCCGTTTGTCAATGCAGTAATCCATTGGTGCATCGTTTCGTTTCCAGACTTATGCAGACGGTACAGTTCGATTATCTTTAGCAGGGTGTCGATTACCCTTTTTGCCGGCACGCGCATTATGACTTTCCCGAGCTGACCCTGCTCGCCAGCATTTCCTGCAAAAAGCATCGTATAGGTCGGAGTCATGGAATTGTTTAGCCGCGTTGCGCCCCCAAAGAATCCCACTGTGGCTATCTCATGCTGGCCGCAAGAATTGGGGCAGCCGCTGATCTTGATAGTGGAATCGCGGAGCGTATCGTCCGTGTCAAGGCCCAGCTCTAGGAATCTTCGCTGCACTTCTTTGGCGAGCCTGTGCGAGTTGGTAATCGCAAGGTTGCATGACGTGGTTCCAGAGCAGCCCACTGCTGATGCAATTGTCAGCGCACCTGGGTTGGCCAGCCCTGCAGACGCGAGCTTTTCGTAAAAGTCACGCAGTTCCGTTCCGCGGACGTAGCGGACTGCAAAGTTCTGCTGCGGAGTGTTCCTCGCCACTCCCTCTGCAGAGTAGTCGCGAATGGCCGAGGCAAGTATTCGGAGCTGGCTTGCGGTGATGTCGCCTGCGCCCAGAGTGATAAAAAGCGTTAAGTATCCTTCCTGCCTCTGCGCGACAACGTTTGTGTGGAGCCAGCGCTCAAACGCGGGGCTATCCTTTGTCACGCTTTCGTTTAGCATCGGAAGTTTTGCGATCCTTGTCGCCTTGGGAAGCTGCCTTGTATCCTCCTCTGCCTTTACGTCAAACATCCTGGCTGTAGAATAAGATGTAGTCATCTCGACAATCGATCGTTCCTTGAGGACCATCTTTTGGAACTTGTCCCACCCCATCTCGTGGACAAGGTAGCGCATCCTGTTTCTGGCCATGTTTTCGCGGTTTCCATGCCTGTCGAAGAGCCTGACAGTTGCCATACAAGTAGCTAGCATCCTGCCTTCCGGCGTAAAGTCTTCAAGAAGGTGACCTATGAATGACGCAGCTCCGAGCCCCCCTCCAAGGTATACTTTGAACCCTCTAACAGCCTGGCCATCGCCGTCAGTCCTGACGGCTGGCACGAGTCCAATGTCTGCAACCCTGACCAAGCCGTGCTGGTCACAGCACGAAAAGTTGATCTTGAACTTGCGCGGGAGGTTCTGGCACATCGGGTTTCGCAGGAAGAACCTCGCTATTGCCTTTGAATACGGCGTAGCGTCAAAAGCCTCATTAGGGCAGACGCCTGAAAAGTGACTGCACATCACGTTTCTAATTGAATTTCCGCATGACTCCCTGGATGTCAGTCCGACTTCGACGAGACCTCGCATGACTTCGCTCACGTCCTCCAGCTGGACCCAGTGGAGCTGTATATTCTGGCGGGTGGAAACGTGTGCAGATCCTATCGAAAACGACTCTGAAAGGCTGGCTATCTTGTCGAGCTGGTCTGCACTGATTTCGCCAGCCGGGAACTTTATTCTTACCATGCTGTAATCCATGTGAAGGCGCGAGCCGTAAGCGCCGTGCTGCAGGCGGAATCGTCGAAAATCGTCTTCAGAAATCTTGCCTTGCCTGAAAAGCTTGACCCTTTTTGCAAAAATCTCTGTTTCCTCCTCGCGGCCCCATTTTGGGCTGGGCTTTGGAACAAAGACACCCTTTTGTTTAGGGTTTATGGTAGAGACCTTGGATTTCCTCATTCTACTATGGAAAAAGTGTACACTAAATCATATATTTTTTGTGGATTGGGGAAGAAATGGCAAGCAAAGTGTAGCGTGGCGGCAAGATACCGCATCTATTGAGACGCATGTACGAAAGCTTTTTAGCATAATCTCAGCTCGAAATTACCATGGCAAAATCAAAGAAAAAAGTAGCCAAGAGAAGCAAACCAAGTCCAATTCCAAAGGGATATCACAGTGTCACTCCGGGACTAGCCCTCCGTGATACGGCTGCAGCTATAGAGTTTTACAAAAAGGCCTTTGGCGCTAAGGAAAAATCTCGGATGCCTGGCCCTGACGGCAAAACGATCATGCACGCGGAATTGCAGATCGGCGACTCCAAGGTCATGGTCGGGGAGGAAATGCCGCAGATGGGACATCTATCGCCACAGGCCCTTGGTGGGACTCCGGTAAGTCTCTACATTTACGTAAAGGATGCTGACAAGGTCTTTGACCAGGCGGTCAGGGCTGGCGCCACTGTTGTCATGCCTGTTGCAGACATGTTCTGGGGCGACCGACATGGATCGCTAAAGGATCCCTTCGGACATAGCTGGGGTATCGCCACTCGGAAGCGCAATCTGTCTATGAAAGAGATGACGAAAGCGGCCCAAGAATTCTTTGCAAAGCAGCCAGCGCAATAGCACAAACTTAAAATCACCTATCCAGTCGCTTTTTCCACTGGCAAGAGAGAAATGGGCAAAAGAACACTGGTCAGAAGAAGGGGCCGCGGAGGCAAACAATTCCGAGCCATCATTGTTGGCAAGATTGCCCCGGCGAAATACCCGAACTTCAAGCTAGAAGACCATCATGCTGGCAAGGTTGTAGATATCGTTCATGAGCGCGGGCGCGATGCCCCGCTTGCAAAAGTAATGTTTGACGAAGGGAGGTATTCCTACATTCCGGCCCCGGAGGGCACAATCGTCGGTAGCGTTATAGAAACAGGAACAGGTACTGCCGCAAAGGTTGGTAACATTATGGCGCTCGAGTCGATACCTGACGGCACCATTGTCTGCAACATTGAAAGGAATGCAGGAGACGGCGGCAAGCTCATAAAAGCAGCCGGCTCTTCGGCAGTAGTCTTTGCGCATGGGACCGAGGGTGTCACCGTAAAGTTCCCATCAGGCAAGTTCCTTACCCTTAATTCAAAGTGCAGGGCCATGATAGGCACGATAGCGGGCGCAGGAAGAAAGGAAAAGCCATTCCTCAAGGCGGGCAACAGGGCTAAATACATGCAGGCTCACGGAAGGCTCTATCCAACAGTCAGGGGTATTGCCCAGGCGGCAGTCTACCACCCACACGGTGGAGGAAGGCACCAGCACGTCGGAAGGCAGTCGTCTGTCGGAAGGACTACTCCACCTGGAAGAAAAGTGGGCAACATTGCTCCTAGAAAGACTGGACGAGGAAGGATCAAAGACCCGAACCAAAAGACGCGCTGATCCCACTACTATTTATTTTCTCCTCGTAATGCCTATATTCCAATGCGTACTCTAGGGGATTGAATGAAAGCCGAGCAATTCTTGAAGAATGTCATTTCACTCGACCCGCAGATCCGCTTTGCTGGCGTCATGGAAAAGTCCGGCCATCTATATGTCAGCACGATGCGCGAAGGAACCGAAGAATTCCTGAAAGGCCGCAACCCGGAAATTAGCTTCTCCCAATCTGCGTATATTGTAGACCTGCGCAAGATGTTCACCCAAGAGCTGGGCAACCTAAAAGCAGTAGTCTACATTTATGACAAAGTAAAGGCGCTGAGCATTCCAGTCAAGGATCACATTTTGGCCGTTTCAGCAGAGGCCTCAGCTAACTCTGAGCAACTGCTTGAAAAGATCTTGAACTATGTAAAGTCAGTCGAACAGGAACTCTCTCTTTACCCGCCTGGCAATGTTGTCAACGAGGAAAAGAAGGAAATCCTTCGCAACCTCAGGGACTCGGGGATCACAGATGACCTGATTGCAGAGCAGCTGGATCTCGACGTAAACACGGTCAAGGTTCTGATGGCCGAATTGAAATAGCCGTCAGCCTATCCCCTTGAATTTTTCAAGGGATTTCCACATGTACCATGTTGCTACGCTACAATACGGCTTCCAGGCGCCGGCGATTTCTTGCATTTTTGCCGGCAGCGGGAGCTCATCCAGTCGGTAGGTTACCATCATTGCGCGCCTCAACCCAAGGTCTCCCACAGGCAGCACATCCGGCCTGCCGAGGCAAAATATCAGGAACATATCTGCGGTCCATTTTCCTATGCCCTTGACCTGCACCAGCTGCTCCACTACTTCGCTGTCCTCTAGACCAGTTATTAGATCCAGTTCGAGTCTGCCGTCAGCCACACGTGCAGCAAGGTCTCGTATGTATCCTATTTTCTGCCGGGATAACCCCGCTGCCCTAAATTCCTGTTCACTCGTAGACAGGATGCGCTTTGGCGACGGAAACCTGCCCCTGTAAATCTTTAGAAACCGACCATAGATGGTATCGGCTGCCCGCCCTGCAAGCTGCTGGTAGACTATAGCTTCTACTAATGAGCGGAAGGGTTCGGGCCTTTGTTCAGTGCTGTATTTGCCAATGGATTTGATAACGACTGCAAGCACGGGGTCTCGCAGCGACAGGTGCTTCAGCGCCTTTGAAGGAGTAAAGGCGAGACTGGCCTTATTCAAACTAGCCCTGAAAAAGCAAGATGCTAATTAAAAATCTATATCGCAAGAGTCTCGACTACTTTGTCAAAGCTCTCTCTGCTGCGAAGTTTCTTGTAATTCCTAATTGCTGTTATAGCCATTTCAATGTCTACCTGGGGCCTGATTTTCTTCACATGCCCTGCAACCGTGCCGTATAGGAACAGTGACTGGACCGCAGAACTCACATTGACTGTCCTCCGATTAGTACTGGCGCTTTCAAAGTCGACCAGGCATGGGCTGGCCTGATGCGAGACGATGACGTGGCGGCCCAACCTGCTTAGCTCGCCGTGGTCAAGCCCGACTTTGTCAAGCAGGTAACACTGGTCAAGTACCGACCTTGCGACCGTTTGAAAACGTTCACGCGATGCGGTTCCTATCCAATCTATGATGCTGCTGCCACCTACAAACTCCATTGCAATAAGGTTTGTTGTATGCCCTAGATAGCGAGGTCCCACTCCTGCCGCATTGGCAACTTGATGCAACCTGGACTCATCTTCCATTGACGCCCTGTCGGCGTCTGTCCTCCGAATCTTGAGGGCTATAATGCCGTCAGCACTCCTCGCGCGAAATACTAGTCCCACGCAACCTTTGCCGCAGATTGAAAAGCCGTTAATTGTACTATTTCCATTGCCCAGAATGAGTGAACTTATTCCTAGCGACCTCAATTCATCTAACCTTTGGGAATAGGCTGCTTCTGAAAAATGTGGATAAGTTATGAGACCAGTTAGCTCCGGTGAGCTTAGCTCAAACTCTCCCGAAAATGAAGTGTTCTGTTGAGACAATTTCCTCTACGGCCTCCTTTGCCAGACCCCTCAACTTTGCTCCACTTCCGCTATAAATTCTGAGCATGTTACGATGAGCGAGAATCTCCTTTGGAATCCCGCTGTTTCCCATTCGTTTCCCAAAGAGTGACTTGACAAAAGTTACGGCATTTGTTTCCTTTCTGTCAACTAGCATCGCAACACGCATTCCCCCATCTACCCATGTTACATGCGGCCTGTTTTTTGGCTTTGAGAGAAAACTTGACGAGTCTTGCCTCCTAAAGACTTCTGGTCCTTTTCTCTTCGTGAAAGGAGGGAGCGTTATAGAGTCTAGCAGAAATGCCATGACGGCAGATGATTTCTCGTCGGTTATGCAAGTTGCGCGCAGCACTTGAAAGTCTGCCAACTCCAGCTGCTTCTTTATTGAAGAAAGCGTGCGCTTGAGCTGGCCCCAGATTATGTCCGGGCTTCGCTCCCGGTGCCTAAACTCAACGATCATTATGTTAGGCAACAGCCTCTTGGCAGCAGAGCCAGTTCTGGATAAGCCATGGAAAAATCGCAGTGAAGGGCTTGAAAGGAACGAGCGGGCGACTAGAATGAACTTGCCTACACTTTCTGGCGAAATCGCAGTTCCAAGATTGCGCCGGTCGTCAATCGGATCAATGATTATCACCGGGCTGGTAAAGCCCTTTACGACATCAGAGTCGTACTTGTCATCTATTGAAATAACTTGGCGGAGCGAGAGCTCTGCCGCGGCAGCAAGTACTCCTGCAAAACTTTTGTATTTCATTACAAGTACTTCAGATACGTAACCGCTAAATCCGCCCACGGAAATCTCGGCCCCATAAATACCTGCGGATTTCAGAAAGCTCTTGAGCAACCGCGTCTCGCGTTTGAACTCTGCGCCAAAGTTTCGTATGATATAGTCAGTGTGAAACGGCGACCTGTCGGCTGCGCTCTTCCATCTACCTTGCACGACATCGTAGCAGGGGACTACATTTACTCTCGTGCCATCCAGAACTGCTTCTACGTAAGGATGATCTGAATACCTTAACTTTGGCGAGTACTTTCTAAGCGCCGACAGGCCGATGCTTTTTCCCATTTCTTCAAACTTGTCCAAGTCTAGTGATGAGCTCATCTTTACGAATATGTCAATATCGGCATCTCCCCGGAGCCATGTCCCCTTTGCAAATGATCCACCAAACACAACCCCAACAATGCCCTCGTTGCCTATGACCTGTTCTTCGACTAGCCTCTTGCACTTTTCCGCGACTAGGGAAATTCTCTTGGATTCTTTAGGTGTGGGTTGACAGAGCGGAAGCGCCTTGGCGATGACTGGGGCGATCTCGGCCAAATTCGTGTTCACTTCCCTGCTTCCACGGTATAAATGTTAGAGTACACAGGCCCCGCAGGTGTGAGCTCGCTTTTCTTCAAGTGAATTTTATCAATTCTGTCTCTTACGGCAAATCCATCATATTTTCTGGCAAGACCGGATAAGTCCACGGGCTGCCTGGCCTTTACTCTGAATATCGTAAGATGAGGAGAAAAAGGCTTGTCAGGTTTGAATCCTAGCTCTGAGACAGCAGACGACACTTTGTCTGCGACATCTGTTAGCCTTTGCGATCCTTCCCTATCAACACCCACCCACACTATTCTTGCCGCATCAAGCCGCGGAAATGCCCCAACGCCATTGTAGCTCAAGTCAATGGCATCAAACCGCAGACCGGATAATTTTGACTGGATTCTGTCTACATTTGAATCGCTTATTTCACCCAGGAAGATTAGCGTAAAGTGAAAATTCTGGGGTTCTATAAGCTTGACGTCTTTATTGCTCCATTTGGCTGCCGACCCGATTTCATTTTGCAACCTGGTGATCGGATCTATTGCTGACACGTCTACTGCAATAAATGTCCGCAACAACGAAACTGTCCGGCTCTATCATATTTACATGTCGCAAGGCTTGAAAAATTTCCGCAGGTCAAACACTGGAGCCTACTTTCCCTGGCACCAATAAATAACGTTTCTATGCTTGCATTGCTCGCATTCGTATAATTGAGGAGCGTCGTGGTCCTTCTTGGGGCACGGCTTGGTGAGCGCGAGCTCGAACCCTTCATAGGGTGGCTTTGCCATGTAGGTCTTGCCGCATTTCTTGCAAGGGAAGAGTCGTGCCTCGCTTTCGGCCACAGCTCTACAGAGGGCTAGCCGGATATGAAGTTTTTATTAAGCCAAGCGCCGTGGTGAAACTTGTTGGCTGGCGCTGACAACTTTGGGCTGGAAGAAGCCAAGGCCGAAGATGCGATAGAGTGGATAAAAGCCTACACCAAAAAGAATGGCCTAAGGTTCGACGCGCGGCTGGCAGATCAATATGTACGGACTATAAAGTTTGGGAGCTTTCAACTTTTCACTTGGACCGGCGAGTGGTCCACCGCACGAAACATAATCAAAAAAGCTAGCGGCAAACTCGGGATCAAGACCATCGAGTCCGGTTTCCATGAGAAGCGGGACTTGCTTTCCGCGATGTTTGGAGCCAGCTCCGAATATGCAAAGGTCTACTCTTCCGGCAGGCTCGTGGGGAATTTGGAACTGGTCAAAAAATCTGGCCGCTGGACTCCAAAGGCGGAAAGGTTCGCCTGATTATTTGTTCTTGAAGTACATCTGCTTCATTTCTTGCACCCATCCATCCTTTTTGTCATAGATCCTTCTCTGCTTCCTAGGGCTGCATACTGAAAGCGCGTATGAGCAGAGGAGCGGAAAGTATACGGATGAATCCCCGTAAACGATTACGTTTCCTTTATGCGACGTCCTGATTTTGCCCCAGCTCTTGCCCTCTTGAAGCGTTGCCCCAGAGAGGCCACCGGTATCGGGCCTTGCATCTGTGAGCTGGATGATATAATCCTGTCCGCCTTCTTTGATCTTTAGTATCTGGTAGAGGGCAGGCCCCGTCTGCTGGAAAAAGTTCTTTGGAACTCCACCGCCAAGCTCAAGCCCACCTGATTTTCCGCTCTTCCACAGGATAGCTGCTGATTCAGCGACGTCGAGTATGACATTAGGAAATACGCCTCTGCCTTCTAGTAAAAGCGGGAGCATGTTCAACCCTATAGAAGAATCGCCGATGGCAGGCATGTATACGGGGATTCCTAGTTCGAATGCTTTTACCAGGAATGATTTTTCAGGAAACTTTGCGTTTTCCTTGGCGGCCTTGCCAAGGGCATATGCGATATCTGCAGTTGACGCATTTAGTGGAATGTCTTTTGCCTTCTTCATCTCCTTCTGCACTATCAGGTCCTGTGCCTGGAGGGTTCCCATCTCTTTGATGTACACATCATAGATCCTGACTATCTGCTTCGCATACAGGATGTCGTCGTCAACATCAAAGTGTCCCTGCCTCACAGGGAGGTCATAGGCAAAGTGCAAATCATGGTATACGTTTGCGCCTGTCGCCACTATCCAGTCTATAAACCCAGCCTCCATCATTGACGAAATTGTGCGCCCAAGCCCAATAGGCGTCATTGCGCCGGCCAGTGTCAGGCAAATCGTGGATCCTGTTTCGATCATGTCCTGAAATATCTCGGCTGCCTCTGCGAGCCGCCTCGCGTTATACCCGGTCGAGCCATAGAATTCTATCAGCTGCTTGATGGTCATATTTGCCGAAACGCTAGGAGGATCTATTTTTCTGCCCGTAAACGAATGTTTGCTTTCCACTATCTAGGTAAAATTGCACTTGCTTTTAAAAATTGAGTGCACTCTCGCACAAAGACTCGAAGCGGGATTTTCTTGCGCCATCAAGACGGTACCTGGCCAAAGTCCAAGACAATTTATACGGCTTGACAAATAGACGCAGCGTCATGGCCGGCAGAAAGAAAAAGTCTGGGAAAGACGGAAGCGATCTATTGCGCAGCGCGGTAAGAGATTATGACATACGTGGCTTCGATCTGGAATCGATTCTCCGCGGCATGTCCGATTCTGGAGGCTTTGAGTCGCGCAACTTGGCTGACGGGATAGAGATCCTACGGAGAATGGGGGGCGAAAAGAACTGCACCAAGTTCCTCTCGTTCGTCGGAGCGTTGATCTCTACTGGCGCAAGGGGAATCATCCGAGATATGATAAAAAACAGGATGTTTGACGTGGTAATCACAACATGTGGCGCACTTGATCACGATATAGCCAGGAGTTATGACAAGTACTATGCGGGTGACTTTCGTATGGATGACATGATGCTGCTCAAAAAGGACATTCACAGGCTAGGCAACGTGCTCGTGCCAATGGACAATTACGGCCCACTTATTGAAGAAAAGGTTCAAGCTGCGCTACAGGAGATGTACAAGCACGGGAACAGGCAACTCGCTACATACGAAATCACAGATTATATTGGGAGCACCCTTGACGAATCGTCGTTTCTCTACTGGGCGCACAAGAATAAGGTGCCAGTAGTTGTTCCTGGAATAGTAGACGGTGCAGTCGGCAGCCAGATATGGCTCTTTAACCAGCAGCACAAGGACTTCAAGATAGACATCCTGAAAGACGAGAGCAGGTTGTCTGATATTGTATACGAGTCGAAAAAGTCAGGGGCCTTTATGATAGGTGGAGGAATCTCGAAGCATCACACTCTCTGGTGGAACCAGTTCCGAGGGGGGCTTGACTACGCGGTCTATATAACTACTGCGCCTGAATGGGATGGGAGCCTAAGCGGCGCCCTTGTTGCAGAGGCAATTTCGTGGGGAAAGGTGACAACAAAGGCTCGGCAGACGACAATTCATGGAGAGGCATCGACACTCTTGCCGCTTATTTATGCCGCGTTGCTTCTTGATAGAAAATAATCGGATCGTAATTGGATTTTGTAGCACGCCATGCAATGTACACTTGGCAAGCCGGCGCGGATACGTTAAGAAACGATGAAAAGTGAACAGCAAGAATTATTACCTTTCTCGCCATAGGCAATCGCACGCGTGGATCCAAAAGATATTCTTGTGCATTCGCTTGAAGCAGGAAGGCAAGCAGGCGCGCTGCTCAGAGAAAATTTTGGCAAGAACCACGAAGTG
Source organism: Nitrososphaera sp. (assembly GCA_036004585.1). Taxonomy (GTDB): domain Archaea; phylum Thermoproteota; class Nitrososphaeria; order Nitrososphaerales; family Nitrososphaeraceae; genus Nitrososphaera. The sequence goes on along the minus strand of DASYRH010000099.1, from coordinate 481 downwards.
TCGGTAAAGAAGGACAACACGTATGTCACAAAGGTCGACAGAGATTCGCAGGCGTTGATAATTGGTTACCTAGGCAAGCAATTCTCAGATATCCCATTTATCGCAGAGGAGCAGGAGCGCAAGACAAACGAGTCGGTTCACAAAGATGGCTACTATTTCGTAATAGACCCTCTGGACGGAACAGCCACTTTTGTTAGTGGGGTGCCTTTCTTTTGCGTTTCAATCGCTCTTTGCAAAGGATCAAAAACCATTGCCGGGGTGCTAGTGGACCCAAATCACAGAGAAGAATTCACAGCGCTGGCTGGCAAGGGTTCTTTTCTTAACGGGAAAAAACTGTCAGTTACGAAACGCCGAAGGCTTGAAGAACTGACGCTCAATGTGAACCATACAAAATTTGATGCAGTAACATATGATAACATCAACAAGAATATTTTGAAAAAAATTAGACGATTTCACAAGTTTGGAAGTCTCTGCCTCGAAG
>DASYRH010000098.1:0-11074 GCA_036004585.1 Nitrososphaera sp. | reverse complement strand
GTAAAACTTGGAGACACGTTCAGAAGTGAAGATACACAACCAATCTACGGAATGCTGTTCACGACAGATGGTGAAGAATACCTGATGAGGATGGCAAATGAAATGGGGTTAAACAACAAAGCCAAGGTTCTAATAACTATTCAACCTATTGAGGAGAAAGACGGAAATGTCGTTTGATCGACACCCGAGACTTATGCTTGTAGTTGCCACGGCTTGCGTAATAGTTGCGTGGTTTGGAGCCATGCGCCTTCTGGCGTTCATGGGAGTTTCTCAGAACTTTATTATCATAATAGCTCCTATCTCTTCAGTCGTGGTGGCCATGATATTTCTCTACCTTGGACGGAAAAAGCTGCGAGGACCAAAGGATTCCGACTTTTCGCCATTTCTGGAACTGGAAAGTCCGATCATGGTTACAGGTGGACAGGCACCAAACCCAATGATTGCCGCGGAGACGCCTACGCCTGAACCCGAACAAAACCCAATGATTGCCACGGAAACGCCTGCTGCTGAACCCGAACAAAGCCCAATGATTGCCGCGGAAATGCCTGCTTCTGTGCAAAGAGTCATGAATGAGATTGAAAAAAGGAGTGAAATTCGTTGTTTGGTGATCACGGCGCCGTCGCACGGTGTTCTTCAAGACAGGCTTAACAACTGGCTGAGCGGAAGTTACGGCCGGGTAGTTTCGACATCCATGGCAATGAATGAAAAAGGCTTCTTCCTCACTCTGTTCTATGAACCGTCCGCGGTTCAGTAATTCCGCGGACCAAACGAGATCTTTTTGAAGCGAACTACAGATATTGGAGCCACGTGGAAGTTGACAGTTAACCTGAGCAGATATTTACTACTTCCTTCTTGATTTCAGCTTATAAGCGGGGGATGTGATAGTATAGTAGGTAGTTTTAGTGCAAAATAGTTTTCCAATGAAAGAATGGCATGTAGAACACATGCAAAAGACAGTTGTCAAATATGTTAAGGGAATGTCACCCGATGCCTCAGGATGGGAAAAAAGGAATCACAAAAGGTATGGCGGCCTTGCAAGTATGTGCAGGCAGATAGAATATGATATCAAACATGGTGCAACTAACGAACAGGTCCTTTCAATGTTTCATCAAGTTCGCAATGACAAGTCATTTTCGGCATTGCGCAAAGGCGTAGGCTCTATGGACAGACTCAGTGAAGTAGAAGGTCACTTTACAAAGCCCAAGCTTGAACGAGCAACATGGTATTAGCGTCATCCTTTCAGATGCCGTAATTTTCTTGATTCTTCACGCGTAAATTCTATACTCTTGGTCATCACGTCGAGCAGGAAAGCTAACTCGCTATCAGAGTATGAAGACAAAAGATCGTACATTTTTTCGTGGAAGGGAGTAAAGATTGCCTCCAACTTTCTTTCCAGCTTGTTGTTTCTAACAGGCTCGACGATAGTCCGGCGCCTGTCTTTCGGGTCATTTGCCCTTCTTACATATCCTGCCTCTTCTAATCGGTCAATAATTCCAGTGACAGCAGCAGTTGTCAAGCCAGTTAGTTCAGCAAGCCTGCCGGCCGGCATTGATCCATAACGGTGAATGAAATGCATGCATCTGTGGTCTGTGATATGAAAGCCAAGCACGTCTGCCAGGGCTTGGTGAAACAGTGTCGTCTCAGTTGACATTTCTGTAAACTTCTCACTGACTGCGTGAACGACTTCCTGACGTCGCATATTCATTGTTAGAAACAGATAAATATATTAGTTCATCTAATATCTAACTGAATTAGATAATAACTAATCTAGTGAATCTCGAGATGGGGAAACCAAGATATGTACTATCAATAGGGCTTGCCGTCGCGTCACTTGCCGTCGTATTGACTTACGTGCTGGGAGCCCAAGTTTTGTTGCAAACAACCCAGGCGGAGGAAGGACACAACTTTTTCATGTCAATGTTTACGCCTTTGATTCAAGCTATAACTGGGAATCATACGTCGAGGTCGCAAATGCATGGCGGCCCCTCGTCGACTTCACAAAATGAAGTAATGAACCAAGGATTGATAGGAAATAACATCTTGGGTAGTCCCAAGACGCTTCCGGCAGGAGGATTTGCTGCAGTCGTCGTCACGGGGTCCATAGCGCTTGCCACTTCTGCCTTTACTATGTCTTGGAATCAAAGGTCTTTTATCGTGGCAGCCTTGCTGGCGGCAAGCGGGATCATGCTTATGGTGCTACCACTTGCGAACATGAACTTTGCAATTCCAGGTCCCATAATTGGAGTCTTCGCCGGATTCGTAATTCTAGGCCTCGGCGTGATAAAGGGAATCAGAACGGCACGAGCCGTAACAGCATCCCCCTAAGTAATTTTTCGCGGCTTGTCGAACCGATCTCTCATAGTACCGGCGCTAATCATCGCACAGACTCTTCATGACTGCGCGCAATTCTTGCAATCCGGCCTTTGATAGCTCGACAAGCGCACTTTGTAACATCTGGCACTCGATGGAGCCAATACGCTAACCGTTGTAAAGGCAGAATTGCTTAAGCATTGCCGGAAAGGTTCGCCAAAAAGAATCAATCTCTAGTTTCTTGTTGCAGTGCTCTTATCTTACTCTGCATCTTCATATCCAAAATTGGCTGTTGTCGGAGCCGGACGACTGCTTACAGCATCCCTATTTGCTCTCCTTGTCCCATACGTGACTATTGAGGCAGCTGGCCAGCAGAGAGAAGCACCGCTGGATTCCGAAACGTACATGGACCCTTACTTTGGAGTCACAATCGATATTCCACGTGACTGGTATCATGAAGCGGACAACCCTTGGGAGCATACGCATGTTACTCCATGGCATCTACCTCTAATTCCGATAAAGGAACTTCAACCTACCGCTGTCGATATATTGCGAGATCAAACCAAAACTCTCGTCGTCCATCTTGAACCTGGCGATGAAACGTCGTCTAACATTCGAGTATCTGTTGAGAAAATGCCATCTGGGACGTCGCTGGACGATTATGTACGGTATACGAAAAGCAGAATAGAAAGGAATAACGACAACGTCAAATTCGAAGAAACGAGTAGCACAACACTCGCGGGAAATCCAGCAGTTAAATTGGTGACCACTACAAGCACTGTTTCAGAAGACTTCAGTTTTTCTGCAAGAACGATGCAGGTTGTAACACTTTATGGCAATCTGGCATACATAGTAGAATATCACGGCAGTCTAGAATACTATGATTTGTATCTTGATGTGGCAGAGTCGGCCATGCAATCCACTCGAATCAACCCGCCTGTATCATATGCGCAGATGCTATCCTTGCCTTTGATCGGAAGCACGGTTGCAATGACCATACTTGTGTCCGTGAAAAGCCGTAAACGGGATTCTGCAACTAGGCGCTTTTTGAGAGAAACAAGGAGGATGTTTCCTTCTGCCTTTGGAATCGAGGTGTTATGTGTGGCATCGGCAGAGATTGGAGGTCTTGTTGCACTATCCACCTACGGATTCAATGCGTTTGGGATAACGATGGCCTATGTAATGGCCTATGCTCTCGCGGGCTTTGCGACCTTTCTAAGTATCCTTGGACGCACTCGCACGACCTCCACTGGACATCAGCACGATTCACTCGTCAGTGGATGCGCAGGTTTCGCAGATCACGAGTCTGGTCATTCAACCATGGGATTCGCATCAGCGTTAAAGCAGACATTTGTAGACATTGGTGCGGGACTGAATATTTTACCTAGGCTGCACGAGCTGCCGAATTCAGGGAGAATTGTTAGGGCGAGCCTACTTGTCTTGTTATCCGCAGAAAGTGGCTGTATAATAGCAGCCGCCACTGTCGATGTGATGCTGTACCAATATTCTGCGTTCCTTTCCATCCCGATCGCACTATCGGCAGGAACTCTGACGGTGGCTTTTCTTGCAGCATACAGGTCAGCAAAAAGACGTACCATGGAATCAGCCCAGTCGTCAAGGACTAAAGACTGAAAGCGCGGTTCCAGACTAGCTACTCTGGATGGTTAATCGACTCCACACTTTTTGTTTCGATTCATCACACTAGTGGCCGAATTTTCCCGGGTTCGAATCGAATTGGGTCTTGCACGCCGCCGAGCAGAGATAGACTTTCTTGCCGCCAGCTTCAGACACAAACCTTGTAGTCTTCTCGTCAACCATCATATTGCATACGGGATCTTTGAACATGGGTATAATTTGGAGCCGAGGATAGATAAAGAGTGCAGTTTACATTTGTAAATCGATTTTTCCTTCCCTTAGAATGTCCGATGGAATAAAGAAACTTGAATTCATGGGCTGAAAGTGCGCCCGACTTTCCTCTTCTATGCACTAGCCTTGGGAGACAGATACGCCTCTTGCAGATCGCCTTGCGAATAGTTTTGTTCTTTTTTCGGCTTTGCTACTGCGAACTTTGGCCTGTATCTTCCAAGCAGTAGCGAGTTTCCTACTACGGTGACTGAGCTCAACGCCATAGCCGCTCCTGCGAGTATAGGCAGCCAGCCAAATACCTCAAGTCCGAGGAACGGCACGAGTGCGCCTCCTGCTAGAGGTATCAACCCAGTATTGTACGCAAATGCCCAGAACAGGTTCTGTTTTATCTTTGATACGGTCTTCTTGCCGAGCTCTAGCGCAGCGACGACGTCCCTAACATCGTTCTTTATCAAAATGATTCCACCCGTTTCTTTTGCCACGTCAGTGCCGGAGCCTATTGCTATGCCAAGGTTCGCACGGGCGAGCGCCGGCGCGTCGTTGATCCCATCGCCGACCATTGCCACCACTCTTCCCTCATCCTTGAGCTTTGCAATCACTTGCTCCTTTTCCTGCGGTAAAACTTGTGCAATTATGCGCCTTATTCCAAGCTTCGACGCGATTGCGTTTGCAGTCCTTTCGTTGTCGCCAGTCAGCATTGCCACATCCACATGCATGAGATTGAGAGATTCTATTGCCTCTCTTGCGCTGTCCTTCACGGTGTCTGCCATCGCGATCACTCCTGATAACTTTCCATCAATTGAAACAAGCGTGGCAGTCTTGCCTTCCTGCTCAAGCCTCTGAAGGGATGCATCCACTTCGGCTATGACTGCGATTCCATTTTCGCGCATCAACTTTCTGTTTCCTATCAGGACTTCATGGCCTCCATAATTCGCCCTGAGTCCGTGGCCTGAAACTGCCTCAAACGAATTCGGATTCGAAACCGGGATTCCCTTCTCCTTGGCTTTCCTGACTACAGCCTGGCCTAGCGGGTGTTCCGATCCGGACTCCGCGATTGCTGCCAGCCTTAGGAGTTCGTTGTCGCCCATGCCTGACAGGTCCACAATGTCTGTGACTGAAGGTTTGCCTTCTGTCAGTGTGCCTGTCTTGTCAAACACCACGGTATTCACCTTTCTTGCAATTTCAAGATGTTCTCCACCCTTGAAAAGAATGCCGTTCTCCGCGCCTTTCCCTGCACCCATCATCAGCGCGGCTGGCGTTGCGATTCCTAGCGCGCAGGGACAAGCGATGATTATGACTGACACAAATGCAAGAACCGAATAGGTCAGGCCCGCCCCTCCCGCGAAATACCATCCCATTGCTACTCCGATTGCGGCAGCGATTACTGCTGGAACGAAATACTTTGACACCTGGTCGACCATCCTCTGCATGGGTGCCTTGCCCATCCTTGCGTTCTCCACAAGGGTGATGATCTGTGAAAGTACTGTGTCCTGGCCTACCTTGGTAGCCTTGACTTTGAGAAGGCCGCTCTGGTTTATCGTACCACCAATCACTTCGCTATCCTTCGACTTGTCCACGGGTATGCTCTCGCCTGTGACAGCTGACTCGTCTATCGACGACTCGCCCTCGAGTACGAAGCCATCGACAGATACACGCTCGCCAGGCCTGACTATGAGCAGGTCGCCAACTTGAACCTGCTCGACTGGGATTTCGATTTCATTTCCTTCCCTTATCACTTTGGCAGTTCTGGGTTGAAGATCCATCAGTTTTCGCACCGCGCTAGAAGCCTTTTCCTTTGTTCTAGTTTCAAGAAGCTTCCCTACTAGAATCAAAGTGATGATGATCGCAGCAGTCTCGAAATACACCGACGCAAACGGAAAGTTGTCAGGCGCGATGGTGACTGCCGCGCTGTAGAGATACGCCGCGGTAGTCCCAAGCGCTATCAGCGTGTCCATGTTCGAGGCTCTGGCCCTTATCCCATCCCAAGTCCCCCTGTAGAAGCGCCACCCTATCCAGAACTGGATCGGAGTTGCCAGAGCTAGCATAATGTAGCTGCTGAGCTCCATCGAAACCGGGATAAGACCCTCGAACTGCGAGGGGAGCATGTGGGGAAGCGTCAATATCACTATCGGTATCGTAAGGAAGATGCTGATTGCCACATGCCGCTTTAGCTTTTTCATTTCCCTTTCAGGCTGCGTGAATTCATTCAAGCACTGAGTGCTGCAAAAGTGGTATTTCCGTCCATCTGAGCTGTGCTGGATGGAGCCTGGTTTTTCTTCAACAAACATACCACATACAGGATCGGTAGCCACAGGTAACCGTTGGATTATCCCATATATAGCAAAGTGGCTTTACAATTGTAAACTCGTGATGATTAATGAGAGAAAACGAATCTGACACGAGGAAGGTAAGCGTCGCCTATTTTAGGATACTTTTATAAACTTTAGTTAAACTAGGATTTTGAACGTAAGTTAAAAGAGATAGTCGAAAGAGCATGAAAGAAGCAATTACCGTACAAACTGTTGTCAACGCTTCTGCAGCAAGGGTGTGGGAATCCTGGAACAAGCCAGAATGCATAATCGGCTGGGCTTTTGCATCAGCGAACTGGGAAGCCCCGGCTGCGGAAAATGACTTGCGCGTGGGTGGAAAGTTTAGGACTGTCATGGCCGCAAAAGATAAAAGTACGAGTTTTGACTTCACAGGAACTTACACTGCTGTAAAAGAAAATGAGCTTATCGAGTATGACATGGACGACGGCCGGCATGTCAAAGTGGAGTTTGAGGATACCCCGAACGGCGTCAAAATTACCGAAACTTTTGAACCCGAGAACGAAAATCCGCTAGAGATGCAGCGCTCCGGCTGGGCGGCAATTTTGGATAATTTCAAAAAATTCGTCGAAAGCCATAACAAATAGCAAAGACAAACGCTGGTTCTTCGATTAGCAGGTGACATCACGTCGACAACTAATGACAGAAAGCTGGGGAGTTCGGAGTTCTTCCGACCAGCAAGGTTATCGTCGAAAAATAGGTTTCCTAATACAATGTGAGAGTGGGCCCGTCGGGATTGAGTCCGTCTATTTCCGCTACCCACTATAGGTGAAAACATTGGTCAAAAAGAAAAAAGGGGAGGGAAAGACCCATCTTGCCTCTGCCTTAATTGTTGCAGCTATTCGGTATCGTACTGTCAGGTACTAATCCCGCGAGATGCGCCTGAATTTCGTTGCCGATGCCTTGCGTGAACATAGCTAAGAAGCTAACAAAGCTCCCAAAGAGCGAGCCCCCTTGGGCGTAGCCAGAGAAGTCGCTCCCTAGACAAGCTTGGTTGTTTGGTTCTGCAGCGAATGCTGCATGGTTTGTGCTTGCAGATGGCATTATGGCGGAATATGCAGCTATTACTGCCAAAGCCGCGATTGCTGAAAGTCCGCACAGTTCGATTGTTTGTGTTCTTGTCATATCAGTAGTTAGGATTATGGTTAGCACCGATAAGAGACCGACGGGAGCTTCACACCCGTAATCTACGAACAATTAGGCCAACCATTCATTATTTCCCATAACCTGTTATCGGCCCACACCGAGTTTTCGTATGAGAAAAGAGTCAAAAAATGGTTATTGAAAAGGCATATACCAAAGTCATTCGCAAGGTGGAGCAATGGCAAAAATGGTTAGCTGCCCGTGTGGGTGGACGCTGATATCTCCTCAAGGAGACGAGGATGTGAAAAAGCATACCATGATTCACGTGCAGGATACTCATCCTGGAATGACAATGACGCAAGATGATCTCACAAAAATGATCAAGAGCGTCTAGGGCTTAAGACGGGTATGCGAACTGTCCAGTAGCGTAAGACAAGATCATACCATATTCTTTGGTTTTCCAAATTCACTTGATTTGAACGACACTATTTTTTGTTCAATCAGATTATCCATCCAATTTGGTCTTTGGGGTTCAATAGCTTCTTTGAAAATGAAAAGAGAACATGATTTGACCCCTTCAAGCCCGAGCGCATTAACCGCCGTGTCCTCCGGCTCTGCGAGAGTAAATCCAAAGAAATTAGCAAGCAAAACTCCAACTGTAGCGGAACTGCGCACCGACCATAGCTTTTCTCCATGCATTTCACTCAGTTTCTTGACAACCTCAAATTGTTTCGATTCATCAATCAACATTTCCAATTCGTAGAAGATTAGTCCGTGCTGCTTCTGGGTATTGATTATTGCACGAATCAGGAGTGCGCCTGAATCAAGGAGTTTTGAAATTCTGTAGTCAACCATTCGAGGAGTTAGCGACAAAGATTCAGACAGATCCTTAAGACTGGATAATGCATCATAACGCAGCTTTTGAATTATTTGCCAATCTAACTTGTCTGGGATAACTGTGGATTCTTTTAACAAGCGTTTTCCCAAAATTATCCTGCTAAGCTCGAATCTATTGGCTAATTTGGCAGTCACATCTTCTATTTGTTCGGACGAGGCACCCGCGATGCTGACTGAGATAACTTGACCCAAATAGTCAATCGCCTCGACAATGTAGGGAACTTCTGGAAGGGCTTCTATAACCCGATGCTTTGTTACAATATTTAGAGCCTCGAATCTATACGAATTAATGATATTGAGATTGAATACCGCCAAACTGGGCATTGCTTGATAGTATTTTACGAACCCTTCTTCTTCCATTTTATTAACCCTGACCCTTACTGTCTTCTCATCCAATCCCAGCTTTCTGCCTATGGCCAGAGGACTAACCCGCCTATCTGTGAATGAATCGTAATCAAGTCCCTTGAATGCCATTTCACAGAAGATCCTTACGTCTTTGGCATCCATTGAATTGACCTCATTCGCTAGTCGAGAAGCATGAATAGTAGGCAATAAGCATAGCGCACTTGATCTTTATTGTAGAACACGGGTGTGAAGTTCCCGTCCATGCTTTATCATCGTCCCGCCTTATAGTGACTTATGACACAAGAAAAAATGTCATCCGAAAAAATCGTTAACGGAGTGAACGTAGACAACCTCTTCAAGACAGTAGTAGCAGTCAAGGGAAATCCAACGATAGCGAAATTCAACTTCAGAGCAAAGAATCAATGGATAAATGGCGGAAACAACCGAACTACAGTGAACGAGTTCTATGGCGCTTGCCAAACACACAGTCGAAGTAAACCCTTCGAGTATGTGAAGGATGAGCCACCGGTACTTTTGGGCAACGATCAAGGAGCAAATCCGGTAGAATATGCTCTCGCTGCCTTAGCTGGCTGTCTTACTACCAGTCTCATTTACCATGCAGCAGCTCAGGGAATTAAGATTGATGAGGTAGAATCTACCCTGAAGGGCGACTTGGACTTGCAAGGGTTTCTGGGCTTATCAGAGAAAATCAGGAACGGGTATGAACACATCGATGTGACTTTCAAGATAAAATCAGATGCCCCTGAGGAAAAGCTGCAAGAACTGGTTGAGCTGGCACAAAAGCGTTCACCTGTCTTTGATATGATTTCGAACCCGACACCGGTGCGCGTCACTCTCCAAATGAATTAGTATACATAGTAGCACCTTCACAAGATCAATGCTGGGGCTGTCCCCCAGCGTTCCCACTTTTCTTAATTCCAAACACAATGGCTAAATCACAATTGAAGTAGCTGATACCTGAGCGCATGGGCGTCTGGCTACTTTCAAAAAGATTTCATGCACGTCGTAATTTCCAAACCGATAGCAGTATAAAATATGAGTGAATTAAAAACATCGTTCATGAACACTATTCAAGAGCAAAGTACGGGACCGTCGGGATTGTACCCTCGATTTTCGCGGGTTCTAGTTACGAGGAGTTAATGCCCAATAAAGATGAGTCGTCGAATATTAAAAGAATTTCCCTTGCTCCGGCTTCCTCGTCCAGAAGAAAATAAGGCAATAGCTTAGTGATGAATCTGATTTGAATCTGGTGATGTAAAGAATGCGTCGCCGTGGCTGGCCTCATGATTCTCAGTAGCATGATAGTCATCATGGTCATAATCATATCATGACCCCACTTGGTCTCTATCTGAGAAAAATGTCACTCCCTGGCCGGCAGCATAAACAACTGTGAAAATCAGACTGGCTGCAGAAATGCCTGCCATAATTAATGGAAGTTGTCCTGAGCTAATCGCCATGACGCTGTTTCGTCTCCCTTTGCCTGTACTACTTGGTGGATTGATATCAGATCCTCTATAGCAATGGAAATGCAAAACTTTCTAACCATGGCCATGCAGGAATGTCGCACGCAATCTTACTTTAATCTAGTTCTTTACAATTGTAAAGTGCAGTTCTTATGTATGCCCGCCTCGGGGGATACCGTGTTCAAAGACCCTGTGTGCAAAATGACAGTGGATGAGAAAATGGTACAATTCATTTCTGAAATAAGAGGAAGAAAGGTTCATCTTTGTTCGGCAATATGCAAAGATAAATTTGACACAAATCCGAAAAAGTACGGATACTAGCTTGAAGGTTTTGGAATGAATCTGGAAAAAACGCCTTATGGTAGTGGCAGAGAAGAACATGGTGGTCTAACGTAAATGGATAGACACGAAAAGAGACGGGAAAAGTCAAGTAAGGGTAAATTCATTGCGGTAGGGATTGGGATAGCAATCGCCATCGCAGCTGGGCTGGGCATTGCAACATCGATGCAGAGTCCCAACGCTGGAACACCGTCCGATTCCAGAACAGTTCCTTGGATTCACGTGCATGGTTTAGGTATCGACCCCTCGGATAATAGCATTTTGTACATCGCAACTCATGGCGACTTCTACAAAAGCGTTGCCGGTGGTATCCCTGTAAAAGTGGACGAGCAAAGGGCGGACTATATGGCATTCAACGCTCCGCAAGCTGCAGGTACTCCGCTGTACTCAAGTGGCCATCCTTCGACTGGAGGGAATACTGGA
>DASYRH010000097.1:0-8543 GCA_036004585.1 Nitrososphaera sp. | reverse complement strand
CGTCATTTTCGGATTTGTTCGCCACCTGGAGTAACCCGGCGAATTTTTTTTGAGCCTCGGTATCTAGCGGGTACCGCCCAGAACGAATCGAGTCTTCAATCATGGTGCACAGCTGGGATACTTTCATCTGGAATTTAATCGTCATCCAGGTTTCTTAATCTTTGCCGTCAGGTCTTTGATTTTCAGTATCCCAGAGAATTAGAATACGATCCCTGTGTCTCTAGAGCTGTTGAAACCTCAGCAACTTCGCCGAGGAAAATCAGGAGGGCATTCACTTTATTTCGACGTATTGCAATATGATTAGGCTGGCTAATTGTTCATCCAAACTTCTTCGAGCCGCCCAAATCTGCTCCGAAATACTGGAAAAGGACCCGATTTTGCTGTGATGCGGGAGCTCTGCTCAATTTCGAACGGTATCGCAGCGATTCCCATACCGTCTTCTCCAATATCAAGGTCAAACGCGTTTACGCCTTCCCACAACAGTTCTTTTCCGCCTGCGCGGATTCTGCAATTCCGTACTGGTCGCCCTACTGACCTTGCGACGAGCTTCCAGGCAGGTCTTCCATTGGCGTTGTCCTGAACGAGCATTCGTTGCACGTCTATCAGGCCAAGGTTTCTCTTCCAAGCTACGATAGACGCTATGATCCCGGCACCAGCCGGGAGTATAACTAGTCCCAGTATAGCCATTGCGATTGCAGGGTCCACACTGTCAAATAGTTTCTCGAAATCTAGCATTAGCGCTATCCCACTGTGTTGGTACGTTTATTCTTGATATAATCTCGTGTATGGAAGGGGCTGGTAGATTCTTGGTCAAGAGGATAACTCCGGCATCGTACAGGGGCAATGTAGCGGAATCTAGACACTGCATTTTTCCTATTTTGAACCAGCTACCTTCAGTTGTTTCTTGTACATTGACAGCAATTCATCCGTCGTTGTTGCATCTTCTGGATTCTTGTCATCTCTTATTTTCCCAGTAAATTTAGGAAAGCGAAGCGCAAGACCAAAACCCTCTCTCACAGAGTCTTTGGCCGCAGGGTGCGATGGGCTAATAGTGATTTCCGAGGCTATGATTTCAATTACAATGGCTGGTTCGAACCAGACATCCATTTTCATCCCTGTTTGTACCCTTGCGTGCCTCTGCTTAACTACGTGCTTTTCCAGGATACTGTAGAACTGCTCCAGATGTTCGTCCGTAAAGCCAGTTCCTACCTTGGTTGCACTCTGGAATAAATCCGATTTGGGGTCATATGCCGCAAGTAAGAGCGCGCCATATCTCCCGGTTCTTCTGCCCCTACCGTGTAGCGCCCCGACTATGACGAGGTCCAGGGTATCGGCAAGTTCGTTTGTGTATTCACGCTTGAGCTTGACCCACGCAAATTCTCTGGCTCCAGCCCTGTAGGTGCTTGACAGTTGCTTTATCATTACTCCCTCACAGCCATCCGCTATCGCAATTGACATGAACCGGTCTATCTCCTCTGGCTTCTCTGCGACAGTTTGTTTAATCAGCTTGATCTTTTCCTTGTTTTTTGTGGAATCCACAATCTTCTTGAGTAGCTTTCGTCTTTCAACGTACGATAGATTCAATTTGCTTTGGCCATCTACGTACAGAATATCAAAGAGGTTTATGACTACAGGATAGTTCTCCATTGCCTCTTCGACCCCGTGTTTTCGCCGGCGGTGCATTAATTCCTGAAAAGGTAGGTATTCATCTGTCTGAAGGTTAACGGCCACTACCTCTCCTTCAACTATGACATCAGCCTTGATTGGCCTGACGGCCGTTACAATATCTGGATAGTGACCCGTTATCCGTTCAAGCCGCCTCGAAAAAAGCTCGACTGTATCTTTGCCCTTGTGAATCTGGACGCGTTCGCCATCGAGTTTGTATTCCACGCCAGCTTTACCTTCCATCCGTTCGAGAGCCTCTACTGCATTGAGAACGCGCTCGGCCAACATCGGTCTCAGAGGTTTGAATAAAGTCACCTGTATCGACTTTATTGCTTCAAGCCCTTCAGTGGCAAGCAATCTTGCTACTGTTCCCAGGTCGCTCGAAACACTATACGCGTTTTCCAGAATCTTTCTGTTGGACTTGTCGCCAGTGAAAGCAAGTGCTAGTGCGTCCAAGACGGTGTAGTCTGCTATCCCAAGTCGCAATTGGCCCATCACGAATTTGATGATATAGGTGCTCTGTTCTGCGGTGGCGTCGTTGAGTAGGCTGCTTATGAGGCGTAGTTTCAGCTCCTGAGAACCTACGCCTACGGTCCTGGCCACCCTGTCAAAAGTAGAATACACTCTTTCAACCGTCATAGGTTCGTTGTAGAGTGTTGACTGGCCTTTTGATTTCATTGCTTCTCCCGCCGCGTCACCCAAGTCCCCTGTTTTTTGGTAGAGTCGTTCCACGTCTACTAGATTTTTCCCAGAAGAGATAGCAATGGCGCGTAGCACCATTTTATCAGCAAGTCCAAGTTCGATCCCTTCATAGTCCGGGTAAAGTTTGCCTTGTATCAAGTATGTGACCTTGTCAATGATATTTGCAGGTGTCTTGACAAAGAGTGAAACGAGGTGATCAGTAAGGGCTAGCCTACTGGAAGTCTGTCCCATCTGCTGGAAGGTTTCTACTAGCAGGGCAAAGTCCAAGTCAAGACCAACCATTCCATCTTAATGCTTTAACTTTTTTCCTAATGATTATTAAAGGGATGAGGGATCACACCATGAAGATATGGGCGGAAATAAGAAAAAGCCGACTGGCTCATCTGACAAAGGTACACAGATGGGTCCCGGGGGAGCCGAGATCAAGACTGGAGAAGAAAAGAAAAAGTCTCCAAAGCCGCAGCAGAAACAAAGGCTTGCAGTGATGGTAGAGGAGAATTCAGGTATGAAGGCGATCCAAGGAATGAAATCAATTACATCTCAAGGTCTCGCTAGAAACGTTGGGGTAAAGATTTCAGTGGCCAATAGCTTCATCAAATCTCTGGAAGCAAAGGGCGTGATCAGGCCGGTTGGCGGCTATAGTGGACACAGAGTTTACCAGATAATCAAGCAGTAGGTTTTCTCAACATCATTACATCTCCAGGCCGCGAAGATTCAATTGGCTGGAGATTCCCGGTGATCCTTCCCAAGGGATTCATCGGCTGGGCGGACGAGTCTTTCAGAAAAATGCATATCGAGCCATTTGATACCAGCAAGCCCAAATCGCCGCGTTTGAATTGAGTCCTCTGTTTTTCTGATCCTATTACGATTCCCGTTTCAAAATAAACGAAAAGATCTTTGAATTTATGAACCCGACCCTGTACCGGTAGGCTCATGAGAATCGACCGGGCTGTAGTGGGCGCAAGATGGCGGACGAGCTCGCAGGTAATAGCTTCCCTTCCAACTATTTCGATCTCTAATGATAACCGGGATACCGAACCTGCACCGTTTGTCTCTGGTTGCATTACGATGCCATTAGCGTCAACAGAATGAAAAGCTTTCCAAAACTGCAGCTAACGTGGATCAGACAATTTCGTAGTTAATTTCGGCATACTTAAATAGGAAAGCCGACATTGAAAATATGTATCGTATTACGCCCCTAGTGAAGATATTGCACGAATAGGGCAAACGTTTAATTAGATATCCAATATGCTTTCAATTATTCTTGGTAAAGCGTTCTCCAAAAAAACATATTATTCAAAAGAAACCTTCTGAAAAATCTTCCAAGAAATCCGCTTCTAAGACCAAGAAAGCGGGCAAGGTTCAAGAGCAGGTTGAAGAGACTGTCAAAAAGTCGTCACGTCCTGCGGATGAAGTTGTCACTTATGCGGAAATTGAGTATGAGCTCAAAGAGATCCCTGCTCAAGGAAGCAAAGTGCTCATTGGGCCTCCATGGTTGACGAGATTTGAGCGCGCAAGAATTACAGGTTCAAGATCCCTTCAGTTGTCGCTCGGTGCTCCTCCAATGATAGCAGTGCCAGTGGAAGCAAATAGCTCGATTCTCCTCGCCGTCGCGGAGATAGAACATAAAGCGTTGCCGATTTCCATAAGGCGAATCCTTCCAAACGGCCGATACCAGGACATACCAACGGACTGGATGCGTTAGATCTCTTTTAGATTTGTTTCGTCGAAGATATCGGAACCGTACCACCTATATCTAAAGTAGTCGATGCACCATTCGTGAAATACAGTATCCGTGCTGTGGAATATCATGTTCATATCGGTTTCTCCTTTTTGCGTTGGAAAGAGGACGGCGGCTTGCTTTTCATTTAATATGACAGCGACTTGCACGCTATCTACCATTCGGCGCTCTATTGCGCCTTTGTTAAGCAATTCGCTGTGCCCAAGCTTTTTTAGGAGGTCTTTCCTGCCTTTTGGAACAATCACATTTCTGGGAAGAACATAGCTGTATTTGATGCCCTGCTTGACCCTGTTGAACGCCGGCTCTATCAAGTCAATAGGAACTTGTGGAACCATCTCGTAGATGTACTGATCGGCCTCTCGGTAGATATCCTTCCATCTCTCAAGTATTGCAACAACACCCTTTACGTACTCACATCTATCGAGTGCACCAAGACGCATGATGAATTTGATCGGAAGTTCTCCGAGTATATGCTCTGAGAAATATTCTTTGTGTTTCGAAAGATAGTTGAACGTAGGTATTTGCTTGATTATGGTATTTCCAAAGGTTGTCAGAGAGAACACGCCTTCCGGGTTTTTCTCTATCAGCCCAGCCTGCTGGAGGCGGTTGACGTTCCTGTGGGCCTCTTGCATTGTAATGTCGAGGTCTTTAGCCAGCTGAGAGATCTTTGCCTTCTTTACATTCAGTCCGAAAATAATTGCTAGCCTCTGTTGGCTTGCAAGTTCAAAGAACGTCTGTTCTGTATTCGAAAATGCTGCAAGGTCCTCTTCAGAGTCGTGGGGCATGTCAATGCTTCATTATGTCAATGTTTTAAACATTGCATTTAGTCAATAATGACTCGCGCGTTCTGGATGAGGGCTGCCTCGGTTCGACCTTGTGATGGTTATGACGCCAATCGCAATAAAGCCTATGCCGATGGCGAGAATGAGGTAGTCTGCTAGAAGTATTTTAGCCCACACAGGATTCATAGTTGCAGCCCAGATGAAAATAGCCGCTAGGAATACAAGCGCAATTCCGGCAATCACTTCACCGTTAATACGTTGTCCTGCACTACCCATACTATTTACAAACCCTAAATGGAATATTAATAGGTTTTATTTATTGTTCCCGAACAAGTGTGCCTCTGCACTGTTCGCAGATCTGCTCGTCAATGTTTGACTCCATGCTGTGATGCACATCGCAAATAATCAAGGTGTAGCGCATGTAGTTGCAAAGGCCCACAAACTTTGCAAGCGTGCTTGGAGTGTAAGCCTTGTTGGTCGACAAGTCTTTGGCGATGTCGTCGATCATGCGCATGACTTCGCGGACCGATTCTAGCCTTGTGATTAGCTCGACGTCTCCTCTTGTTCCCCTGACATAGTTGCTAACAGCAGCCTGTGTGATGCCTAGCACCTTTGCGACATCCTCCTCCTTGAGGGAGTATTCCCTGATAAGCTTCTTTGCCAAAATAGCGCGAACTGCGGGAATCAATGATTTGGCTTCAATTTCTGAGGGAAGGAGCATCGGACTAGCACTGTAAAATCTTGGTTTTTATTATATAAAGGTTCTTAGTACTGCCTATCGCAGTACTGAGGATCTTGGATGAAGTGTCAATTTCTGATGGATTTTCGAGATTAGAAAAACGTCGGCTTGAAAGGAACAGAGATGTCGTTAATCGATGGGGAATAGGATCCCAACCTGCCTAATCTGCAGCAACGGAGCGGGCTGATCGGCAAAACATCACGCGTCGGTTAAATCTAACAACGGCATTCTTTTTCTTAATTTCGACTCTCCTAGAATTGTTGCATTTTTCATAGTTAAAGGCATCCTATCTGCATGCGGCATTCCGAGCATTTTTGTTTGGCATGATAATAACTTCCGCTGCAGCCTAGTTCTTGATGCGCCTCGTAGATTACGTTATCACTAGGTTCATAATTGCGATTGATACGCCATCGATGTCGGCATATTTGCCGCAAGCCTCCATCGATATTGCGGCATTGTATGTTCGGCAAGCATGAACAAACGTCGATATCGGCTAGTCTTTATATCAGGCTTAGCCTCATGC
Organism: Nitrososphaera sp.; assembly: GCA_036004585.1. Classification (GTDB taxonomy): domain Archaea; phylum Thermoproteota; class Nitrososphaeria; order Nitrososphaerales; family Nitrososphaeraceae; genus Nitrososphaera. The sequence continues at coordinate 2,391 of DASYRH010000097.1, read as the reverse complement.
AGAAAAGAATGAAGGCAGTTTTCGTCAAGGGTCACAACACGGTTTCGGTTGATGAAGTCCAGCTGCCACAGATGGTCAACACTGGTGATGTAATTGTCAAAATGAGGGCATGCGGCCTCTGCGGATCAGACCTCGAGAAGGTCTACGGCGAATATGGCATGTCATCTGGCAGGTTGGGTCACGAGCCGGCCGGAGAAGTAGTCGCAGTTGGAGAATCAGTCAAAAACTTTCGGCCGGGTGACAGGGTGTTCATCCACCACCATGTCGCATGCTATTCCTGCCACTATTGCCTTCACGGCGATCAGACGATGTGTCCAGCTTATCAAACAAGCAACATCACACCTTGCGGACTTGCCGAGCAGTTCCTGGTTCCAGAATGGAACGTCTCTAGAGGAGGGCTTATCAAACTTCAGGACGATCTCAGCTTTGACGAGGCATCGCTTGTCGAGCCGCTCGCTTGCTGCATCAGGGCGCTGAATAAATGCAATTTCCGAAAGGGAGACGATGTCGCAGTGTTTGGTGCGGGTCCTGCAGGGCTTATGCATGTATTGCTGGCAAAGACCTTTGGTGCAGCAAAAGTATTCGTAATTGACGTCAACGAGTTTCGGATAAATTTTGCAAAGCGTTACGGGGTTGAAACCTTTAACGCAGGATCTGATCGCGACATTGCGAAAAAAGTTCGCGATGAAACGGGTGGGAGGGGAGTTGATGTTTGCGTAGTAGCTACAGGAAGCGTAAACGCGCTTTTGCAATCATTTGAGCTAACTAGAAGAGGGGGCAAGGTAATGCTATTTGGAGTTCCGCCCAAAGGATCGCAGATATCATACGATATGAGCAGGCTGTACTCTAATGAACACTCAATTATTCCAAGCTACGCGGCTTCCGAAATTGAAACAAACCAGGCCTTGAAGTTGCTGGGGGAAAACAGAGTCGACGTGGGCTCGATAATTACGCACAAGTTTGACATTGGAAATGCAGCAGAGGCAGTAAAGTGCGCCCATGAGGCAAAGGATGCAATGAAAGTGATAGTTACTTCGTCTGGCTGATAGAAAATATATATAGCAAAAATAGGCTGTTTGAACTGATAATTCATGGACTGGGGATTAAAGAACAGGCTTGCAAGGATAATCCGCCCCGATGATGGGCGATGTTTGATGCTCGCGGTAGACCACGGCTATTTTCTGGGACCGACCGAGCGACTTGAAGTTCCAAGCAGGACAATTGCTCCACTGTTACCCTATGCAGACTCTTTGATGCTCACAAGAGGCGTGTTGAGGACTTCTGTCCCGGCAGAAAGCGATACACCGATTGTGCTGCGAGTTTCTGGTGGAACAAGCATTATTGGAGAAGACCTTTCGAAAGAAAGCATCGTTACTTCGATTGAAGACGCGATAAAACTGAATGCGGCATGCCTTGCGCTGTCCATATTTGTAGGCAGCAAATACGAGCACCAGACGCTCGCAAACCTCGCAAAGTTGGTTGACGAAGGAGAAAAGTACGGGATCCCGGTGCTTGCGGTGACCGCGGTTGGAAAAGAGATGGCAAGGGACGCGCGATATCTAGGCCTTGCTTGCAGGGTCGCGGCCGAGCTCGGCGCTCACGTTGTAAAGACGTACTATTGCGATAATTTTGAACAAGTCGTAGAAGGGTGCCCGGTTCCGTTGATAATCGCAGGAGGAAAGAAACTGCAGGAAGCAGACGCACTAAAGCTATCGTACGACGCAGTTCAGCACGGAGCAGTTGGAGTTGACATGGGACGAAACATTTGGCAGTCAGACTGGCCTGTGGCTATGGTAAAGGCGGTTAGGGCAATAGTCCACAGTAAGGCAGATCCCAAGGAAGCATACGGTATTTTTCTTAAGGAAAAGGAAAAAGACAGAACAGCCCGGCCTCAAAAAGTAATGAAGACAGTAGGACGTTCGGCTTCATTCGACTAGCCTGAGAACCTGGATAGGTGTTGATGGGCCATCGTCCAACGGCCATTGTCATTTTTTCGCAGCACGATTGTCGTCCGCGCTTTGTTACTAATGGTTGTTCCCCGAAAACTATAGTCATCAACTATCATTCCCGTGCTCTCTAGCAGGAAGGTGGCAATGGCAGTGTCATCCCAGACTTCTATTTTCAGTCCTTCGATCTTGAAGTCGTAGTCAGATATGCTCGCAAATTGAAGCTGCTCCAGCATCAACGCCCTGTCGAATTCCCGCCTGTCATATGGCGGCGAATCGCCAAATTTTGTAAACTTTGAATTGAGAAAGGAATCAATCCTCTCGATTTCCTTGGTTTTGGCTATTTGAAAGTATTCGAAAATCAAATCCTTAATCTTGGCAAGATCCGGTGCAGACATTAGTTCTCATGAATCACTCTTATTGAAAATCTTTATGAATTGTGCAT
>DASYRH010000096.1:0-41068 GCA_036004585.1 Nitrososphaera sp. | reverse complement strand
GCCAGCCTAGCCTATCAAGCCTGAGAGAACAGGACTTTACTAGCAATTCACTCTCCAATCTTTTTTGTCTTCGCTGGATCGTTGTATATGGGATTTCCAGCTTTCTTGAAAGGCCCAGGCAGGACAATTTGCCGCTTGAATAAAGAATTGACTTTAGAACTTTCTTGTCAAGTTCAGATAGGGACAATATTCCCTCATCGCCGAATTCGGTGTCTAGACCAGTCCCCTTGACAAACCTTTCTCTCGCTGATAATTTCTGCGAACGCTCTGCTGAGTAGACCAAGGAGTGATCAGCTGTATGACGGAATGAGGCTGGATACTCCGGGAATGTAATTTTTGAATTCCTGTTGGCAGAATCGCTCGGTTTGCTAACAGCCGGACTTAAGTTCTTGTCCATGGTCATACTGCTAGACTTTGCAGCCTTCATGCTCCAAGTACGGCTTTGTGCCGGCTATTATTTAAGAAATGGCTCATCTGCATTCCCTTCTTAATAATATCTAACATAGACAGAGTAACTTGCAATACCGAAATTGTACCAAACTGTTTGAGGCATGTCCAAACATACAAGAGCCTGCGGTTTTTCTCATAAAGTAATTAGGGTTGTATGAGAAAATAGCCGAGTGGTCTCTAGGTTTATTGTTGATTGAGAGAGCTGCGTTGTAATTTCTAACGACTTCATCGTCTCACGTTTCCCTCCATGGTTTTGACTAAGTTTGTATTACTGTTGTGAGGCATGAGGGATTGTAACCTTCCTGTGTTGAGACTTTAGCTCTGAGCAGCAATTTTGTAGCACTATATTCTTGTGGCCAACAAAATCCATATCGCCAGCAATGCTGCTAGCAGCGGTGCTGGCCGGCCATCAAAATTGAATTCAAACCCAGTCGACCGCCAAGCATTTGAACCCGCGATCCCGAGCTTGGGAAGCTCGTACCTTGACCAGGCTGGGCTAACTTCGCACTGCAGAAATTCTAATTGATGAAAATAAAAGCCTTTACAACAAAAGCAGATGCTTCTGAGTCTTGTGCACGTCTTATCTATTCATTGTAATCAAGTCATCCCATCTAATCTTCAGATTCTGATACCATAATCGCTTATTATGATACGATTTGTCGAGCGAGTGAAATACTTATTTATCTCGCACGATGCAAGTGAGACAAATTGCTTTATCTTTCTGGCCTTTGGTAACTGCTTTTCAGCCGTACCAGCCTGCTTGAGCATTTTTGCGATGGTGTACATTGCAAAGCCTGAAGAAGGAGTGCTCAGGACGGATCTCTAACCTGTTACGTTTAGCACCCTGCAGAAGAGGGTAATTGCGCATGATGTCTATGCGCTTGCAACGCCCGAGAATTGATTATCGCTCGAGTTGTAGACATTCATTTCCAGCAGGATCTCGATGACGACCGGGATCTCTAGGTCCAGCTGCATCGCAATTATGTCTTCCGGGAGATCGGAAAAGTATAGGTTCCTCGCTGCGATTTTTTTTGATTCTGGCACCTGCTGCGCCTTTGACATCGATTGTGTGTTCTTTTGGGCCAGATAAAAAAGAGAACGTGTCCTGGGGTGTACACCTATCTTGATCGTCTCTGAGAGCTCTGATCTGTCTACCACCACTACACGTACCTGCTTAATAGCTCATAACCGAGGTCTAATATCGACCATGGTGGAAGAGACCAAGTGAGAATCAGCGTACGGGTCCTAGATGGAACAAACAAATGCATAGCGGGAATAAAAGCAGAATTCTCATATTAGGGGGAGGATTTGCCGGCGTCTACTGTGCCAGAAAGCTGGAGAATTTGGCCAGACAGAAGAATATTGACGCTGAGATAAGTCTTGTAAGCAGAGAGAACTATATGGTGTTCACTCCGATGCTTCCACAAGTAGTCTCCGGAATGATCGAGACAAACCATATCGTTGTACCCATAAGGCAGATTCTAAAAAACACAACGTTCTACGAAGCGAATGTTGAATCCATAGACGTAAGAACGAAGAAGGTCGACCTCGGCCTTGAAAGTGATCTCCACAGTAATGGATCCTCGCCAGGGCGCCAGGTTATCGAGAGACTGACACTCCCTTACGACCAACTAGTAATTTCCCTTGGAGCCGATACGAACTTTATGCATATGCCCCATCTTGAAGATGTAGTTTTTACCTTGAAGAACTTGAAACATGCAGTTATCCTGCGCAATCACATCATAGACATGCTAGAGCGCGCAGACATCGAGCCGAACCTCGAGAAGAGGAGATTGCTCCTAACCTTCGTCGTAGTGGGCGGTGGGCTTTCTGGAGTGGAGACCGCGGGTGAGCTGAACAGCTTCCTTCTGGAGGCGGCGAAGTACTACCCGAGGATCTGGAAGCACAGTGTTGAGGAATCTCCCACACGGGTGTTTGTTGTCCAATCAAGAGAAAGGATCCTGCCCGAGCTGGATGCGGAGCTCGCGGATTTCACGATGAGGCAACTGCGCAAAGAGGGAGTCGTGGTGAAGTTGAATTGCAAGGTAGTGGATGCAACAAAGGTCTCTGTAACGCTCTTGGAAAAGGAGGGAAAGGAATATGTGATCCCAGCGAAGACTGTGATCTGGACAGCCGGCATTTCTCCAAATCCGGTTATAGCCGAGGTGCCCTGTGAAAAGCCCTCTTCCGGCAGGCTGCCAGTGGACAAACATCTTCGGGTCAAGGGCTTTGACGACGTATGGGCTCTAGGCGATTCCGCATACATAATTGATGAGACATCGGGAAACCCTTACCCGGCCACTGCGCAACACGCAGTAAGGGAAGCCCATGTCGTTGCAAGAAACATTATCAACACCTTGGTTGGGGATGGCCTTGAGGAGTTCGAATATTGCATGAGCGCTCAGATGGCTTCAATAGGAAGAAGAAGCGCAATTGTGCGCATCGCCGGGATAAACGTTCGCGGATTTCTTGCATGGTGGCTTTGGAGAATGATTTATCTGCAAAAGCTTCCAATGTTCAAGAAAAGGTTGCGCGTGATATTTGATTGGACTATAGACATCTTCTTCGACCGAGATCTTACTCACATAAGAGGGTTTAAGGAGAACAAAATCGTAAGGGGCGACGCGTTGAGCAGCTGACGTCTGTGATAAACTTGATTCCGAGCTTGGGAAGCTGGCTAGGCTGGGCTAACTTCGCACCTTTGAAATCTTATTGCAGTTAAGTATCAGGGCCGCGTGCTATAGCACCATGAGCGATAAAGAAGCTGAGAAAGAGGAAATGAAAGATGAAGCCCATGATGTCGAGGATCAGAAGCAAGAAGGGGAAGAACAGAAAAGGGAAGAAGAGGAAGAAGAACAATGAGTCATCCTTGACAGAACCGCTCCAAAAGAACAAGAGGTTACCACAGATCTATTTGCATTCTCTGTTTTTTAGGAAATTCTTGATTCTAGAAGTATTGAATACTGACGGCTGCAATTTCCCGGTGTGCCATAAAGCGTATATGCCTTCTTTTTCAAAGTGGCAGAGATAGTATCGATATTGACAGAATTGTTCTTAGTCTCCAGTAGGATGAGGCGACTTTTTGAATGATGGGGATGTCCGAATAAATTTGGCAATTTTGCGCTTTAGAAAAACCTCATGCATTTTACCACAATCGTTACATCGAAGTACAACGCTGCCCGAAATGCTCCTAAACTTTGGTTTTGTTAGCTCGTCTTCTTCGATGCATTCCATCACATTGCCACAATCACATGAGAATGACTCTTTTGGCATGAGTACTATGCAATAACTAGAGCCGTCAGGTGCACTTGAGGATTGACTAGTCATTTTATGATCATTAAGATTATGCTCAACAATAGACTTGCTAGCAAGCCATCGTTCTTAAGGGGAGAAGCGAGATCATGTTCATGGGTATAACCATGCGTAGCCACTATGGTAGAGCGGTTGAATAATTGCATTTCCTTTGAAGCTGCTTTTATTTCCGGCGATGCACGTAGGCGTGTGGATTAAGGAATGAATCAAAATATCCTGCCTCTAAAGGCACTTGAATCATATACCAGAGATGTCGGCAGAGGCACTGCAAGAATTGATTATGAGGCTATGGATTCTTTGGGGGCAACTACAGGCGACATTATCGAAATAAAAGGCAAACGAAGGACAGTTGCCAAGTGTTTACCACTTTACCCTTCAGACGAGGGAAAGAACATTATCAGAATAGACGGCCTGATGAGAAATAACGCTGGCGTGGCCATAGGAGATACGGTGAATGCAAAAAAGGTCAAGGTAGTTCCAGCAGAGAAAGTTATAGTATCTCCTCTAGAGACAATACCGCCCATAGACGAGCGCTACCTTGCTGATGCTCTTGAGGGCAACCCTCTTGTCAAGGGCGACAAGGTTATGGTACCTTATTTTGGCGGAAGGATTACCTTTCAAGTAGTTGGTGTAACCCCGCCTGCTGATGCTGTACTTGTAACCAACAAAACATCATTCACCATAACTGAAAAAGATGCAGATTTGCGCGGGATGCCTCATGTGTCATACGAAGACATTGGCGGCTTGAGAGATGAAATGCAAAAGGTCAGAGAAATGATAGAGCTTCCGCTGAGGCACCCAGAAATATTTGAAAAGCTTGGCATAGAGGCGCCAAAGGGCGTACTGCTCTTTGGGCCGCCGGGCACTGGCAAGACGCTGCTTGCAAAGGCAGTTGCAAGCGAGAGCAATGCTCACTTTATCAGTATCTCTGGCCCGGAGATCATGAGCAAGTTCTACGGAGAATCAGAGGCCCGGCTAAGGGAAATATTCAAAGAGGCCAGAGAGAAGGCCCCATCCATAATATTCATAGACGAAATCGACTCTATTGCCCCAAAGAGAGAAGAAGTGACAGGCGAGGTCGAAAAGAGGGTCGTGTCGCAGATGCTATCGTTGATGGATGGTCTTGAGGGAAGAGGCAAAGTCATCGTAATTGCAGCCACTAACAGGCAAAACGCTCTCGACCCGGCGCTGAGAAGGCCCGGCAGGTTTGACAGGGAAATCGAAATCAAAGTGCCAGACAAACATGGACGCTTTGAGATTCTTCAGATTCATGCCCGCAATATGCCGCTTGACACTGACGTGGACCTACCTAGAATAGCAGGAGTTACCCATGGTTTTGTTGGGGCCGATCTGGAATATCTCTGCAAAGAAGCTGCCATGAAGTGCCTTCGTAGGTTGCTGCCTGAACTCAACTTGGAAGAAGAAAAGTTGCCCCCAGAAACACTCGACAAGCTCATAATAACGAAGAATGATTTTGATCAGGCAATAAAGGACGTCATGCCCTCTACATTGAGGGAGGTCTTCCTTGAATCTCCAGACGTAAAATGGCAAGACATTGGAGGCCTTGAAGGTGTAAAACGTGAATTGCAGGAAGCAGTAGAGTGGCCGCTCAAATACCCTGACCTCTATGCAAAGTTAGGTCACACAGTTCCAAAAGGCATTTTATTGCACGGACCATCTGGGACCGGCAAGACGCTGCTTGCAAAGGCAGTTGCAACAGAATCAGAAGCCAACTTTATCAGCGTAAAGGGGCCGGAACTGATTTCCAAGTGGGTAGGCGAATCAGAGCGCGGTATCAGAGAGATATTTCGGAGAGCCAGGCAGGCTGCGCCATGTGTGATATTCTTCGACGAAATTGACGCTATCGCTCCAACAAGGGGAATGGAGACTGGGGGCGGAGGCGGAACTGAGAGGCTAGTTTCTCAACTTCTAACAGAGCTAGATGGCATCAGCGAAATGCATGGGGTAGTGGTGCTGGGCGCAACTAACAGGTCCGACATGGTTGACCCCGCGCTTTTGAGGCCCGGCAGGTTTGATAGAATAATACTCGTTCTGAACCCCGATATCCAGACAAGGGCCAAGATACTGGAGATTCATGCCAAGGGCAAGCCCATTGGACAGGATGTAAACATTCAGAAAATAGCAGAACAAATGACAGAAGGGTTCAGCGGTGCAGACACTGCTGCAATAGTAAATACTGCCATATCGATCGTGCTGCATGAATATCTGGCAAAGTACCCGACGCCAGAAGAGGCAGCCAAACACGCTTCAGAAGCGCACGTCATGATGCGCCACTTTGAAGTAGCAATCAAAAAGATAAAGACACAGAGAGATACAAAGCCCAAGGACGCAGTAGCACTATCACAATATATGTAAGAAAATCTGCGACATATCAAGCAGACGCCAATCAAAAGCTTCTGCCACCACTACATCGGCAAATGTGGCCTTCGCCGCTTATTACAGACAACGCCTTGATTGGATTCTTGAAAATTAATGAAGGGCCACAACCGTTGCGATATACTTCGTTTACATGGAGATAACGAAAAGAAAAGTTAACTCAAATAGATAGCCTGATTCGAGGCCCTTGCTCTAATTAAACGACCTCGTTAGTCGGACTAGCTTCGCAGTACTGAAAATTCTAGCGGATGAAAATAAAAGCGTTTGTAAGCATCAAATGCTTTTATAGTAGTTAGACATGTATAACTATTGCTAAATGATTACGCGGGTCAGGCTCAAGGCATGGGGAAACTCTCTTGGTGCCGTAATACCAAAGGCTCTTGTAAATGAGATAGGTCTCAGAGAAGGACAAGAAGTTGAGCTTTCTGTCCGACCAACTAGAGAAGTCAAGCGGCTGTTTGGAAAATATCCGACAGGCAGTGCGCAAAAGGCCAAGGATGAGATGAGGGCAGGCTGGCGAGACAGTGACGACGCAGCCCACTAACTACTTTTACGACAGCTACGCGCTCATCGAGTACCTTAACGGAAACAAGAACTACAGACTCTATTTTGAAGATGGCGACGGCATCCTTACGAAACTGAACCTGATGGAGGTTTATTACAAAGTGCTGGCAGCACGCGGGAACAGAGCGGCAAAGACGGTAATCAATGCCTTTTCTAGCTATTTGGTAGACTTTGACCTGTCGGCTATCGAAGAAGCTATGAAGTTGCGATTCAGTTTGAAAAATAAGAACCATCTAGATATCTCGTATGCTGACGCTCTTGGATATTATCTTGCAAAACACCACGGGCTAAGGTTTCTTACCGGAGACAACGCATTCAAACGCCTCGAAAATGTAGAATTTGTTCGGTGAGCGATCAATCAGGAAATGCTTCTGCAGGTACCTCGTCTACCTCTAACGCCGCTTGTTATTATTTTGCCGGTAGCGTGGGACGCTAGCTGGGCTAACTTCGCAGTGCCGGAAACTCTAATGGATGAAAATAAAAGCCTTGTCTTTCAATCCTTACTTATGAACACCAACTACGAGCTTTTCCCGCTAGGGTAGCTTCAGTCGCTATTCCCGAGGCCCCGTCTCCGCTAAAGGCAATCTCGTAATTCATGCATTTCCATCCTGCAGCCATGCTACAAGACCCTCCAATATCTTGGCTCATTCTAAAGAACGGGATAATTCGCTAAATCCTTTGAGATCGTTTCATAGCCAATGTCATACTGGAAGATACTCTTGTTTAATTCCACCATGAATATATGACTATCAAAGAGGAAGATAATAGAGTCTACATGAAAGCAGCCGTGTACAGGGAACACAGCAAAGATCCCAGGCAGGTGGTAAGAATTGAGGATATTGATACGCCAAAGCCAAAAGACAATGAGCTCTTGATAAAAGTTGAGGCCGCATCATACAACTACAACGACCTATGGGGCATTTGGGGCGAGCCAATAAAAATTCCAATGCCTCACATATCGGGAAGCGACGCTGCTGGAACAGTTGTCGAACTCGGTGAGAATGTCACGGCAAACATCAAGATTGGAGACAGGGTAACTTCGCATCCAAACCTGACTTGCAGATTTTGCCATGAATGCGTATCTGGAAGGGAATATGATTGCACCAGCCGGCAGGTATGGGGTTTCCAGACAGGTCCACTTTGGGGCGGCTTTGCGCAATACACGCATTTGCCAGAAGTAAACGTAGTCAAGCTTCCTGATAGTGTATCATTCATTGACGCGGCAGCAATTTCTATGGTCGGCATGACTGCGTGGCACATGCTCGTTACGCGAGCCAAAATAAGGCCAGGCCAGACAGTCCTGATTATGGGCGGAGGAAGTGGCATGGGAATAGCCGGCATCCAGATTGCGAAGTTATTTAGTTGCGATGTCATTGCAACGGCGGGAAATCGGGATAAGATGGACAAGTGTCTCGAGCTTGGCGCTGACTATGTAGTCAATCATCGAGAAGCTGATTGGTACAAGAAGGTCCGAGATAAAACAGATAGGCAAGGAGTAGACGTGATCTATGAACACATAGGCAAAACCGTATTTCCACAAGAAGTTGGGCTTTTGAAAATGGGAGGGACGCTTGTGTCAACAGGTGCTACTACAGGCTATGATTCGACGATTGACCTGAGATATCTCTTCTTCCGGGGAATCAATTTGCTAGGTGCAACGCAGGGAACCAAAGCAGGACTAGAGGAAGTTATACGGTGGGTCAGCAAGGGCAAGATAAAGCCAGTGATCGATACGGTCCTACCATTTAACAAGATGGTAGAAGGCCATGTCAAGATGGCAGATTCGCAGCTATTTGGCAAAATACTTACGACCCCGCAGAGACTCTAAAGTGCATGAAGAAATGATGAATTTCAAATTTGGAACTGCAATAAATTGTATGGATGGGAGAACACAAGATGTTGTAATAAATCACATGAAACAGAAATGCAACATCGATGGCGTTGACATGGTAACGTATCCGGGTGTAGATGGGATTTATTCCGGTGAGGAACGCTCAGAAGAGAATATTGCACTTATCAGAAGAGCAGTTTCAATATCGATAGAGAAGCATTGTTGGCGCGTAATAGCAGTCGTGGGACATTACGATTGCGCAGGCAGCCCCGGAGATAGGGAACATCACTATATGCATATTCGGGAGGCGATGCATGAAGTATCCTTATGGGATTTCCCTGCACAAGTCGTTGGATTTTATGTCAATGACAAACGAGAGATTGAGGAAGTAGAATAACTATGGGATATCCACTGAGTAATGTTAACGCTCAGCTCTGCACATCTACCTAGCTTCTTTTTCTGCTAGTATAGGCTCTTGGCTGTTAAGCCGTTGGAGGTTTGTATCCAGCCGTAGATGCTTTCTTCATTGCTTCCATGGTTTCAGTGGCACTCAAGAGAGGCGTTGTCTTTGTCGATTTGAGTGCACCGCCTGCACCAAAGGCTAATGATATTGCAGCGGCACTCACGTTGTCAGGCATCTCTGCAATTATGACAAAATCGTATTCACCAAAGCTGAAATATGCATCTTTCATCTTGCCACCCAACTTTTCTATTGCTGGCTTGACTGCTTGGATCCTGTTCTGAGGATTCTTTACTATAGCCGCCAATCCTTCTTTTCCATACGCACCCTGGATCATGTATGTTGGCATGTCAAACTTGATGAAGTAAATGGTCCTATTTAAGCAAGTTTGCGATAACCAGAATTATCATAGGCTGATTATCATGCTGGGTCGCAACTCCTTGACCCTTTCCCAGCATCTGTTGCAATGGAATACGTGGTCACTGATTTCGTGCTTTTCCTTACCGCTCCAGTTCCAATCATTAAATCTGTAACATGGAGGTCTATTCTTAGACCTCAGAGTAAACCCTAGGAATTCACCGGCAATGGACATCGGGGATATGATGGATTCCTAATACCCGCTCTTTAACGCCCTTTCTATCTCATGCAAGGCTCTGCTGATGTAATCATCCGTTAATAATGCGGGAACGTGAAGCTTCTTTGTCGGTGGAAGCATTGCATTAATAACCAATAGAATTTTCAGCTGACGATCAGAATCGCGCTCATTTTTACACTTCTCGATAAGACTCACGATGTCATAATGTGTGCCGGCATCCATCTCGATTAAGATAGCGTTGTTGGCTAGAAAATTAGTTGATGATGTAATAGTCAACTACATAAAAATTTCCAGAAAGAGACTTTGGGCTGCGGTTCTCAGTATGGTCCCTGAGAATCGTTAACTCAGCCTAGTCAGCGATGATTCAAAATTATTGTCGCTCTGCTTGTGACAACGCCATCGCAGCGGGATCAACCCGCATAGCCTCTGACATTGTCCAGCAATGACTTGACATGAAAGCATCTGCACCGCCTAGCCTGCCAAGCCACTTTGACAGCATTTCTTCTGTGCATTCTTCATTTACCGCTTCGATGTATGCCCCATAGAAAGCCCAGGTATCATTTGTTGGCCCAACTTTCTTTGCCACGTCCGCAAAGCTCACAGCTCCATTTGCTCTACCCGCGGCTGCCATGAGATCCGATACAAATGCCTTCTGTGTCTCCACATCTTGTCTCGTCCCAAGCCTTGTTAGGTGCCCTCCAACAAACGTGTCAAAGTCATAGCCCAAGGCGAGATCATGGGCTTCAACAAAGCCGGCCACGTCTTTAGTTATGGCAAGCTCCAAGAAGGGGACCCAGCCCGGAAATACAATGTCAACTAGCATCAACACCTTCTGGTTTGGCGCATAGATGAAAATGTTGCCCGGTTCATGGTTGCTGCCATGGTAATCAAGCTGCAGGCTCTGTTGCCCTACACCACTCGTAGCATTGTCAAGAATTAAGGTATAGTTCTCCGTGAACGACACAGTAGGTACTGGCGGCAATTGAGAGGCAACGTCGCTATCACCGGCCAGGTCGTGGGCTTTCTGAAGCACCTTAGCCACCTCTTCTTGAGCTATGAAGGTTGCATTTTGCGGGAACATGTTTGCTGCCCCAATATGATCCAGGTGCGAATGGCTATATATCACATATTTTACAGGCTTGTCCGTGACTTCGGCTATGGCCTGCAGGTACTTGTCTCCAAGGGAAGGAGGCGCGTCCACTGCGGCAACGTCGTCATCACCAACCAGAAACATGGTATTGTAGGTACCATCTGTGACCCAGTACAGACTTTCACTAATCTCCTCAACCAAATAACCTTTTGAGGGGATTGCAGGACCCTGCGCCTGTGCAGGTATTGCGACTGGTTGTGAGAATTGCTTGTCTTCGATTTCACCAGTATCCAAGAAGGTAGTTCTGGCGTACGTGAATGTGCCATAAATCGGATTCGAACCAAAGTGTCCACCGACTTTATCTGGGCCTATCATAATCTCCAGAAGGGACTCGTCATAGATCTTGAAGGTCAGTGGAACATCAGCAACGGGTCCGTCGGTCATTGTAACAGTTGCTGTACCGTGTAGGACAGTTATTGAATTATCTTCGGATGCTGAAACATTAGCTAATCTGAAGCTATTGACGAGATGTCTATGCTTCGCGCTTCCATCTGGCTTTATCATGTCGATTGTCGCCTTGAATCCAACAGAAAAATCTTCACCAGAACTTTCTATGCGAGCCATCCATCGACCCGATTGAATCCAGTCTGGCGTGCCTCCAAATTCGCTGATGCCACTTTCGCTTACGTTGGCGGAACCGGGGAACTGAACCCCCGAGGTGGCTCCGACGTAAAGGTGTCTGTGTGGTCTTGATTCGTCCATCATGGCATCTTCTTGTGCCGAAGCGACAGATGGAACAGGCAGCACGGCTATGATTGATGCACTAATGAAAGTGACGGCCAGTACGATTGCTTTAAAGATAATAACAGACCGTCCTTTCAAAGCTCCTATTTTTTCACACTTTGAATTTGAATTCAGGGCAGCAAGAAACGCTTGGCAGGATATAAGGCTTCCAGTTGCAAACTACAAAGTCATCTAGACCATCAAGAAAATAAGGTCATCGAATACGTGCAGCAAAATGCTTCTGAGACAAAGATCTTTGTTTCTCCGGTAACAAGGGTAATAGACATCAAGTCAAGGGAAGAAGGAGAGAAAGTAATCTAGCGGGACAAACGATTTGATATACAAAATTTAGCTTGGTCGAAGATGCGTCACGTGCGAAGTTGCATGGTAGAAACTTCATCCTCGGCCATCAATCGATATGGGGTACTACTCAAATCAGCTCTATAGTAATCAAGTTTGTCGGGGTCGTACTTTTGAACGATCTGTATATTTTCGCCTCTCGTCATCCTCTGAATTACTACGTCGCGGTGAGCATAACCAGTCACGAATCTATATCCGTGCTTTATCGCATCGTCAAGAAATCGTATCCTAAGCAGGTGACCTCCGGTTTCTCCCCAAAAGCCTTGTTTTATGCCGATCCCTTCCAGGTATGCTGTGTTACCCTTGCCAACATTGTGGTCGCAGGTGCCTCGTCGAAGCCTGCACTTTTCAAGTGGTCCGCCCTTCGCAAAGCCAACAATGTCACCAACTTTGTCGTTGATTCTTAAAGTAATCAGGATTGAATCTTCCGCGCTCAGTGATTGACTAAAATTTTTCTCTTCGACCGGCACCAGCATAGGTTGCTCCCTCAAAATACTGAAAATAGATTCCTGGACATAAGGTTCAAGATCGGCTCCGCACTTTTCTACCACCGGCACCATAACTAGTTTGTTCTTTACTAGATCCCTCAATTCCTGCTCCATCGTCAAAGTGTCTCTGAATGTCTCCACATTGCCAGAAAACACTTCCTTATATTCTGGAGGCACTCCCTCCATAACCGTATCGAACATTTCTTTTTCGTCTCTGAGGAGATCAAAGTATCTTGCAGATCTTTCGTTTATCACGGATGGATGCCAGCCTAGTGCATGCGCATTGCGTCTTGCAAGGTCCTTACTATGCTCAAAGTCACCGAGCGCGTAACCCGCAACACGTTCTGCAACGGATAGGAACCATCCCAGATCTTCGTAATGTTTTCTTGTTGCTATATCACTCTCCGGTATTCTAGCATCGGTGAATAATGCGTGCATTCTTTTTCTCGCATTCTCGGCAATTTCATCTTTGAATGGATACGCGGTCCTGTGTATTATTGCAATTACTAGATCTATGTTGAGCCCAACTTGATCTATGAATTTTCTTATCTTGACATCGCTTCTTATGAAGCGTTCAATAGAATCTTCGTTTGGTTTGTCGAATGCTTTTAGTGGATCGTAGTCGTGAAACAGAGCAGCCACGAAAAGGTAGCGGATATCCTGGTCGCTAAACCTGCTTTCTGTATTCTGATGCTTTGCTGCCAGCAGGGTAAAGTAGGCTGCTTCGAGCTCATGGTCAATGTTGTGATATCCATAATAGTCGGCGCCAAGACCCTTCTTTGAAAATTCAGAAATTGCATGTCGGATGATCTTCCTAAGCCACTTTTCTTGTAGTCCCATAGTGGTGCCGAGTTCCATCATCCTGTCTCTCAGAACTGCTTGAGGGGTGACGCCGCGGTTATAGCTTAGCCACCACGGAATTAACTTGACCCTATTGTATAACTGCTGGCGCCAAGGTACCGCACTGGCAAGGGGATTTACCGGCACATGGCTTGTACCATCGGCGTCAGGCAGGTGCATTCCCCCATAAACTAACTGGATAGATCTCTCTCGATTTAAGATTTTTGTATGACTTGATTTGCTGAGTTCAAAGACTTGTCCTGCTAGGTCGCTTTGTGTGAATAGCGTCGCGACAAGAATTCTTTACCGCTCCTAAACGCTATCGTCCTTGCAGAAGACCTATCCCTCGCCCCTCTGCGGTTTGCATCTGCGTTCTGTGATGTCCCGTGTTCGTCCACTATCTCGACTTGTACTTTTTCTTCGAACCTGAACTTGAGCATTCTAGCAATCTGCCGAGCCATCCGGATGTCTCCGTCTCCTATCCTTACCACTTTCTTTCTAGATGTAATGCCGCCAAGCATCGCGGAAATCTGCTCGACGGCGTCATCTGGAGATGATTCCACATCGCTTAGTAGCTCTTGATCAAGATAAATCGCTGATATTCCGATCCTGCTTCCAGGGTCAATTCCGATCGTCAGCCTGTCATCGGCTTCTGGTCCTGCCAGACTGCGCAATATTTTTGCTTTGGAAATTGAAGGATACTTTTCGAGCTCTGTGTCAAGCATGACAACACCTTTCTTTTTCACCAAGTCGGCCTCCTCTACTGTTGTGATAATAACCTTGGCGTCAGACATCGCCGCTTCTGCAGGCGAAAGTGAGTCAAACCTCAGGTTCATCACCTTGAGCGCATTAACAATGTTGTAATAGGGTCTACCGTAGATGGTTGCAACTGCGACTTTGGGATGTTGAAATAGCTCCTCCGTCAGGGGCGTCCCATCAACGATAGACCTTGGTTGAAAATCGCTTTTAAATCTTCTGGATCAAGCAGCTGTGTTAAATAAGTCGATTTTGAGAGGGACTATTTTAACAGAGGAAATTGCTGAAAAACCGACCAACTTTCCATTATCAAAGTATAGCGGGCGGAAATCGCTGCCGTAGTGGGATGTGTAACACGCGACGAATCCTTATGCCGAGCGTGCTAAACTAGTCCTAACCGTGTTACGCACGGTGCTGGCTGCTAGGATGACTCATTTCCACTCTCGGTATCTAATTTCCTATCAAGTTCCTCTTGATGTTGTTTGAATCGTTCATACCTTTTTGTCCATTTCGACAAAGCAAACCATTGCCAGATACCTACGCCTAGCCAAACTACAGATATGATAATCGGGATCATCCGAAACAGTACGAACGATGGGTCACGTGCAGGTCTATTTTGGATAATCTCCATAAGAGATGGATCAAGTGTAAGAAAAGTGATAGCAAACAATATTGCGGGAACGACCATGATACTGACTACCATTATGATGAATATCTTCTTCGTTTTGTTTACTTGACGGATTACACCGTCGATCAACTTGAATAGGTTTGAGTCATCTTTCCTCTCAGATTCAGACATGGCTCAACCCTTCCCTCAATTCCTGACTTAAAAATTGTGTTGTACCTTTGTTATTCATCCTTTTCATCGCTCCTCGGGAATAATTCTTCATATCTTTCGAAAATTTCCCTCAGAATAGTTCTCCCAGTTTCAGAAATTTTGTATTTGATTACGGTCATGTTTCCGCGAGCCTCATCAGTTCTAATGATGAGTCTCTTGGCGGCCATTTCATCCAG
This sequence comes from Nitrososphaera sp., assembly GCA_036004585.1. Classification (GTDB taxonomy): domain Archaea; phylum Thermoproteota; class Nitrososphaeria; order Nitrososphaerales; family Nitrososphaeraceae; genus Nitrososphaera. Next base: position 26,128 of record DASYRH010000096.1, on the reverse strand, counting down.
TATTCCTTTATGCCTAAAATTGTTTAGCCCACAAAAACTGAGTAATCTGCTCTGATTCAGCTCACCATACTCGAAGAGCTTCAAGAGAACGTCCTTTCTAATGTAGAGTCGATCGCGATATTCAACCATAATGGTTAGAGCTCCGCTGCCTTGCCCGAGATTGAACTCCAACACAGCTTCTAAACCTGCCCAACGCAAAATAATGACAAAGGTGGAATGCGTCATCAGGTAGTAGGAACATTGAATAACAAAGCAAGTCATTTTGGCTAATTATTTAGGATTATCTATTGGATGTCCGTTGCCCATCTTTATCTGCATTCGGTCTGTAGGGATTATAGCTGAAAAATTGGAACCGAGTACCTTTGATACCTGTCAATGGTACTCAATAGTTATAACAAAACTATATTCTCTTGACTATGATGAAAGAGGCACGTGCGTCTCACTCTCCGACTAACGCGCCGGATCCATCGGGTGTTGCCACTAGTCATCGAGATGTATTTGCACTCCAGACCATTGGCGTGTCGAAGGTATTCAATTCGGCAGCAGGGCGCGTGGTCGCTCTCAGGAATGTCAATTTTACCATAAGAAAGGGTGAATTTGTCTCCATTGTAGGTCCTTCCGGCAGCGGCAAATCAACCTTGCTCAACCTTATTGGTGCGCTTGACAAGCCCAGCTCCGGCAAGGTAATCATTAACGGTGTTGACGTTTTTGCCCTGAGAGATTTGGAAATCGCTACTATGCGAAACAAGTTGATAGGTTTCATTTTTCAGTCCTATAACCTAATCAACAGAGCCACCGTTCAGAGAAACGTCGAACTCCCTGCCACCATTTCAGGAGTAGACAGAACGGAGCGGAGGCAGAGAGCGCTAAAGATAATGGAGGTGTTAGGAATAAAGAACAAGGCACGATTCAGGCCGACAAATCTGAGCGGGGGTCAGCAACAAAGAGTTGCGATAGCAAGGTCATTGATGAACAACCCGGCAATAATCCTTGCCGACGAGCCTACTGGGAATCTGGACACGAAGACAGGGAACGAGATTATTGCTCTTCTGAAAACGCTGTCCCATAAGTTCCGCAGAACAATTGTTGTTGTTACGCACAATCCAGAGCTTGCCGCCGCCACTGATCGTACAATCTACATCAGAGATGGGGCAATTGAAAAGGAGGTCTCGAATTAGTTTGGTTTACAAAAGTATCGCCGTAGTAACAACAATCGGTCTTGTCCTTCTATCGCTTGTTACGCAAACAGGACTGCTCCCAGTAGCTATTGCCCAAAGCGATGAGTTGCTTACAGAAGAGCAGGCCCTTGAATCGTTGAATGGACCTATTTTCCTTGACGCCTACTGGACCGATAGAAACTCTTCATCTAATGATTCTGCCATAACGAGAAAAGAAGTTGGTCCTGGTCAGGGATCCACTACCCTAGCAGTAGTTCTTGCAAATCGAGGGACATCAGAAATTACAGCTGTTACAGGGACCATGGAACTTCCGGATGGTTTTAGCTCTTACGGCGCGGCAGGAGCACAAGTCACCACGGCGCGGGCGAGCTTTTATCAGCTCGTAGGAGAGGGAGAGACATTTACACTACTTTTCGACGTAGTCGTATCTGATAATGCCAAGGTTGGCGCTTATACTTCAAACTTGGTTGTTGAATTTAACAAAGTACGAGAAGTGGGGTCTTTTCGGGACGTCGAGCTTGCCGTCCCGTTCAGATTGACTGGAAAGCCCATACTTGAAGTAAATCCAATAGCCCAGTCTGGGGGAGTAAATCAAACAACCAGCGCAATCACAGCTGGCCAAGTCGAAGATTTTGATTTTGAACTTGCCAATACGGGAACAACACCCATCACGAATGTCGTGGTAACGATAGAATCACCATCTGAATCCACGATGATTCTCGGAAAGTCCACATGGTCGATTGAGAGGATTGCCGAAGGCTCGCGAATCCCGCTGTCTACTAAAGTCTTTGCTGCCGATTCATTGATCGGCAATCCAACTTCATTTGACGTGACCGTTGATTACTCGTCCAATGGTGAGGAAAACAGCAAGACTTTCAAGCTTGGGACCTATGTCGCAGGTGAAATCAAGATTAGCGCATACGATCTTTCCATAAACTACATCGGTGACACACCGAATCTTGTCGGGAACCTTCTCAATGAAGGCAACACAGCGGCCTTGTTTACCACCATTCAACTAGTGCAGTCTCCTGCAAATGCGAGTGAAGGTGCAGGTAGACAGTTGCCAATATCTGATACACCGCCGCAATATCTGGGAGACTTGACAGAGAACTCGCCGCTGCCATTCAGCGTGCCATTGAATTTGCCTAATGGCTTTGGACCAGGATCGTATACTGTTACGCTGAGCGTTAGCTACAAAGACGATGTGAGGGACTCCCACGAGTTTGTAGCAAGCGAAAACGTAGTCCTGCAGCCACAACAACCGACCAATGAGGGACAGAGACCAGGCTCACCGATATCAGGATTCCTGTTACCGCTAGTAGTTGGGGGCATAGTTGCAGTTGTTGTAATCGTGATACTCCTAAGAAGAAGGAGATCAAAAAAGATGCATTTAAAGAATGACACGGAAAGCGAAGAAAATATTGAAGATATCCTGACTAATCCAACTTCCGGAACGAAAGAAGATCGCGTGTTAGAATAGGCGAGATGTAATGAAAATCGATGAAATCTATTCACATTCTTTTGAAGCTTTGAAGGACAGAAAAATGCGTTCAGCCCTTACAATATTGATGGTGGTGGTTGGCACTACTCTAATAGTTGCGCTAAACGGTCTCACAGCTGGATTTGGGGGGTTCATCGATAGGCAGTTCAGCAACTTGGCGACCGATGTCCTCACCCTGAGCTCATCAGGTGGAGGTGGAGGGAGTGGAGGCCCTGGTGGTGGCACGCCTTCCGCACCTCGGATCACTTTTAATTCAGCGGTAGTCAACAAGATTAGTGCGCTTCCTTTCGTCGATGATGTTATTCCTGCATACACCGGTCAGATCACACTAGAGTCGCAGGGTAAGAGCAGAACTGTTTCTGTCTTTTCAATTGATCCACAAAAGCTCCTTGTGATAGCACCTACGTTGGAACTGGTCGAAGGCTCTAGCATCCGCTCGAACGATGCATCTGCGATGATAGTACCAGACGGGATAGCCAACCCAGATGGTGAAACGACTCCTTTTCTTGTTGTTGGCCAAACCCTCCGCGCAACATATTCTTTCATTGATCCTGACACGGGTGATGAGGAAGAAGCATCCAGGTCATTCATTGTTAGGGGGATAATGGAGCAAACTGGAAACCCCAACATTGACAATCGTGTAGTAATTAACCTCGACTCGGGTAATGCGTTGCTGAACAAATCCCTTAGATACGATTCTATTCAAGTTGCAGCCCAGTCTGCAGATCATGTAGAGATAGTGGAGGAAGAGATTCGAGCCATATATGGGAACAACGTCGGGATTAGCACTCCTCGAAGTATTCTTGAAACTCAGCAGCAATTTACAAGTGGATTCAGCTCATTCATAGTAGCCATAGCTGCGGTCGCATTGGTCGTAGGTGCAGTTGGTATCGTGACTACCCTTTACACATCTGTGATGGAGAGGATCCGCGAGATCGGAACCATGAAGGCTATTGGGGCCTTTAACAGGGACATCCTTCTCATTTTCATCAGTGAGGCATCAATAATAGGAATCATTGGAGCTTCGTTTGGGCTGATTTTGGGCATTGGAGGAGGATACCTCTTGGTAAGTCTGATTGGTGGTTTTGGAGGAGGTGGAGGAGGCCTCGACATTTCTCCAGTATATAGGGGAAATGATCTGGCGTATGTCTGGGCGTTGTCTGTAGGACTTAGTTTGTTAGCCGGAATCTACCCCGCGTGGAAGGCATCCAGACTAGAACCAATAGTAGCGCTGCGGAGGGAGTAGGAAATTCCCTTGTCGATGAATATCTTCCTGAACTGCTCAACAATTACTCTTTCCGAAGAGCATGGTTCCCACTCTTTCAGTATCATTAGCTGTGCGCCCGCCTCACCATCAAGCTGTTGATACTGGATCGAAATGTACTTGGATTTGCAAGGAGCAAAAGCTGGCGCCCGCATAGTTGCGATATTCGTCTAAAGGGATTGTTTCGATGTCAAAATAATACAGCGTCGAGCTTCAAGAGCAATGTTTCACTTCTATTCTAGATTGCAACGCTTATCAAATTATGAAATGAGGAATTTCTTAACAATGAAATTCGTTTTTTAACATGACGGTGTCATTTAAAGCCGGATCAAGCGGTTTGCTAGCCTTGCTCGGCGTACTTTTTAGCTCTTGAAGCGGGCTTTTCACTCTTTGGCGCGGGGGTCGGGGGGCTCTCGCCAAGCACAGTCTTGACAATGCTGTCAACCGCTTTGTCAAAGGACGAGTCGATGTTTTTCTTGATGCCAGCAAGGCTCTTTTCTGATTGCTTTGTGATGTCTTCCGATTCTGCATCCGCTTCTGCCTTGGCCTTTTCAACGATCTTTTTGGCTTCTTCGTTTGCAATCAGGGTCACCTGCTGCCGTAGCTTGTCAATCTCCTCGTTAGAATGCGCAACGATACGCCGCTTCATTTCATCAACGCGCACATAAAGGCCATCCAGTTCGGTTTCGAGTTCAGACAAAGCGCTGACTATAGCTTCAACAGTAGAATGCGAGGTTGGTGGAGGAAGAGTTGTCGTAGCAGTTTTTTCCTTGGCCAAGCCAATAGAAGTGAAAGTACGGGATATTTAAAGCCACGTGTAACTCTACGTTGTAAGGCCAAGGATGGCCTGTGCCATATCGCCCTTGCTTTCTATAAGAGCTTGAACCGCTTTTTCTCGCGAGACATTGGCTTGCTGCATGACGAGGATAATGTCCTCTTCTTTGAATGAGGGTACCTCTCTCTGTTTTTCTTCAATGTCGCTTGCAACCACCTGGAATATCGTGCTGTCCTTGCCTTTCATTTCAATGACCTGTGGCTTTACAAGGTAAAACTCCTTGGTATCGGTCTTGATAATCACTTCTTCGACATTGTCCATAGTCTTCATGTCAAGGCCCATCTTGTCCAGCATGCGCCTCATCTCGCGGTTGCCGCCACGCATCATATGATTCGCATTACTTCCTTCTACCTTTTAATCCTTATCGGGTGTTCTGCCTTTCAGTCCATCTCTCACCTTGACTGCAACTCCACGGCTGAACTGCTTCATTAGAGGAGCCGCAAGCAATGAAACTCCCACCGCAATTACTTTGCGGTCATGAAAAATTGCAACGTCAGATCCAACTCTGACATTGTTCCCGCAATGCTCTACGTGTCTGCAAAAAAGAGATCGGCCCTCACTGACAAATGGAATCGCTTCTTCAACAGCCTGCACGCAATTCTCCAAAAAGGCATTGATTCTATCAAGAAAGTATTGTGCTCCAAATATTGTCAGAGCCATGCCGCCATCTGTACGGAGTGTCGCTGCGAGCCTGCCATTGATTCCAAAATTCTTAATGCGTCCAGTCCTTCTGGAGAACTCCAAGTCAAGGTCTGCCGGAATCGCCTGAGAAACCCCCTGGCCGAAAAGAGCATCAACGTGCTGGGATATCTTTTCTACTGGGTCAATCGGAAGCGGATTCAAGTAGAAAAACCATATTATATATACCTAATATATCTGATGATTATGTTCAGCTCAATCTATATAGTAATTGGGTAAGCATATATAGAATTGCACTATCCATATCGTTATGGAAAAGCTCGACGATGAAGTCGGCAAAACTAGGGGGAAAGACCTTGAGCAGGGCCAGGAAACCAGAAAGTTGCAGTATACTGGAGGCTCTTCTTACATTGTTTCACTGCCAAAGAAATGGATCCAGGATTTGGGTCTAAAACAAGGAGATCACGTCGTTATCATGCGGCAGGCAAATTCTGTTCTTCAGATAGCTCCGGCCTCAAAGAAGATTGGCAAGGAGCAAAAGGATGCTACCATAGAGGTTGGCAAGGACAACAATCCTTACTTTATCGCCCGAAAGCTGATTGCTCTGTATTTCCTTGGCTATAACGTAATTACAATAGTCCCAAAGGAAGAGAGGCTTCTTGCCGAGCAAAGGGAAGTGATAAAAAACATCGTGAGGCGGGTGCTGATGGGAACAGAGATAATCGCGGATTCAGCTTCAGGCATCACTTTGCAGGTGCTTATCAACTTGCAAGACCTTTCTGTTGACGCTGCGTTCAAGAGGATGCTTTTAATCGCCAAGTCTATGTATCGTGACACCCTGCTCGCACTTCAGGAAAATAACTTAGAGCTTGCAGGCGAGGTAATAAAATCGGACGACGAAGTTGATAGATTCAGCTTTTACATCGTAAGGCAGCTAAAAATCGCAATCAAGAACGAGCATCTGCTAAGAGAGATAGGGCTGGAAGAACCCAGAAACTGCCTTGGCTACAGGTTGATTGCAAAATCAGTCGAGCGCGTAGCAGACCATGCAGCTACAATTTCAAAGGACATCATTGACATGCATCGACCGATAAACAAAGACATTGCTGACAAGATCTCCAACATGTGCTCCTTTGCCCTTGAGGTACTGGACGAAGCGTGTCTATCCATGTTCAAGCGCGACTATGAGGCAGCCGACAGGGCGATAGAAAAATCACGTAAAATAGACGACATGGAAAAGGCAATTCTGCGTTCGGTGACAAAGCTCAAGGACGTAAACGACCTTTACAGGATAAAGCTCATCACTGAAAACATAAGGCGTGTAGCCGAGTACGCTTCCGACATTGCAGAAATCGTCTTGAATATGACGGTCCAGCATACGTTGCGAAGAAAGGATTAATTTCACCAAGGTTGGTTTTGACCTAGAATGTCGTACTGTGAGCTTTGCGGCCGCCAGACCCCCGAGAAATTAAAAGTCGTCGTTGATGGGACGGTCTTTAGCGTCTGCGTTGCATGCTCAAAGCATGGCAAGCCTTACGTTCAGCCGCAATTTGCTGCCAAAAAGAAAAAGTCAACGCCAGTCCGCCAGATGTCAAGAATAACAATGTCTGACCAAACCATGCTAACTCCGGATTTTGCGGGTCTTATCCGCGAGGCCAGGATGAAAATGGGCATGACTCACGAGCAGCTTGCCATGAAAATGAACGAGAAGGTGCAGATCTTGCGAAAGTTTGAGACAGGCGCGCTAAAACCCGATGAGTTGTTTGCGAAAAAACTTGAACGTTTCTTGGGAATAAAACTATACGTAGGCTCTGATGACTTGGACGGCGATGCTAGATAGATGATGGCAAAGAGAAGTGCCATTTTGATTACATACCCATTAGAGCAGGCAAGCAAGGAGGCAACTTCCCTTGCTGACGCCGCTGGATATTCCATATTAAAAATCGTTACGCAGCGCCAGTTAACAAAGTCCAAATTTGGAATAGGAAAAGGCAAGGCAGACGAAGTAAAGCAGCTGGTTGAAGAGCTCAAACCGGATGTAGTAGTCTTTGACGAAGTCCTCAAGCCAAGACAGATGTATAACCTGGCAAGCCTCTGCAAGGTGGAGATAGTCGACAGGGAACGGCTCATTCTGGAGATTTTTGAACGCCGAGCCAGCACTGCCGAGTCGAGGATTCAGATCAAGCTGGCGCAGCTTCGATACGAGCTATCCCGCGCCCGGGACAAAGTAAAGCTCGCAAAAGTGGGGGAGCAGCCTGGCTTTTTTGGCCTAGGCAAGTATGAAGCAGACGTCTATTTTCTTGACATCAGGAGGCATATTGTGCTGCTCAAGAAAAAGCTAGAAAAGGAAGAAAAAAGGCGACAGCTATATCGCAACCAGCGCGCCAGATCTGGCCTGCCCACAGTTTCGCTCGCAGGCTATACATCAGCAGGCAAGACAACACTGTTCAATGCCCTAACGGGCGAGTCCAAGATCACAGGGCAGGGGCTTTTCACCACCCTCTCGACGACCACGCGCGCGATAGAACTGGTTGGAAACAAGACATTGATAAATGATACTGTCGGTTTTGTAAGCAAGCTCCCAGCGTACATGATTGAGGCATTCAAATCAACGCTTGACGAGCTGAGATATGCAAACTTGATCTTGCTCGTTCTTGACGTGAGAGAACCATTAGACGAGCTGGAACGTAAATACGCGAGCTCTGTCGACGTGATAAACGAATTTGAAGTGCCTCCAACTAGGATAATTTACGTCCTCAATAAAGTGGATATCACAGGAATTGCCGATGCATTCGACAAGGCTGGAGAGCTGGGCATTTTGGATTCAAAGCGGGTAGTGGCAGTTTCTGCGAAAACTGCTCTTAACATCGACCAGCTCAAAAATCTAATAAGGTCAAAGCTCTTCGAAGAGCCTCACGCGGATTCCAACGAGCTCGAGACGCCTGCAATTGAAGAAGAGTCCGAAGCATGAGAGTCCATGTCTTGAGGATTGGTCACAGGCTCGTCCGCGATGATAGGGTAACAACTCACGCCGCCCTCGTTGCCAGGGCATTTGGCGCAGAAAAAATCTACATGACGGGCATTGATCAGTCCGTTGCTGAAACTGTATCTAGCATTGGCAAACGATGGGGCGGCAGGTTCGAAGTGGAAACAATAGAGGATTGGAAATCAATTGCAAGGAAGTGGAAGAAGGACGGAGGGACCATTGCCCATCTTACGATGTATGGCGTCAATATTGATAAGGCAATGAAGACGCTGCGGACGAAAAAAAATATTCTTGTAATCATCGGGTCAGAAAAAGTCCCTCGCGAAGCCTATGAATTGGCAGACCATAACGTTGCTGTGGGCAACCAACCACATTCTGAAATCGCTGCGCTTGCTATTTTTCTTGACAGGATTTTCCACGGAAGGCAACTTGGCACTGAATTCTCTGGAGGCCGGCTGAAGATCGTTCCAAGCGAAAAAGGCAAAGTAGTGCAGGAGATCGAGTAATCTTTTAATTGCAATCTGGCGAGCACTATCACAGTGATGACACTAACCTGCGCCGATCGCCATTCAGCGAGATGAGGAAATGCACCTCGACTGATGCACAGTTACATGGGTGCACCCGAATTTTTTGAGGGTCATCACTGCAATTCTTGTGTCCAACCTCTGGCATAATCAAAATCGCTGGGCGGACATCTAGATCACGATTGCTTCATCAGTGACGCTATAGAGTCAGCAATCTCTGACTTTGCAAACAGCACTACTATCTTGTCGTCTTTGCGTTTCTTGGCGGGATTTAGTTCAACAATGCTAAGCTGCCCATTTATCAGAAATTCCAGCTGAAGCGACTTGCGGTTGATGCTTGCATTCCTTATGGCAAAGCGCTTTCCGGCAATGCTATCTCCGCGTGAAGCGTCAAGCGAAGTTAGCTTGCTTACAGCGTCCACAAACGAGTTGAGCAATTCAAAGAGCGGGTCAGGCTTGTCGTCCTTTGTTGCTATTGCCCACTTGACCTTGCTCTCTGACATCGAAGCCAGAGTATCAAACCTCTTTACGAATTCGCCAAAGACTGACTCCATCGTGACGTCCACGACATGATCCTTTTCCCTCACAAACTGTGACGTAACCTTCTGGTCAGTAAACTCCATCCCCCGGTATTTCGCATAGAGCAGAGGCTGGCCGTACTTTACAATGTACGCTTCGCAGCCCTCTATTTGGGAGACGAGTCGTTGGAAATAGGCCTTTGAAGTCTGATTTCTGGCTGCAGCGTTTAACTTTGCAATTATCATTAGCTTGACTAGATCTCGTACAAAGTCGTCGGCGTACCGCGGATGATCTTCAAAGTCATAACGGACTTGTTCCACCACCAAGGTTACTCTCCTACGCCGACTATCTGGATTTAATTTTTCTCAAGCTATCAGGCTGGCTTGAGCCCTAATTATCGCGCTTTAGCATCAAATATTAGGCGTGTGGCTGTCTGCCAGATTGTTGAGCCAAGCTGGGAGCGGTTTTGTGTTTACACCGTCAAGGGAGCACCTTGAGCGGAGCAATATCGCCCGTTTCATGAAAGTTCATGGGATTTCAGATTGGCGCGAGCTCGTTAACAAAGCCAACAGTAACATCGGTTGGTACTGGGATGCAGTTAACACCGACCTTGCGATTGAATGGTTCACCAAATACGACAGGGTCTATGATTCGTCAAATGGCATCCCTTTCACAAAGTGGTTTCTAAATGGCAAGTGCAATGTCGTTGCAAACGCCATAGACAGGCATGCCAGAACGCATCCCGAAAAGACAGCGTATGTCTTTGCGGGCGAATCCGGATCGAAAAAGGTGACCTATGGCGAGCTCGACGTACAGGTAAACAGGCTCGCTAGTGCTCTATCTGAATCAGGGATACGCAGGGGTGACGTGGTTGGGATCTATATGCCCATGGTCGAAGAAGCGCTTTATGCGATTTTCGCGTGCTCCAAAATAGGTGCGGTGCACACCACGGTTTTCTCCGGGTTTAGCGCGCACTCCCTTCATTCAAGGCTGGCGGATTCAAAGTCAAAGTTCCTAATTACTGCAGATTCGGTTCGAAGGAGAGGCAAAGAGATTGACCTCAAGGGTCAGTGGACCAAAGCCGTGCAGGGTACAAATGTGTCTCAAATAGTTACGACAGGAACCGGCGCGACAAACTACGCCGATTTTGTTTCTAGCAACGGAATGGTCGAGACTGAAAAAATGGAATCAGAGGATCCCCTATTCATCCTCTATACCTCGGGCACGACAGGCGAACCGAAAGGCACGGTTCAGGTGCATGGCGGATTTACCCTTGTAGCCGCCCAGCAGACAGCTTATCTTGTAGACATGAAGCCTGAAGACACTTTGTTCTGGTACGCCGACATCGGCTGGATTACTGGTCAGGTGTGGTCAGTTTACGGTAGCGCGATCATTGGTGGCACTTCAATAATTTACGAAGATGCTCTTGACTATCCGCAAACTGACACATGGTGTAGGCTGGTGGATCAGTACAAGGCAACCATTCTTGGCGTGGCGCCGACAGCCATCAGACTATTCATGAAAAGTGATCTAAAACCCGAACAATACGACCTGTCGTCACTTAGGATGCTTGCCACTACAGGCGAGCCCATAAACAAAGAAGCGTGGAGATGGTACTTTGACAAGGTAGGAGGCGGCCGGTGTCCGGTCATCAATGTATCCGGCGGCACAGAAATAGGTGGAGCAATTGTCGGCGCGCTTCCTGTCACTCCACTCAACGAGTGCACGGTAGGATGTCCAGTACCCGGATTTGACGCAGACATATTCGATGAACAAGGTAGAAGCGTATCCGGAGGCGAAGGGTTTCTCGTGATAAAGCAGCCGTGGCCATCCATGACGAGGGGGTTGCTTAACAACCCGAAAAGGTTTATCGATTCTTACTGGTCAAAGTTCAAAGATGTGTGGTACCACGGCGACATAGTCTTTGTCGATCCCCATGGGCTATGGTACATGCGCGGCCGGGCAGACGATGTGATAAAGGTCTCGGGCCACAGGATCGCAACAGCAGAGATTGAAGAGGCTGTCGCGTCTCATCCTGCTGTAATTGAAGCAGTGGCAGTCGGCAAGCCCGACGACCTCAAAGGTGAATCTATTGTGCTCTGCGTAGTCTTGAGGGATGGCGCCAAGGACGGTGAGCTAAAGGCTGAGATCATTGGGAGGGTTGAAAACGCTATCGGGAGGTTTGCCAGCCCAAGTGAGGTAACGTTTGTGTCAGAGCTTCCAAAGACCAGAACCGGTAAGCTCCTCAGGCGCCTGGTAAAGGCGAAGGTTTCTGGCCACGACATGCAATCGCAGGATATTGCAACTGCCGAAAACCCGTGGTGCCTGGACAGGTTTTGACGGGTGAAAATATCGCTAGCGATAGTGGAATTTGTTAATGATGTGAGAGGAGGTCTTTTTACATGTGCGAAGCTTTATCTTGTCATTGAATTCGACTAGCAACATAGATGCCGACAGAAGGCGAAAGTGACAGGAAAAAGTTCGAGCTGCCGGGGAGCAAGGCCCACTATCCACCCTCGCTCGCGTTCACCATAAACCACATGAAGCTTGACATCGAGCCAGATTTTGAAAAGAAAAAGATCGACTGCCGCCAGCGACTCGATATCATGATACTTAGAGATACAGATTCTATCGGGCTTGACGCCGCCGAGCTTGACATCAAGTCGGTATCGCTTTCCGGCAAAGTCGAATTCCGCACGATCGGCGACAAGCTTTCCTTAAAGCTGGGCAGGACGTACAAAGAAGCAAGCACGATAAGGCTGGACATCTCGTATTCTGCTCGTCCGCGCAAGGGGTTCTATTTCATTTCACCTGACAAGCAATACCCGGGCAAGCACGCGGAAGCGTGGACCCAGGGTGAGTCGACCGATTCCAAGTACTGGTTTCCATGCATCGACCACCCCCAAGTCAAATTCACAAGCGAGATTTCAGTTGTTGCCCCTACAGGCATGGTGGCGATTTCAAATGGCAGGTTAGTCAAGGTAAGCAAGAGTAGAAAGAGCCAGACTTATTGTTGGTCAGAATCAAATCCTCACCCCGCCTACCTTATTTCGGTAGTCATTGGCAATTATTCGCAGACGGCCGAAAAGGGCCTGATGCAGTATTATGTTCCGCATGACAGAAAGCAGGACGCGGGTAGATCCTTTGAGCATACTCCGGAAATGATGAGGTTCTTTGAAGAGTATCTTGGTACGAAATATCCGTTTGAAAAATATTCGCAGGTTGCCGTCCAGGACTTTGTATATGGCGGCATGGAAAACGCCAGCTGTACCACTCTTACGATGGACACGCTGCACGACAAAAAGGCGCACCTTGACTTTACAAGCGACTACCTAGTTTCGCACGAGCTTGCACACCAGTGGTTTGGCGATCTCGTGACATGCAGGGACTGGCAGCATATCTGGCTTAACGAAGGCTTTGCTACATACTGCGAGGCCCTCTATTGGGAGGCAAGCAGGGGCAAAGACGAATTCCAATATTATGTGATGCTGACTGCTGACGACTATCTCGAGGAGGCAGGCACCCGGTATACGCGGCCGATTGTCACGAAAGTCTACAAGCATCCAGACGATCTCTTTGACAGGCACACCTACGAGAAGGGAGGCTGCGTCCTGCACATGCTCCGGCACCACGTGGAAGACGCCCACTTTAAAAGATCGCTAAAAACGTACCTTCAGCGCTACGCAAACAGCACGGCGGAAACAGATGATCTTCGCAAGGTGTTCGAGCTCGAGACAGGCAAAAGCCTGCAGCAATTTTTTGACCAGTGGGTCTACAGAGAGGGTCATCCAGTACTCAAAGTTCTATTCACTCTAGACGCGAATTTCGCAAAAATAAAGCTGGAGCAGACCCAGGCTGGCGATCCTTTTGAATTCGCACTTGACATCAAGTTCGTATTTGGAAAGGGAGAAAAAATGCATACTTTCAACATCAATGAAAAGGAAACTGCGCTGCAAATTCCTATTGACAGGCAGCTTGAATGGTTTTCAATTGACCCGCAGTTCAAGATTCTCAAAGCAATAACCGTGAAGGCTCCAAAGGAGATGCTTGTGACGCAGCTCCGCCATGGCGGCACGGTTGTAGAGCGAGTCGAAGCGGCTAGGGCGCTAAAGGACGACTCTTCCGAAGTTGCCATAGACGCACTCTACAACGCAGTCACGGAAGACAAGTTCTGGGGCGTGTCTGCAGAAGCAGCAAAGACCCTTGGTTCGACAAGGACAGACTATGCGTATGAGGCCCTCAAGAAATGCCTTAAGGCAGATCATCCAAAGGTAAGGCGGGCGGTAGTCAAGGCGCTCGGTGAATTCAAAAGAGAAGAGTCGCTCAATCTCTTAAAACCGGTGCTGGAGAACGACGCGAGCTACTTTGTCGAGTCAGATGCGGCGATTGCCATTGGCAAGACAAAAAGCAAACTCGCCATTGTGATTCTTAAAAATGCAGCAGAAAGCACAAGTTTTCAAAATATCGTGGCGCAGGGTGCAATAGCTGGACTCAAAGAATTCGCCGGCGACAAAGAGATTGCTTCATTCTTGGTGGCAAAGAGCAAGTACGGAAACCATCACAGAGTCAGAGAGGCAGCCACTTTTGCTCTAGGCAAGTTTGTGCGGGAGGTACCCGGGGTTTCTGACCATCTAAAGAGCCTCCTTCAGGACAAGTGGTTCAGGGTACGGATAAACGCTTGCAGGGCATTTGCTGATGCGGAAGACATCAAAGCGATACCCGATCTGACTCGAACCGTAGAAAATGACCTTGACCACAGGGTAAGGAGAGTTGCAGAGGAATGCATTAACTTGATAAAGGAATCCACAACCAAGCCAAGAGAAGTGGCAGAGATGAGAGAAGAGCTTGACAGGATCAAGTCAAAGAACCTTGAACTATTGCAAAAAGTTGACAGGCTGGAAAGGGAATTCCGCTAGGCTCTTTCCTTCAAAAATCCGGAGACTAGTATGTTAAAAACTGCAGGTCTTTCTGCATGGGGCCGATGGCCGCAGTGCTCTAGCATGACCAGCCTACAGTTTTTCATTCGCATAAAGGGCTCGACGAACCTGGCCGGGATCATTATGTCGTTCTTGCCCCAGATCAATAGTGTAGGCGAGCGTATCAGCCCAAGGCGGCGTTGCAGCCTGGGTGCTGACGCACTTCCTTTCAGGGCAGAGAGAAATGCCTCCTTTGCATTAGGCTCAGAGAACCGTTCGAATACAACGCGAGCATAAGACTCGTCGACCGGTTTCTTGTCAACTGCAAAAAGGGCTCGCTTTACTTCTGTTACAGAGCCGGCAGAAGTGATTTTGATGTATCGTTTCAGAGCTGGGCTTGCCTTGAAAGTGCGCGGGAGCGCTCCTGCAGGGCTGACAAGTACCAACTTTTCGACCATATCCGCCCTTGCAATGGCTAATTCGCAAGCGATGTGACCGCCAAGCGACGAGCCTATCATTGACGCTCTTTCCAATCCCAGATGTTCCATGAACTTCATTAGAAAATCCCTATAGAATGAAATCGTGTAGCTAATGCGATGCTTGTCGCTTTGCCCAAATCCGGGAAGGTCCAGAGCAATCACTCTTGCCTCTCTAGACAATGAATGAAAGTTGTTGATCCAGCTTTCTATGGACCCCCCAAGACCATGAAGGAGAATTACAGGGTTCCCTTTCCCCCGCTCTACCATTCGGATCTTGAAGCCTTCTACCTGAACATTCTGGGCCAATTCCGAATAAGGTTATGATCAGCCGCTAAAAACCTTGCTGTAAAGGAGAAACTGCTTCGACTCTATTATGCGAAATTTCTCGATTATGGAGACCATCTGCTTGTCATGCTGGCAGAGCACTTGTAGGCGCTCATATTTTCCGTCAAGGTACAAGTTCATGACAAACCCTAGCAGAAAGCGCAAAGTGGACGCCTCGTGTGAATCAAGGTAAACTACTTGCAAGATGTTTTTTCTATTCCAGTAACCCCTTTCGTTAATCACCGAAATACCCGCCACTGGGTCGCCTGACATGACAACTCTTCCTTCACTGACAAGTTCTTGTAATGTGATCCTATCAAGCCTATACCAGTGCCAGGACCTCACGTACTTCTTAGCGGACCTCAAGTAGATTTTGGATGTTTCGAGGTACCGCATTATCGCATCAAGGTCGTCAGGAGACGCTAGTCTTGCAGTTGAAGGCTCTTTTGTTAGCTTTTCGCTGGTACTATAGTAAGACCATTCTGAAATAACTGCAAAGCCGCTTCTTTCCATCATTCTTTGCGACGCAACGTTGTCTTTGGCGACGATGGCAAGTGCGTGGGTTGCGCCGTTTTCGATCCCATAATTTAGCATCTCGCCAATGAGGCACGTAGCAATTTTTGAGCGCCTATAGGACGGATGGACCCTCACCCCTTCGAGCCAGATGCCCTGCGAATCAGGGCAAGCTGCGACATGGGCCATACCCACTTGCATTCCGTTCGAGTCTGCCACAATCATCTTTCCCCGCTTATCCTGAAACCAGAGGTCCCAGACCTGTTCGATATAATCGCCCCAGCTGAAGGTATTTGCACAAAAGTTCAGGATCTGGTTTTTGTCGCCATGAGCAGCAGCGCGTATTGCGATCAATGCTGTGATTCAGCCAGGGCCGCGGCTTCCATTTCATTCATCATTGTCGCAACAAATTGCTTTACGTTTCTGATAAATTCTGTCGCCCCGTTAAGCGAGCCCGTTTCATTGAATATAGTTACGACGTACGAGTTTGTGTTAAACTGGCTAATGCGCATGTCGTTCCAAGAGTCATGTACTAGACCGTTGTCAGTCCTAGAGCAAAGCTGCAGCGCATCCATTGGGTTCTTGTGGCCGACATATTTTCCCGAAAGAGTATGAATGGTGTCAATGCTGGTCAGCTTGGACAACATGCGATGAACATTGTTGCTGCCTGTTACAATTGAATGATATACCACTCTGACTGCACGGATTTCTTCTTGAAGGGTTATGCCCAAGCGCTCGCTGAGTGAATTGGTTACGCTTTCAAGGCATGCAAGCGTCTCTGAATCAGGTTCATCCAGAGCGTTTGGATAGCTCATGACCTGCAATATCCTAAAGGGAAGGACGTTTGATTGGACAGGGCCAATGCGAAAACCCTGCCTGAAAAACGAGACTGTATTTTGCATCGGATGATTTCCGCTATTTCCGGTTGAACTAGCCGAATAGCCGTCTGACTGGCTGAATGCCGAGTCTAGCTTCTCTGTATCGAGCACGGGCTTGCGAAAATATAGCTGCACATTGAACTGCGTAATGTGAACATCCAACTATCTGCTCACGGCCCTCGCTGAAGCTTCTGGATCCGAAGAGATCACAGAGAGCCAAGGCTTTAGGACCTCTGGGTCGATCTTTACCAAGTCTATGCCTGCTTCTCCTAAGAGCTGGGTTCCGTCTTCAGGGTAGTCTGCAACGACCACTATTCTCTTTATCCCGACGGTGATCGCCATCTTGCTGCACTCTATGCATGGGGCAAAAGTTGAGTAGAGAGTGGCGCCCCGAGTGCTTCCGGCATTGCCAAATAGTGCGCATTGCATTATTGCGTTTGCTTCTGCATGCGTGCAGAGGCACCTGTCAAGACCCTCGCCGGATTTTAGCTCTCCCTTGATTCTGGCCATGCAGCGCGGGCAGCCGCCGTCAAAGCAGTTCTTAATTCCAGGCGGCGTTCCATTGTATCCAGTTGCTATCTGCCTGTTCTCTTTGACTATCACGGCCCCAATGTGCCGGGTCAGGCAGTTGGATCTGAGCTTCGCAATCTCGGCCTGCAGCATGAAATAGGAGTCCCAGTCTGGTCTCTGCATCACGCAAGCTCGGTTGCAATTGCTATAAAAATTGTATGCACGCTAGGAGAAGAGGTTGACAGCTTCGGACTGCTTGTCCTTTTTCCGCGTCCGCTCGCCCGTCCTTTTGTTAATGCTCTCGATGGTCCCAAGCGCAAAGACGTACCGAATTCCTTCGCCTTTCATTTCTGGAGTAAGCATGTTGTTCATTTTTTCCACATCACCTCTGACATGATCTTCAGAGTGCTTGTTGGTCCTTGCGACAATGTACATAAAGGAATCGCCTCGGTACTTGTGTATCTCAAAAACCTGCATCAGCCTAACTTTACGAAAGTATAGTCGGTACTTGTGGTCAACAAAGTTTTGCCATTGGGCAAAATTTGCTGTCGCGGACTAGTACTTGTCTGCCAGTATCCGCTTTCTACGCAGGGAACTTTCGTCGCGTATTAGCCTCAGGCTAACCATACTGGCAACTAGGGCCATAGCGACCATTCCCACGACGGAATAGAGGTCCAGGCTCATCGGCGAATGCCGACCTCTATTGGAGTCAGTTTGTGCTTTCCTATTCTCCAAGCCATTTCCATGGCTGCAAGTGTCGGTGCAAACCCGAGGGCAACCCATGCGATTGATTCAAAGATTTCCATTGCAGCTAGAGCTATGGTCGCATCAATGATTAACTCTGCTCAAATAAGGCAGCCAAATATCAACGGCCCTTTTGCTTTATCATAATTGCCTTTTACTTTTCATAAGCGAATTTTTCAGAACGCAGAATCAGTTCTTGTCAATTTCGATTTCTGGCGCAAGCTGCTGCATCGGAGGCGCGATCACCGATATTGCATTTCCAGCCCAGATTTTCTATTAAAATGGAACGGCTCAGAGCTAGAAAGCAATCATCATTACCGTTCCCATAGTGCACAATCCCTATGGCGAATCTTCCAGATAAACGTTAAGAGCCAGACAGGTCAAGTTTTGACTGCTTGGCAAACAACGCCGACATTTCCAAGGCTCTTCGAGAACTTGGATTTCTGACAGAAGTCGAGGGAGGCGACAATGTGCAGTTCAAGTCTAGGGCGTACTACAGGGCGGCAGACACTATCGCAAACCTGAAAGAGAATATTTCGGATCTATACTCTCAGGGAGGGGCCAAGTTGCTTTTGCAGATCCCTTCCATAGGCAGAGCGATTGCCTCCAAGGTGGAGCAGTTCATCAAAGAGGGCAGGATAGATCAGCTTGAGGAGCTCAGGAAAAAGATCCCAATAAACAGTGGAGAACTGCAAGGAATAGAAGGGCTTGGACCCAAGACAATCAAGGTTCTCTATGACAAGTTGCAGATAAGAGACCTTGCTGAGCTGGAGCGGTCTGCTGCGGATGGCCGGCTCCGCACCGTGCCCGGCTTTACAGAAAGGAAAGAGAAGGACATTCTCAAGAGGATAGAATTTTTCCGTCGGGGAAAGGGCAGGAGGTTAATAGGCGAAGTCTATCCACTCGTAAAGCAGATAGAGTCGCGACTTTTGCAGGTAGACGGCGTCAGGCAGGCCGTTGCCGCCGGCTCTGTGCGCAGGATGAGGGAGACAATCGGGGACATTGACTACTTGGTTTTGTCGGACAAACCAGAAGCTGTACTGGACTTTTTTGTAAAGATGCCGGAGGTTGACGAGATCATTGCGAGAGGTCCTGCAAAAGCATTTGTAAAGCTGGCAGATGGCATAGACGCGGATCTTCTCGTTGTACCTCACGGGAGCTGGGGGTCTGCCTTGCAGTATTTTACGGGGAGCAAGGAGCACTCTGTAGAGCTGCGTAGAATCGCGATAGCAAAGGGGCTCCGACTGAACGAATGGGGAGTCTTTGAAGGAGAAAGAAAAGTCGCTGGAGAAACAGAAGAGCAAGTCTACAACATCCTGGGGCTTCAATGGATTCCACCTGAAATGCGTGAGGATCGCGGTGAGCTGGATATTGCGCGGAAAGGCAAAATTCCCAAAATAATAGAATATGGAAGCCTCAAAGGCGATCTTCAGGTGCATACAGAGAGGAGTGATGGAACGGCAAGCATGGAGCAGATGGCAGTCGCTGCAAGAGGATTTGGCCTCGATTATATTTCCGTCACAGACCACACGAAGAGCTTGGCATTTGCAGGCGGCCTCGACGAAAACGAGCTGCTTGATCAGGCAAGCAAAGCGTCGGAGCTCAGCGACAGACTAGGCATGCGCGTCCTTTCGTCGGCGGAGGTCAACATTCTGAAGGACGGCACGCTGGACATTGCAAATAACGTGCTAGACAAATTGGACATTGCTGGGGCAGCTATCCACTCGCATTTCTCGCTGCCAATCGAGGCTCAGACAGAGAGGCTCGTAAAAGCTGCAAGAAATCCGAGCATTGACATCTTGTTCCATCCGACAGGGCGGTTAATCAACAAGCGCGAGGGATACCCCGTTAACATTGAAAAAGTAATTGATGTCGCTCTAGACACCGGAACGGCACTTGAAATTGACGCGCATTATGACAGGCTGGACTTGAAAGACGACTACGTCAGGATGGCAGTCCAGAAAGGGGTCAAATTGACAATAGATTCTGACGCACACCACCCTGTCCACTTTGCGTACCTAGTTTTTGGAATTGCACAGGCAAGGCGTGGCTGGGCTACTGCAAATGATGTACTCAATACCCTGCCGGCCGACAAGCTTCTCGATGCCCTGAAGTGAATCGAAATTGTAGGTAGAGGAAGCTGGCAGTAAGGAGCCGGTAATCGTGAGGTTCGATGCAGGCAAGTTGGCCTCAGGCCTTAAAAGCCAAAAGACTGGCAGAACCAAGTAAATCATATATCAGGAATCATATTCCAGATATTGCGTGCGCACTAGCGTAGAAAAGGATTACCGTATTGAGAGAAAAATCTACCTCGGCGTCTTTTACTTTTGTGCTTTTGTGATGGCGGCGATAACCCTCTACTCCCTGTATGTCAGCCTCAATGAATACATGCAGACTGGAAGGATCGTGATAGGCGAAGTGCTTGTGGAAACCGAGTGGCCGGTAAACGGCTTTGCCAAGCTGGTCACGTATCTAATGATATCGTCAGTCGTCGGCTGGTACTGTGTTGTCAAGCTCGGAGGAGACGCAGTCACCAACATCCCCAAATGGCTAAAATCCGTACTTCAGCTGGCAGTACTAGTGATCGCAATTGTTGCTTTGTACGAATTTGTCTACAACTTTATCGTCTGGAATTCGCTGATCACTGCAGACGCGATACAGGGAGTCCTTGATTTTGACAACTTGAATGTGGAATACCCTAACCCAAAGACACCGTGGAACCTTGTATTTGCAACAAAGATGTCCCTTGCGGCATTTCTGATCTCTGCCCATGGGTTCTACACAATGAGCAAACCAAAGAAGGAAAAGCTAGAATAGCCACTCCCTGATTCTAGTGCGTTCAAAGTCCAGTTTTTTCTCATAGTTTTCTTCCGAAGGCGGGTCAAGGTTGAAGGAGGGACCGTCTTTGTTGTAAAAGTCGGCGGCGAGGTAGCCGGCACGCCTATTCCCTACCTCCATAAAACAATATCCTTGCCCTGAAAATGGTGCTGCCGTAGGTCCGATCCCGATCTCGTTTAGAATCTGCTGGGCCGCTACTTTTGCCTGTTCCTCCGCAAATATGCCTGCTTTGGGCAAGGCGATGGCACCAACCTTGATTTCGGTTACGTCGCCAACTGCAAATACGTTGTGAATCGAAGTTCTGGTTGTATGCTTGTCAATGGGGATCCAGTCTGATCCAGCGGTAAGCCCAGAAGCTCTAACTACCTCTGGAGCCCTATGTGGTGGAACCCCTATGAGCAGATCATAGTCCTTCACAACACCGTTATCGAATTCAAGCTGGCTTTCGGTGACTGACTTTAGCTTGTGTGATGGGTTAAAGCGTACTCCGTGCTGCGAAATTGTGTCAACCACTGTGGCACTCAGCTTCGGGCCGGCTGCTGGTATTGCCATCGGGGCAGGAGAATACACGTCAATTTGAGAGTTCCCAGCGCCGCCTCTTCCCATAATATTGCTTATGATTATTGAAGCTTCATAGGGCGCCGGTGGGCACTTGTAAGGCATACCCATTATGGCTATTGCGACCTTACCACCATTCATGGCAAGAAGTTTCTCCCTAATCCTTGGCACCTGAATTGGATCGTATAGGTTGTGCCCATTGGCTACAAACCCAGGTACTCTATCGGGGACGAGCTCGGCTCCTAGGGCCACGATCAGGTAGTCGAATTCTATTCTACCATTATCTCTTGTCTCAATAGTCGATGCTGCCGTGTCGATTTTGATCACCTCATCATTTAGCACTTCTATTCCCTTGGCGCTAAGTCCGGCAAGGGGCGTCTGAGAGTCTTCGAGCTTTCTGGAACCTTCAAGT
Source organism: Nitrososphaera sp. (assembly GCA_036004585.1). Classification (GTDB taxonomy): domain Archaea; phylum Thermoproteota; class Nitrososphaeria; order Nitrososphaerales; family Nitrososphaeraceae; genus Nitrososphaera. The sequence continues at coordinate 4,510 of DASYRH010000096.1, read as the reverse complement.
ATCCAGAGCTTGACGAGGCCCATCATGAACCAATTTTTTCTGTCAAGGACGACAATGCGGTGTTCAGCGGAAAGATTCTTTCGGAGTGCATTGGCTGCCGCTAGGCCTCCAAAGCCGGCTCCGAGTATGATAATGCGCTTGCCCATGTTATAGAAATCTCGGGAGCATGTAAAAACTTTTTAGGCATGCGAGCTAAAAGCTTACATGGTGGCAGACGAAAAAGAAATTCCAACTGGAGATAATTATCCGATCTATGATGATGCCATGATAGAGAGGATGAAGCGGTATTACAAGGTCGAAGACCACGACGAGCTGCTAAAGTTCATCAAGACTCATGGTATGCGCAGGCATGTGGACATCCTAGACGAAAGCAAGTCAGGCTAGCTTTATCGTCGCATGCGACCCATCCGTCTCCACGACGGTTTTGGTATCTTGAACGCCCCACTTCCACAATACTTTCCAGTGCGAGTTGCCGCGAACAATGGGTTCTAGGTCGACGCACTGCTTGATGCCGTTCTTATCATAGTACGCGGGGCAATGAAATCCGATCATTCCGGCTGCACCCGAATCTTCACCTGGTACTGAAACTCCCACTTGGAAAAAGAATGCGTTGCCACTATCAGGATTTGTGAAGGGGTTGCCAACCGGTATTACGCCCAGGTTAAAGTACGGGTTCTCTATTTCTGGCGAAAAAAACTGGCTGTATTCTTTCCACTGACGATAAGCATCTCTATGATACCACTTTACGGTTCTTTCGTCCTGCTGCCATTCCATTGCAAGCATTACAGTTTTGGGAAAGACACTATCCGCAGGCAAGCGAACTGCTGATTGGTGTATTGCTGATATCCAAGGATAGCCAGAGCAGGCAGGATTTCCGTCGCAAGTCTCCCAGGCGCGGGCGGCGAGGAAGATTCCTGATTTGTTGAAAAACATGTCGGCCCGGTACCCATAGTCAAGGCCGTCTTTGCAGCAGTTGGGCGACTGGGCTCCTATGCCGGCGAATAGAAAATCTTTGACAGAGTTTGGATCGAATTGTGTAAGATTGATCTCTACTTCGACTCTTTTCGAAGGAAGATAGGTGTCCGAGTAATGATAGGCCCCCGAGTAGTATGTGGGATTTGGCAATAGCGCAGTGTCAGGGTCCCTTCCGAGGTTCATGGGAGCATCGATGAGCGGGTGTGATGCCCCAAGGATAAAGAAAGCCAGTAAAGCTGCATGGATGCTTGAGGTTTTGAGTTCCTTTCTTGCTGTCGATACGTATGCTACAATCGTAAATCCGGCAAGCGCTGCAGGGATTGCACATGCTAGCGTGATGACCACTAGAGGCAGTGAGAATGGCCTAATGCCAGAAAATAGGACTGTCAGAGCAAGCCACCCTGAGACTGCCGAATAGATGGCATGTCTTCTGTCGTTCGAGAAAAGGCGGCTGATGGCTCCGGAAAAAATGAAAGGCACCGATGATGCAAATGCCAGCATCGCGAGCCCTGAATGATCTGGGAGGTAAATGGAAAATACCAGTACCCACGGAAAATAGCCTACGAACAAAGTAGCAAGGGAAGAAAAGAGGATAGCTGTAGGACCATTTCTCCCTGCTACCGGAATTGTCTCGAAACCGATCATGATTCCGATTGCAGTTGTCGAGAAGAAAAGTGCCGCCAACCTGATCTCGCCTAACCGATCTGGTCCCGGATGGTAGCATTGCCTGACATCACAGAACTGATAGAATATCACAACCAGAATAGCTATTGCTATAGCTGCCGCCGCGCAAAGCATGATGGGTCGGAGGGGGTGTGCTCGACCTATCAAGACGCCTGGGAGAAGCAGCGAAATGAGGAAAACCCAAAGGCGGCTGCCAGAGAATGTAAAGAATGCCGGGTCTCCGGTAGAGTAGAGATGGAAGGTATATGATTCAAAAACAAGGGGGACAATGACAATGCATGCAAGAGCTGCGCAGGTTATTGTCCACTTCTTCTTCACCACACATTGTCAATCTGGGTTTCATGTTTTATCGCTTGCTCATTTTCAGGACTTGCCCCAGGTGAGCAAATTCTTGATTGCCATCTATGAATGTGGAATTGACTTTCCGCGGCAGCCCTTACTGGAACAATCAGATGAACTCTAACTAGCGCTCTTGGCCAGTCGGCCTTATCAATATCTCGTTGACGTTCATATGAGCCGGAGAATTCACTGCGAATAGTATCGCATTAGCAATGTCTTCAGCCTGGAGTGCGTCCATCTGCTTCGATGCTTCTACGAATTTTTCAAGCGACTTGTCGGTTATTGTGTTTAGCAATTCCGTTGCCACGACCCCCGGCTCTATGCAGGTGACCCTAATGTTTGCCCTCTGGCTCAACTCCTGCCTGATTCCTTCGCTAAACGCAGCCACTGCGTGCTTTGTCGCGCAATATACGCTCCCAGCTGGAAAGACAATCCTGCCTGCTACGGAGGAAATGTTGACGATATGCCCGGATTTTTTGGCGATCATGTGAGGAATTGCCGCCGCGGTGCAATATAGGACGCCTTTGATATTGACGTCTATCATCTGGTTCCACTCGTCCACCTTTAGGCTCTTGAAAAAGCTCAGCGGCATAAGGCCCGCGTTGTTAACCAGGATGTCTACTGTCCCCCATTTCTTTATCACGGCATCAACAAAGGAATCGCAATCTGATTTTTTGGTAACGTCAAGTTTTTGGATCATTACTTCGCCGCTTCCAATTTGCTTTTCAAGCAAGTCCAGTCTGTCTGTGCGTCTGGCCCCGGCCGCTACTTTCGCCCCTGCCTTCGCCAGCGCAAGTGCGGTCGCGTGTCCTATGCCGCTACTTGCACCAGTAATAATCGCCACTTTGCCGTTTATCATTTAAGTTAAGCAGGGTTGCAGAATGCAGTAATATGTTCTTGTTGCCTTCCCGAGTCGTTGCTTGCTCGGCACAAAGAGTTGCTTTGCAATGAAGATTTGGCCCCTAGTACATACGTTTCATTAGGATGTCGAGCCAAAAAAATCCGTTCTTATTGCGCAAGGTCTGGCAAAAAACCTTTGGAAATTTTGTGGCTCCTGACAAGCTGAATTTCTCGGTTGTATTTGCACGTCGCCGCGATTTCTGCTGCATCAATTTACATCTTTAACAGAAGGGACATGTGAAAACTGCAGGATAATAACTAGAATTAGACTGTCGCGACAAAGCTTAAGTACCATATTCACTCTCTTACTGCCAGAAGCTGACCACATGAGCCTAGACGACAGGGACGAACTCAATTACCTCTGTACCAAAGCCAAGTTTATTCAGAAATATATGGGAAAAAACAATTGCGCCTATGAAGATGCAGAGCGAGAATTCCATAGTTGGATCGAAGGGCTCATGGACAGCAGAATCGAGCTGGCCAACAAGATGCTGAACGCCCGGCCCTAGACGCTTTGCTCTTGCTGTATTCCCTGCTTTCTTGCCATGAACAACAAGACTCCGCCAAACATTAGTAGAACAACGGCAAGCCCCTGCGCCCCACCGTTTGGCACAAGCACAAGGTAGCCTATGGCGAAGCCAAAGCAAGTAATCGCCTGCAGCATGTACGATATCAGCGGCCGCATCTTGGTCTTTTTCGCAATATACCCTATTGCAAAAAAGACTGCTGCTGGATAGATCGTGAGAAGTATGAACTGGTCAATGTCGATGCCAAGGTGGACCATCGGCTTCATCCAATTTGGCATCTGCGCTAATAATAATTTTCTTTAGTATCAGGGCTGAGCGTGAACTTGCACTGCTAGCCCGCTGCCAACAATCGAGAGGGCGTTTTCGAGCGGAAGAGACGCAACGTCTTCTTGCTGGAACGGCCCATACTTGTTCATGTCTACTCCGACAAACGATTCAATTGGCTTTAGGAACCTGACAAGAACCTGCTTTGAGCGCACCTTCACTGCTACTGATTCGAGCACTTTGACTCTGCCCTTGATGGTAGCGGAAATAACTTCGTCAATTCTGGCGGCAGAATCAGACATGCCATCAAGCGCATATTTTTCCTCATCGGTAAGCTTTGAATAATCTACAAGCTCCGGGTGTGATCTTAGCTTGTAGAGCCTTGCCTCCATCAAGAGCCTCGCCGAATTTGCGAGCAACTCTGTTAGGCGATCCCTCACCTTTGCCTCGACACCCTCGTAGCCCTGCCCCTTCAGGGTGCCAAGCGACTCTGCGATTTTTTTAAAAGTGTCGGGGTCTATTTGCTGGAGCGAGCTGGTTTCTATTTCCCTCTTTAGCAGCCTGTAAACATCTTTCAGCGCCAAGCCACCGGTAACCCCGGCTTCTGCATCGATTCCGCTTTGCCTCCCAGACATGGTGGATCAAGAACAGACAAGCCTTAAATTATAGGCTTTCAGTTTCCTAGATCTGGTGTACTCCGGTTGCCTTATAAGTTAATTGATGGCAAGATCGAACCGTTATCATTTACCGCCGAATCAGTGATGCAGAAGCTGAAGCAGGACAATATCAAATTCCTTGATCTGCAGTTCACCGGCCTTTTC
>DASYRH010000095.1:0-4860 GCA_036004585.1 Nitrososphaera sp. | reverse complement strand
GCAGCTTTCCCACTCGTCGCGCCAGCTCATAAAGGGTTACGTTTCAGCTTGGGAAGATTGGATGTGACACCAGCTTACCTTGGTGGCTGTGCATTTGGAGGATCAAGTCTTGACTAGTGACCGGTTTGCGGATGAGAAGGCAGACTTTCATCCAAGGTCCTGGCTATCCAGGTACCGTCGAAATTCACTAGGATATATCACAAAAATGCTCCTCTTCTACCACGGATTGGGGATAGCGCTATTATTGGTAGGCACGGCCGTGATTGAATTGGCAATCCCAAGCCATGAAGAGCCTACCACCGAGCGCTCGCTGATTGAAGTATTGGGAGCGGGGCCAGTTGAAGAGACCATCTTCTTTGGAATACCCTTTTACATTTTCGGAAACACGTATTCCGTTCTTGTCACGGGAGCTGTATGGGCGGCTATCCATCTTCTCAACACCGATGTCTTGACAGTTGACAGCCTCTCGTTTGGCAACCTGCTTTTTGTCATTCCGTCTCTGTTCTTCAGCCTGAGGACCTGGGCATCTGGAAAAGGCTGGTTTTCCATATTAACACATTCAACTTGGAACGGAATTTTTTTTGGCGCAGGTTGCACTACTGGGGAATTCGCCTGCACTGGTCTTGATGCAGATATTGGAGGGACACTGTTCTGGGTCCTACTGTCAGCGGGGCTTGTCATCGCCACCTATATCCTCTACAAGAAACGGGAAAGCAGGGAGCGCCAGAGGCTCGCAGCCTGAGCACGTCCGAATTCAATATATAGGTCAGTTCTTTTCTAACAGAAAACATGAGCCATGCCGAGAGTAGTGTTAGTGTGTCCGTTACTGTCGGCGACGTGAAAGTCCAGTTCAGCGGGTCTGCAGAATCGGTCATGGCATCAGTCATGAATTTTCTTTCAAAGCAGGTTCCGGCGATGGACCTTGCAAGAAAGATTTTACTCAATTATTCCGCATCTGAGCTAATCGAAACTTACTCTAAACTCATTAAAATCACCCAAGAAGGTCCAAGGGTCATCCCCGAGCAGGGAGTTAACCTGTCTGACAAAGACATCGTTGCTCTCCAGCTGGTCGCAACAAAAATAGCCAAGGACCTAGGTAAGTTGCAGGACGATTCTATGCAGGTTGCAGACGTGCAATCGGCAACTGCCCTCAATCCCAAATCGATAAGTTCAAGGATATCAGAGATGGTAAAGGCCGGTCACGTCGCCCGCGACGAAAATGAAGCGAGCAAGTACAGGATCACGACCGCAGGAATTCATTGGCTCAACTCCACCATTGCAAAAAAACTGAAAACGGCCTAGCCGCTCACCGGCCGCTTCTGGATGTATCGGAAATTTCTCATTGTTCCAGTCCTGGTGAGGATGTTCTCTCTAACCATATCTGCAAGTGAATGTGACACGGCAGTCCTGTCGTAATTGTAGCCTTTTCTTCCCAGTTCCTCGTGGACCTCGCCGAGTGCTCTTTCTGAAGAAAAATATCCTTCCTGCCACAGACTATCGAGCAAACCCCTGCAAGTCATACCTCCCTTTGTTTTATTTTCGTTGTCTATCCGAGCATCAGATTCCCCGGCAACCGCGCGCCTTGACCTTATTGACTCAATTTCTATCTGCATTGCATCGAGCTGGCTCTGAACTGTAGAGTCAACAATTTTCGAGTTTAAACTGGAAAGGACGTTTTCGACTACCTGCTTTACCCTGGTCTCCGCACAAGAGATTTCAATCTCCCAATCGCCGTGCTTTAGCTTTATCTTGACCTCGTCGGCGGGACGGTCGCTCAAGTCTTTATATATGCCCCTCATATGCTATTGATAAACGTGTTGCTGACCATATTGTTCATGTTGCACAACACTAATATAGTTATGCCCGCAGTTATTGTTGAACAACATGCGCACGCAATTGGGTCAGCCATTTTCAAGCCAAAGTCTTGGCGACTTTGGCGTAATAGAGTCGGTCAGCGGGTGTCTCTCACCAAAACTTGACGCACTAAGAGGAAAGCGAATAATCTTTAGCCGAGACGACAAAAAGCTAGTTCCGCATGACGGCTGGGGTCTAAAGTCAAGCCACTTCTGTGGGACCGTCACGACTTTCACGCCCATACACGATAAGACAATGGTTGCAGCGGTTGATTCGAGCTGTATCAAGATGGCGGAAACGGAGGAAGGGTCACTTTATGCAGTCAAATGTGGAATTGCCACTGCAATCGACGGCCGCGCTCTAATGCATTTTCGGATTGGGCCCGTTCTATTTTACTTGACCGAATCATCAGCGAGTGACTCCGAGCTTGACGACAGGCTTGCCAAGGCAGTTCTATTGGACGATGAAATGGCGAAAAGGCTCATGCGCGTGAGGTCAGAGCGAGCAGTCCAGAAAGAACTTGCGAGCCACCTAGTAGGTTCCACAATTCTGGTGGACGGATCCCTGCGCGGATCCGTCTTTGAAGATGGCTATCGCAGCGTCAGGAAAATATCAGAAGATTGCATCTTGCGCAGAAACACAATGATAGGGATAAGCAAGGCCACACGGTTCAGGCCACTCGAAAGAGCAGCGGGTCCTCTCCTCAAAGTGCCGGGGCCGGCATATATCGACGTGGACGTCATTGTCAAGAGCCTGATTAGAAATTCAGCTGGATCAAGTTCGATGGTCAGGTTGGACCGCTCGGGCCCGGTACTCCGCGCAGATATCTTGGGCGGAAGCAACGACGAGTCTTTGGGCAGGCTCGTAGGCAATGACCCAATATCACGTGGTTATCCGGAAACCCTGCGGCTGGCGCATCACATTTCAACATTTACAGGAACTGAAGTCACCTGCCTGAGAAGCCACGTGCTAAACAATTATGACGTCACGGAACTTGTGGCAGACGACATCAGGAGAACTCTGCTCGGATCCATCTCGGTATGAAAATCCTTTCAAAAGATGGTAATGAACTGCTACTACTCGCGATGAAGGAAGATTCGGCTGCCAAGGGAGATTACATGTTGGTAGAAGACAGGCGCAGAAGCATGATAGTTCAGATCTACGACGAAGAATATCTGTCGTCGCAGTCATTGATTGAAGACATTGTAAAGGAAGAGGTGGTAAACGCATCAAGCGTTGAAAGTCTGCATGATCCGCTCAACATAGGCATCCTCTCAAAACTCGTCCGAGATGCCCGAATCTTCCGGGCAAAGCTCCGGGCCTCAGTTAACGGCGAGGGCAGACTCTCAAGCGAAGTCGCATGGCTTCCATCCCGCGTCGAATCTAAAGTTAGGCGTTTATCGATGGCAGAGATCGATTCCTTCCTTGGGAGGACAGGCGTTTTCCCCATTCCTATCGGGAAGGCAGGCGACGATGAGGACTTTGAAATCTATGCGGAGGACTTTGACGGCAAGCTGAATATCATTACCGGCAAGAAAGAATCAGGCAAATCCCATCTTTCGAAGGTTCTTGTCAAGACGCTCGTTCAACACGGTGCTTTTGTGATAGTGTTTGATCTGAATAATGAATACAGCGGTCTTGGCTGGAATAAAGATCGGACGCCGTCGGCCATTCACAATAGGATTCACATTCTCGAGCCTGGCAAGTCACTTCGGTTCAAGTTAGACTATTGCGGAAAAGCAGCCATTTCTGGAATGCTCAAGAACGCCCTCGACATGCCCGCGGCGTCACTTCGGGAATTCTTTCGTATATGGGACTGGCTTGAAAACAAGCAATCGCTTGGAATTGACGCAATTGGGAACGCGGTCAACACGTGGAACATCAACGAGCTTGTGCGCGACGCTCTCGTATCGCGCTACCACGTCATCCAATCATCGCGCCTGTTCGCTGACGATTCGCCTGGATTTAGATTCGAAAACGTGATATCAAAAAGTGGTGCTGCGGGGGCGGCAATTATCGTTAACATGGGAAATGTCCCTCCGACGGTCCGCAGGATGGTGGTTGAGTTGGTATTAAGCAAGGTTGTAGATCTTCTCGAGCGCCAGGCAATCCCGCCGATTTTTCTTTTCGCAGAAGAGGCCCATCTCTACATCAGAGAGACATACTGGGAAGACATCATCACCAGGATGAGGCACTTTGGAATCTATACCACTTTCATTACAAATCAACCCGATGCAATAAGTGACGGCATCTATCGGCAGGTCGACAACATTTTTCTTTTCAATTTCACAAACGATAGCGACCTGGACAAGATATCCAAGGTGTCATTGGTCGACAATGACACAATTCGGTCGATAGTTCGGACTTTACCCCAGCGTCAATGCCTTGCAATAGGCAAGGCGGTATGCGATCTTCCAATGGTGGTAAAGGTAGCAGCAGCCGATGTGCTGACAATGGGCGAAACCAAAAAATTCTTTAGCAAAAAAACGAGCTAGACTATGGCTACTTGTCCGTGTTTTTTTGTTCCGATATCGACTGCATCGGTCACGGATGATACAAAGATCTTGCCATCTCCGGACGAGCCTGTGCTTGCCGTGTCGAGTATGGCCTTGATGACCTTCTCGACTTCAGAATCGTCGACCACTGTGATGACGTTCGCCCTTACGGAAAACTCGGCTGCCAGTCTTTTTGTGCCTCTGCCTGTTTGAATCTGCGGCTTTTCGCCTCTCCCTCTTCCCTTTGCGTCGAGAACTGTCGTTCCGCCGACTCCGGCCTTCTTTAGAGCTTCGTTGACAGCGCTTACTTTCTCGGCAGCAATAATTGCCTCTATACGCTTCATGGGTCGTTCTAAAGAAAGTTGTGATATAAGGTTTTCAATTATTCATGTTGCGTGCTATTAATATATCCACGACAAATTTTGGGATGCAAGTATCATAAAACTAGCCTATTTCATAGTTGTAAAATGTAGAGCTATTCCCGAATTTGACACCATATTATTCATAAAGA